>JAZTXV010000013.1:0-26522 GCA_045636605.1 Eubacteriales bacterium | reverse complement strand
GGCTTCTTAGGTGTGGTTGTCGTAACCTTTGTGCATACGCCTCTCTTTTGAGGTGCGCTCTGCTCAACTACTTTGTTCTTCAAGGTGTTAAAGGTTGTTTGAAGAACGGGTGTCTTTGACTTGTAGGTCTTGTCCGATCTACCTTGTCTTACCAGTTGGTTAAAGGTTGGCATTTTTTTCCTCCTTTTCTCAGAATAAATGTTTATACATCAGTTCCTATTGGAACGAGGTATCGTATTTGGGCAATGCCTATAAAATTGTATAAATATACCTTTTTAATGGCGCTATTGCCTAAAACATTATATCATTTTAGGCTTTGCATGTCAAGTTAAAGTGTTTTTTTGATTAAAAATCTACATATTGCACAAAAACATAGTGGTTTTTTTCAATAATTATGTTCATTTTTCGGTCATTTTTCACAAAATTTTGTGATTTTTATGAAAAATCGCAGCCCATTGACTGCGATTTTCCTACATTAAATAATTGATATTTATAATAAGAATATATAATTTCGACCTAATCAAAGCTTAATCAATATCTTTTATCTCCGAATTCGTCACCTTGATTTCTTCTTGCTCTGTTAATCAAATCTATAACGTCGGAGCAATCGTCATCAGTGATATCGGGACTACGCTTCAGTGTTGTTTCATCAACGGAATCAGCGCCGATTTTGACATTTTTGTTTGGAAGCTTATCAAACCCCGTTGCGATAATTGTTACCTTAACGGTGTCCTCGAGAGTAGGATCGAAGGTTGCTCCCCAAATGATATTGGCATCATTTGAAGCCTCCTCTGTAATCATAGTTGAGGCAATATCAACCTCGTCAAGCTCTACATCGGGAGAAACAGTGATATTGATAATAATACCGTGTGCGCCCTTGATAGATGTTTCAAGAAGCGGGCTGGCTATTGCCGCTGCTGCCGCCTTGGTTGCTTTATCAGGTCCCGTCGCTTCTCCAACGCCCATGTGCGCAAGTCCCGCATTTTTCATAACAGCCGTCACGTCGGCGAAATCAAGATTGATAAAGCCAACGACGTTAATAAGGTCGCAAATGCTTCTTACGCCGTGCTTCAAAACGTCATCCGCCTTAGCGAATGCGTTCATAAGCGTAATTTTCTCCTCGGAGACCTCCTTGAGCCTTTCGTTAGGAATAACCACAAGCGCATCAACGTATTTTGAAAGCTCGGTAATTCCCGCATCAGCCTGAGCCATTCTGCGAGGGCCTTCAAATTTAAAAGGCTTCGTAGCAATACCGACAGTCAGAATTCCAAGCTCCTTGGCAATTCTTGCAACAACCGGCGCAGCACCCGTTCCCGTTCCGCCACCCATTCCGGTTGCAATAAACACCATATCCGCGCCGAGAAGCGCATTTCTTATCTCCTCTACACTCTCCTCTGCGGCACGAAGTCCCATTTCGGGATTTGCGCCGGCACCGTTACCCTTGGTGATTTGCTCACCTATGCAAATTCTTGTCGCCGCCTCGGACTTAGAAAGCGCCGCACGGTCGGTATTAACCGCAATAAACTGCACTCCCTTTATGTTCGATGTAATCATTCTATTTACTGCGTTGTTTCCGCCTCCGCCTACTCCAACAATTCTTATGTCAACACCCGATTCAAACTCATTATCGAATTCCAAAGCCATTTTATGTTTCCTCCGTTTTTATCACGTGCATTTTTTCTCACTATATATCATACAACATTCTATTTTATATTTCAAGGGGTATTCGGAAATATTTTTGTATTTCCTTGATTTGATTGTTTTCCAATAATTCGAGTAGCATTTTTGTCACAAAAATATTGACAAGGCAACAAATTTCGTGTAAAATATTTATGAATTACTGTCGCATTTAGTGTTACGCGCAGTTGTCTTACACATAAAGAGGATATGAAATGAAAGCTTCGATTCGTCACATCATAAAGCCGTATCTCCTTGCACTTGTGCTGTGCGCAGGGTACACGTTATCGGTTTTTTTGAACCACATATTTATATTTAATCACGGTTTTTCAACGGTGATTCACGACGCCTGTCCAATATTTATCGTGGGATTGGCTATTACCATAGCGGGAGTTTGGGCGACAAGGCTTCACCACTGTGCTCTTTCCTTTGCAGGAATGCTTGAGCTTTTGAAAATCTCGGCCATAAATTTTGTGATATTGCTTGCAAATATCATAATTTGCTTTTTGCCGATTTCCTGCATCACAATTCAGGGCTGTGTCGTTATATGGCTTTTTAACAACGTCATCTCCTCTGGAGTAGTTTTTGCATACAGAGTTGTAACATCATTCAAAAGAGCCATTTCTGTCAAACGCAACGGTGAAGGAAAAAGAGTTCTTATTGTTGGCGCAGGCAGCGCAGGCGCAGCTATCACAAGAGAAATTCTCAATTCAAACAAGATTCACTATCACGTTGTTGGCTTTGCCGATGACGATCCTATGAAGCAGTCAAGCAATCTTTTTGGAAAAAAGGTACTCGGCTTCACAAAAGACATTCCCAGGATTGCAAAAGAAAATAATATTGAGCTTATAATAATTGCTATCCCCTCCGCCGAGGGTGATGTTATCAAACGAATTTCAAGCATTTGTGTTGATTGCAAATGCGAGGTTAAGGTGCTTCCCGGCATATACCAGCTTATCAACGGTCAGGTTTCCGTCAAGCGTCTTCGTGACGTTGACATTCACGACCTTCTCGGCAGAGATCCCGTTTCGACTAACCTTTCCGAAATTATGGGATATATCAAAAACCAGGTTGTTTTGATTACAGGTGGTGGCGGTTCGATAGGCAGTGAGCTTTGCAGGCAGATTGCAAGACATTCTCCGAAGCAGCTTATCATTCTTGACATTTACGAAAACAACGCTTACGAAATCGAGCAGGAGCTTAAACGAGAGCTTACTGATTTGAACCTCGTAACGCTTATCGCATCTGTTCGTGACAGTGTTCGCATGGATGACATTTTCAAGACCTACAAGCCGGATATAGTATTCCACGCAGCCGCACATAAGCACGTTCCGCTTATGGAAGCAAGTCCCAATGAAGCGGTTAAAAACAACATCATAGGTACATACAAGGTCGTTAAATGCGCCGACAAGTACGGTGTTAAAACCTTTGTTCAGATTTCTACCGATAAGGCAGTAAACCCCACGAATATCATGGGTGCTACAAAGAGAGTTTGCGAAATGATCATTCAGCACTTTGCAAAAATCTCAAAGACCAAATTCGTTGCCGTTCGCTTTGGAAACGTTCTCGGCTCCAACGGCTCTGTTATTCCGCTTTTCAAAAAGCAGATCGAGGCAGGCGGGCCCGTTACTGTAACTCACAAGGACATTATTAGGTATTTTATGACCATTCCCGAGGCCGTTAGCCTTGTGCTTCAAGCAGGAGCTTATGCTCAGGGCGGTGAAATCTTTGTTCTTGATATGGGTGAGCAGGTCAAGATTTATGACCTTGCAGTCAATCTCATTCGTCTATCCGGATACGAGCCGAACAAGGATATAAAAATTGAAATTGTCGGACTTCGCCCCGGTGAGAAGCTCTACGAGGAGCGGCTTATGGAGGAGGAGGGCTTAACAAGGACTGCAAATGACAAGATCAGCATAGGCAAGCCTATTGAATTTGACGAGGACAAGCTTCTTCTTATGCTTGATCGTCTGTATGACGAGGCGTATGCCGAAAGCGATGAGATAAAGCTTCTTGTTAAGGAGCTTGTTCCTACATACAACATATACAACGGTTAATCAAAAATGCCGACCATGTGGTCGGCATTTTGTTTTTATGCTTTACTTTTTGTGTTTCAGTTCAACAAACGAGCCTTTGAGATTTTAATATCCGCCTTCGATGAGAAGATAAGATTTTTATTCCAATTCATTACAGAAATCGGAGTTTTAATTCTTCCCGTTTCGCCGTTCGTTCCCTTTGCTACTGCAGTACACGCGCCCGCATTATCGACCTTTATGTCAATGCTGATTTGCGCAAGCTCAGGAAGGGGCGATGTGAATTCCACCTCAAGAATATATTTTCCTGATTTTTCAAGCTTTATCGGACACGGAGCATCAAGTGTTATATCCTCAATAACCTGAACCTCGCTCATATTTGATGTATCAAGGTCGGAAATATCATATTTAAAGCCATTTTCACGGAAACGCTCATATGCGTGAGTGTACATTACAAGAGCGCATATATTTTTAGCGCACACCTGAAGCTCTGCTCTTGTCAGGTATCCGTTTTTCAAGGACTCCATAAGGTTATCATTATTGGTTTTGGCATTTTCCATTACCATGTAAACATCGTTTACTGCTTTAACCATACTTGCATAGTCATTGTTGCTCTCTGTTCCGTCAAGGTCGGTAATTTTTGCCCACCAGTCTGTCATAACGAAGCCGTCAAAGCCCCATTCGTCACGGAGCAGAGTTTTCGTAAGGTCATAGCAGGATGCGGCGTGTGTTCCGTTTACGCAATTATATGCGGTCATTATCGCCTTTACGTTGCCTTCTCTTACGGCAATCTCGAAGGGACGTGCGTAAATCTCTCTTATTGCGCGCTCGGAGATTATTGAGTCTGTATGGTGTCTGTACCACTCCTGGCTATTAGCCATAAAGTGCTTGATTGTGCAGTACACGCCTGCTTTTGAGAGTCCTTTTGAGATAGCCGCCGCCATAGTTCCCGAAAGATACGGATCCTCGGAGAAATATTCAAAGTTTCTACCGTTAAGCGGGCTTCTGTGAATATTTATTCCCGGGCCGAGAATGATATCTATTTCATATGCCGTCATTTCGACACCCTCAAGGGCGTATAAATCTGTTATAAGGTCTGTGTTAAATGTGCAGGCAAGGCAGGTTCCGTTTGGCATACTTGTTGCCAAGAGCCCACTATCCATTCTGATTCCGGACGGTCCGTCGGTAGTGCAAACAATCGGAATTCCATAGGAAATCAACTCCTCGGTAACACCACCGAAGCAGCTTCCCGTGCCGGGGGTGACCTTAGGGCTGTTCATACCCTCGCCTCTTACAAGACAACAAAGCTCCTCATCACTGAGCTGAGCGACAAATTCGTCCATGGTTACCTTGCCCTGTCTTACCTGTTCGAGTTTTATTCCTCTGTTTCCGGTATAGGCAATTTCATTTGGAAGATTGTCGCTTACTCTTTTCTTTACGCTATACGTTCTTGTGGGAACATCCTCATACGAAAGGGTACCGTCCCCGTTCGCCCTCATACGCTTAAAGGGCTTGACAGGAGATAATGCCTCTGTACATTTTTGAACTACCTTGATCACATCCTGTGTGTATGTAAAGATATGCCTTGCATCGACAACACTTGCTCCGACGTATATTTTGTAATCGCCCTGCTCGAGAACATAGCAGCTCTTATAGCCGGTAGCTCCGCTATCGTCATAGGCACACATTTTATCAATTTCAAATTCCAACACTAACGTTTGGGATTCATTTGGCGCAAGAAGGTCGGTTTTTGCGTATGCAATAAGCTCCTTAGAACTTTTGCCAAGCTTTCCGCAGGGAGCGCCGAAATAGACCTGAACGACCTCTTTTCCGAACACATCTCCCGTATTTTTAACTGTTGCCTTAACTATGATTTTGCCCGTGTCTTCACACACGTTCGCCGTTGTTTCAAAGGTTGTATAGGAAAGACCGTAGCCGAATGGATAAAGAACCTTATCGGGTGCCAGTGTTTCAAAATAGCGATATCCGACGTAGATATCCTCAACGTAGCAGTTTTCGTCTTTAGCACCGAAATAGGCGCTTGAGGAATAATCCGTGATATCGTACGCTATCGTATCGGAGAGCTTTCCGCTTGGACAGGCCTTACCCATAAGAACATCAACACATGCTTTTCCTCCGCACATGCCGCCCTGCCACAAATAGAGGACAGATGAAACGTTATATTTTTTTACCCATTTCATATCAATGATTGCACCGACATTGAGCAAAACTATCGTTTTTTCGAACACAGAGGTAACTGTTTTAATAAGAAGCTCCTCTTTTTCGGTCAAGAGATAGCTGCCCTCAGAGGCGGAGTTATCCTTATCCTCTCCTGCGGTTCTGCCTATTACTATAATTGCAACATCACCGAAGCTACGAGCACCTTGGACAGTAGCAAGGTCTATTTCCATCTCCTGCTGGCACCACGGCTCCTGTCCCCAGCCTTTACCGAAGTCAAAGGGGTGATCTACTATCCAATCGGCATAAATTTTTGCAAGCTCCTCGTTTATCTCGATATCCTCGCATTCTCTTAGAGAGTCAAGAATATTTGTGACGTATTTTACATTGACGAGTCCGCCGGAGCCTGTTCCGCTTTTATAGTATTCTCTTTGAATTCGTCCAAAAACAGACACTCTGTCGCCTTTTTTAAGTGGGAGAGTGTTATTTTTATTCTCGAGCATTACTATTCCCTCTGTGGCGCAGATATGGGAAAGCTCCTCGAGCTCCTTTATGCTATCTCTTGGCAGCTCACCAAGATTGTAGCCCTTGTAAAAATTGTTTTCGTATTGCATATTATTCTCCTATTTCCGCCTCAACTCTGTTCAAGAGGGCTTGTCTTTCGTTTTCTGTTTTTTCCTCAATTACCTCGTTCAAGAGTAGTTGAAGGAGTTCTCCTATTCTTTTGCCCGGCTTTACTCCGAGGGCAACGAGGTCATCTCCGTTGATTTTCAAGTCCCTTAAGGAAAAGCACTCCGCTTCGCTTATAATTTCAGATGCGAGAGCTATCACTCTGTCAAAATGCTCGAGATTTACCCTTTCGGGATTTTGAGCAAGATTATCTGCTCTTTGAAGCGCTACGAGGTCAAAAAATGCTTCCTTCCCTATTCGGTTAAGACGCTTTTTGATGTAAATTTTATCCTCGTCGATATACGTATCATGAAGGGATATCAGCTTACATACAGCATCTCTTGTCGCATTATCATATTTATATTCCTCAAAGAATTCTCTTGCACGTCGTTCACTTATCGCCCCGTGTCCGTAGAAATGCCCCTGTCCGTCTTCATCGACAGAAAAGGTATGCACCTTACCGATATCATGAAGAAGCGCCGCAAGCCTTAAGTGCAAAGCAGGCGGGACATTTTCGACCGTTCTTGCGGTATGCTCAAGAATATCGTACACGTGCCAGGGCGTTTTTTGGTCGAAGCCGTTCATTTGCTTAAGCTCGGGTACTATGTAGCTGAGTACATCATAGCCCTTCAATATTACTGCTGATGCGTTTTCTCCGCACAAAAGCTTATTTAGCTCTGTTGCAATTCGCTCTCTTGAAATATTCGCAAGAAGCGGGGCGCATTCGAGCATTGCCCGTGCCGTGCTCGGTTCAATTTCAAAGCCGAGTGTTGATGAAAACCGTAGTCCACGAAGTATTCGCAGAGCATCCTCTCCAAAACGCCTTGACGGCTCCCCTATTGCTCTTATAATTTTGTTATCAATATCCTCTCGGCCTCCGAAAAGGTCAAGGAATCTGTCTGTAATCGGGTTATATGCGAGAGCGTTTACAGTAAAGTCACGCCTTGACAGGTCGTATGATATATCTGTTGTAAACTCGACGCTTTCGGGGTGACGGTTGTCAATATACTCGCCGTCAACACGATAAGTGGTAATCTCCACACATTCACCATCGCATACAAGAGTAAGCGTGCCGTGGGCAATTCCCGTTTCGACTACTCTTTCATTCTTGAAGACGTCCTTCATCTGCTCGGGGGTTGCGCCGGTTGTAATATCAAAATCATTTGCGACTCTGCCCATAAGAATATCACGGATTGCGCCTCCAACGGCATACGCCTCGAAGCCCGCCTCAGTAAGCATCCTTATCGCCTTGCTTGCGCCTGCGCTTATATTATACATTGCTTACCCCACACATTCTAAGGAATTCTTCCTTGTCAATGATTTTAACACCGAGTGCTTGAGCCTTGGTAAGCTTTGAGCCTGCCGCATCTCCCGCCAAAACGAAGCTTGTATTTTTAGATACAGATGAGGAAACCTTGCCGCCTCTTGCCTTTATCATTTCCGCAGCCTCGTCACGAGTCATATTTTCAAGTGTGCCTGTAAGCACGAAGGTAAGTCCCTCAAATTCATTTGTTTTAAGTGCAGGGGCCAGCTCCTCGATGAGCACGCCTGCAGATTTTAGCCTATCTATTATATATTTAGTGCTTGGGCGTGCAAAAAATTCGATAACGCTTTTTGCCATTATGAGTCCAAAGTCCTCTATTTCGCAAATTTGTTCCTCTGTCGCTTCAAAAAGCGCATCTATTGAGGTAAATTTTGATGCAAGCTCCGCAGAGGCAACCTCTCCGATATGTCTAATACCGAGAGCGTATATGAGTCTTGCAAGTCCTGCCTGCTTTGATGCCTCAATTGCATTTATAAGATTTTCGGCGCTCTTTTCACCCATTCTTTCAAGCGCCTCGATTTCTTCCTTTTGAATAAAATAGAGGTCCGATGCATCGTGGATTAAATGATTATCAAGCAAAAGCTTGACCATTTTGCCACCCATTCCGTCGATATTCATAGCTTTTTTGGACGCAAAATGCGTTATATTTCTTTCAAGCTGAGCAGGACAAAGAGAATTTATACATCTGAGAGCACCGAGAGTAAAGTCCTCGTCACCCTCAACAAATTCGCCCGCATCGTCATATTTAAGCTCGGAGCCGCACGATGGGCATACACTTGGCATCTCAAAGGGAGCAACTCCCTCTTCTCTTAAGCTCTTAATGCTTCCAACGACCTCGGGAATGATATCTCCCGCCTTTTGAACGATGACCATATCGCCTATTCTGATATCTCTTTCCCTTATGATATCTATATTGTGAAGGGTTGCTCTTGATACGGTAGTTCCTGCAAGCCTTACCGGCTCAAGCTCGGCAAGCGGTGTCAAAACACCTGTTCTGCCAACCTGCACTATGATATCAAGAAGCCTTGTTGTCTTTTGCTCGGGCGGGAATTTATAGGCTACTGCCCATTTCGGTGTGCTTGTGCCCTCGCCCATTTCCCTTCTTTTTTCAAGGGAGTTTACCTTTATTACAACACCGTCAATGTCATACGGAAGATCAGGGCGTGAATCACCGAGGCGTTCGATAGCCCTTATGATTTCGTCTTCGTCAGAGGTGATGGCAAGCATAGAAATTGTTTTGAAGCCAAGGGAGCTAAGCCTTTCGATTGCTTGAGAGTGTGTTGTTACTGTATCGTCATTTAAAGAACCCGATTGATAGTTGAATACAAATATATCAAGGCCTCGCTTTGCGGTTTCCTTTGAGTCAAGCTGACGCAGTGAACCTGCGGCGGCATTTCTTGGATTTGCCCACGGCGCTTCGCCGTTTTCTTCCTTTATCCTATTGAGTCTTTCAAAGGATGCACGTGGCATATAGACCTCGCCACGAACTGTCAGATTGATTTTTTCGTTTATTTCAAGAGGGATTGAGCGAATGGTTTTTACGTTGGAGGTTACATTTTCGCCCGTTATTCCGTCACCACGGGTTGCGCCAACGGTTAAGATTCCGTCCACGTATTCAAGCGATACACTAAGGCCGTCAATTTTGGGCTCAACGGAAAATTCCGTGTCCTCGCCAACCTCAATTTTCACCTGTCTTATAAACGCACGCAGCGCATCGAAATCGAACACGTCGGAAAGAGAGTCCATTCTAACCTCGTGCTTTACCTTTTCAAATTTGTCAAGTGCTGCTCCGCCGACTCTTTGCGTAGGAGATGTAGGATCATAATATTGAGGATTTTCCGCCTCGAGAGCCTTTAGCTCCTCGAACATTTTATCGTATTCAAAATCGGAAATTTCGGGGGCGTCGTTTTCATAATATCTTTTTGCGTGATATTTGAGCGTTGCACGAAGCTTTTCTATTCTCTGCCTTGTTTCCATTTCGCACCTCTTTTTTGAAAAATCTATATATGTATTGTATAATTGTTTTTTCTATGAAAATTTATTCATTTTCTTCCTTGACAAAAAAGCCAAAAAGCCATTCAAAGAATTGATAAATTGATTTTATAACATAGATAGAAGAACAAATCAAAACACATATTGTAATAATAAGCAAAGCCGATGAATTAATTAAAGAAAACATATTAAAACCTCTTTTTCATTAAAGTATGATACACTTTAATTATATCACAAATACTAACAAATTACAAGTGATTTATGAAAGGGTTTTGAAGGTTATTTTGAATTTTTCGTAGCTTAGAATTTTACATTTCCGAGGTGCGCTCGACATTTCCCTTGGCAGATTTATGTCGTATTGTCGGTAGTGGTCGTTTTTGGTCGAGCGATTGGTGTTGAAATGGAAAATTTTTGCAGTAAAATAAATTACAGGACAAGCCTACATAAGAAATTCAAAGCATCAAGAAAGGAATTTGAAAATGAAAAAGTATTTATCGTGTGTTATTTTGATTATCGCCTGTGTGGTATGCGCCATGGTTTTCTACGTTGGCGCAAGAGAGCCGAGCGATGACGAAGAGGGAGCACAGCTCGAAAGCTCCTCACAGGAGCAAGCATCAAGCGAAAGCTCAAGCGAAAGTGAGGTCACAAAAAATGTGTCGCTTAATGAAAGCGGTACGATTTTGAGTGAATATTTTTGCCCTGCAAGGCTTCGTGTGGAATGGAGCACCTTGAAATACGAGGGTGAGAGCAAGCTCTACATAAATGCGGAGCTTTATCTCGACTCTGACGAGGGAATTTCAAGAGAATGCAGCGGTTCACTTATAGTAAACGGTCAGGAAAGCACATTTACTGTCAAGCCATCGAAGGAAAAATCAACGCTTTTGCAGGCAAGCTCCATCGAAATTGCGGATTTTAGTGACGGCTCGGTTATACGAATTTCGGGAAATATAGGTCTTGATTTTCAAGGTCAGGGTGGGGTTAATCTAAGCTCTCTCAACGTTGAGGGAAAGATTTACCAGAGCGAGATTAGTATGTCGAGCTCTCACCTGATTTCACTTGAGCATATCTCGCAGTATCCGAATTTGCCGAGCGGTGACGAGATAACATCTCTTGCAATGGTGCTAAGATATTTGAAATATAACGTAAACGAGTGTGATTTGTGCGACCTGTATCTTGACAAGGGGCCTGTCGGCTTTACCGATTTTTACAAGGCGAATGCGGGCAATCCTCGTGATACGTATAATTCGTACGGTTGCCTTGCGCCCGTAATTGTAAATTCGGCTCAAAAATTCATAGACGCTAACGGTGGCTCCCATACTCCTGTTGATTATACAGGCTATAATGCAAGGGAGCTTTACCGTCAGGTTAGTCTTGGCACACCTGTTATTGTTTGGTTATGCGACGATTTTGAAAATACCCCCTCAATTTCTCGCATTTGGGTAGTAGACGGTAAGACTCTGTATTTAAAGTCAAATATGGCTTGTATGGTGCTTGTCGGATACGATTATACCAAGGGCACGGTTACTCTTGCCAATCCCGCAGGAAATATTTTTTCAATTGGTATGACCTCATTTGAAAAAAGCTTCGCTGATATGGGTTCTTTTGCGGTAGCCGTAAAGTAGCGCTTGCCCCGCTATGCCTCCCTGTGCTCTCCTCGTGTTTCCTTGCGGGGAGAGCGTTTTTAGGGAGCGCAAAAACTTTTTGAAAAAATTTTAAATTTCCTATTGACAAAGCATTTTCTATGTGTTATTATAATAGGGCAAAAACAAATACAAAACATTTGCGAGTGTAGTTCAATGGTAGAATTCCAGCCTTCCAAGCTGGTCGCGTGGGTTCGATTCCCATCACTCGCTCCATTTTTTTGCTATGTACCCGTAGCTCAGCCGGATAGAGCAACTGCCTTCTAAGCAGTAGGTCGGGGGTTCGAATCCCTCCGGGTACGCCAGCCGAAGGGCATCGGGGCTCCGCTTGACCACAACGGAGTTATACAACTCTCCATAGGAGAGCGTTCTTTGGTGGGTGTAGCTCAGCTGGTTAGAGCGTCAGATTGTGGCTCTGAAGGCCGTGGGTTCGAATCTCATCATCCACCCCAAAAATCCAACTCTTGCGAGTTGGATTTTTTATTTGTTGAAAGGAGACAATATGGAATCCGTATGACAGTATTAAAAAAGCACTTCAGGCTGAAGTGCTTTTTTTATTATTTCTTTTTGCGATTGAGTTAGAAATCAGTCGTGCAAGATAATAGATTCCGTACACGGCAAGGCATCCGGCAAAGACACTGAAAACCACTGCTATCGGCATTATTTCGTCCTTAAGGAAGGGGAAAATGCTTTTTTCTATAAAGAACCAATTTTGTTCTCCGTCATAGATAGTATTACCGAACCAAGCCCAAGCAAGAATACACAGAATACCGACAAATTCCTTCCAAATTTTTGAAATTTTTAGTGTTATTCTTCCAAGAGAAATATTTAGCGCACCCCAAATGAAAAGCAGGCCGTGATACATAAAGGTTTGGAAGATTATGTAGCTAAACGGCGGTTGGCCTCCAAGAGCACTGCCGGGATAGCACATCCACATAAGAGATGAAGTAACAGATATGATAACTATGGGGGTTTTTATGCGTTTGAAGCGCTCATTAAATTCGGCAAATGGCGCTAAAACTGCCATTATTGTGCAAACGTTGAAGGGTAGCTTATATACACTAATACCATTATAGCTATCAGAGAGTGGCATAATAAGAAAATCCGCAACATACAAGCCAACAGTAAGATATACAAAGATTCTTACAACCCTTTGACGAGTCTCTTCACTTTTGTTTTTGAACAGAAACGTAAGGGAAATGAAGGTGCCGAAAATGACAACCAAATACAAAATATGCCAAATATCAAACAAGCCAATTTCAAGTGTTGAGTTGTTCTCACTAAATAACCGATGCACAAAATCTCTCATAAAATTTCACCTCGAGCTATGAATGAAAATCAAAGTATATATTCATTATATCAAAGAAGCATCGAAATGTCAATATTTTCTATTATTTCGGCAAAGCCCCCTATAAAAGCAGGGCTTTAATTGTTTTTCAATGTCATTGAAAGCTTTATCATTCTTAGCTCGAGGTCTTGGAGAGCTTCAATTATTTGATCGTATTCAAAGTCGGAGAGTCTTTCGTATATAATTCTGCGAGCGAGGGTGTTATACTGCTCGTCGAGGCATTTCAGCTTTTCTTCAGTTCTTCTCATTTTGTTCTCCTCATTCTTTTTCATTAGGCTATTCTTAAAACTACGCTTGATGCGCTTCCCTCTACCACCTCAAACGCCTTGGGCGGAAGCAAACATTCGTCGTGATTTTCGTTCATTATTCTGTACCAACCGTTTTCAATTGTTAAAACCTCGTAAATTTGTCCTATATTGAATTTGCTTTGACCGTAGCCCAAATATTTTACTCTCATAATTATCTCCTTTTCTAAGGTTGAGTTGTGTCTGCTTGTGTCATTATTTTAACATTTTGCTCGGTTGGTGTCAATGAAACGATGTCGTAAAAATGCGACAATTAAAAACTCCGCAGAAGCTCTGCGGAGTTTTTGATTTGTATTATTTTATGCGTTTTTAATCATTTCGTCAAGGCGAGAGACTGCTGCATGGAGCTCCCTCAACGCCTTGAGGGTTTCATGCTCTGTTTGAAGATTCAATGAGCCGATATATCTGTCTGCTTCAAGGGTGAGGTGGCCTGCATAGCCGATTTCCTTCAGAGCCTTAGCCACCATATTCCAATCTATTTTCATAGAAAACGGAATTTGGTGTTTATCGCCGAGCTTATCGTTATCGTGGATATGGAGCGCTTGAAGGTGTGAGCCGAGGGTGTGAGCCATTTGGTACACGCTTGTATCAAGCCCTGCCATTTCTGCGTGTCCTATATCAAGGCAAGCAACCAAATACGGATCATTTACTGCGAGAATGTGTGCAAGAAAATCGTCATGGTGCGAGCAAGCGGCGCTACACGCAGTTGGTGCATTTGCCTTCCAGTTCCACATATTCTCTGTTGCAATTTTCACTCCGTGCTCCTTGGCAAACGGAAGAAGCTCCAGATAAAACTCTGCATTTCTCTCGGGAGTTTGATTGTTATCGGGGTGGATTATACAAATTTCTCCGCCTGCAATTGCGGTGCATTCGATTGCTCTTTTAAGGTATGATTTAACACCAGGAGCAGATGATGGGAAGGGCGCGTGTGATTGGTTGCAATAGATGCCGTTATCCTCGCCTATTTTGCGAAGAGTCTTGGCAAATTTTATGTAGTCGCTTCCGTTCAGGGGGTGAGGCTTATCCAATAATGTGTAGGTGTTCCAATCTATGCGTGCCATTTCAAACATTGAAAAGTCCCACGCATCAAATCCTGCTCTTGCAACAAGCTCTACTGCCTTTTCCTCGCCTACAATCTGCGAGCTTGACCAAATTTCTGTTGACGTTTTCATTTTATGCTCCTATTCCTCGTTTACGCTATTCCAATTTATGCCCTCTACGCCATTCGAAATAAGAAAGGCGTTTGCCCTTGAAAATGGCTTGCTTCCGAAAAAGCCGTTAAAGGCGGAGAGCGGTGACGGATGTGCGCTTTCGATGATTAAATGATTTTTATTGGTTATGTATTTTTTCTTACTGCGAGCG
Organism: Eubacteriales bacterium; assembly: GCA_045636605.1. Classification (GTDB taxonomy): domain Bacteria; phylum Bacillota; class Clostridia; order Oscillospirales; family CAG-272; genus RGIG2000. The sequence continues at coordinate 11,994 of JAZTXV010000013.1, read as the reverse complement.
TTTGCACCCCAAAGGATAAACACTATGGGGTTATCGTTTTTATCAAGCTTTTTTATTATTTCGTCGGTAAATATTGCCCAGCCTATGTCCTTGTGGCTATTTGCCATTCCCTCTCGCACTGTAAGGGTGGCGTTCAGGAGTAAAACTCCCTGCCTTGCCCACGAGGTAAGCTCTCCGTGGGTTGGAATTTTCATCCCTATATCGCTGTTCAGCTCCTTGTAGATATTGACGAGCGAGGGTGGGATTTTCACACCTCTTTTTACCGAAAAGGATAGTCCGTGTGCCTGCCCTATCTCGTGATACGGATCTTGCCCTAAAATAACAACCTTCGTTTTTGAGTAGGGGGTATATTTAAGGGCATTAAATATATCGTGCATTGGTGGAAACACCGTGCGCGAAAAATACTCGTTTTTCAAGGTCTGTCTTATAGACAGATAATACTCCTTTTCAAACTCGCCTAAGAGGATTTCGTCCCAATCATTACCTAAATTGACCATATTTCCTCCTTGATTTTGCTTTATTAACTCTATGGTATCATTTCTTTGGCAAAATGTCAATATTTTTCGCTCAATCTCTTGCATTTCAAGTGCCTTTATGATATACTTTATGTAGTAAAATTATTTTAATTTGAGAGGTTCTTATTATGATTAGAGTTGTTGTTTGGAATGAGTACGCTCACGAAAAATTCGACGAGAAGGTTAGCGCAATTTATCCTAACGGTATTCACAGTGCTATCGCTGAATTTCTTGGCAAGAACGAGGATATTGAGGTTACTACTGCTACACTTGATGACGAAAATTGCGGTATTACCGATGAGCTACTCGAAAACACAGATGTTATGATTTGGTGGGGACATATAAAGCACGGAGATGTTCCTGATGAAATCGCTCTTAAGGTGAAGGAAGCGGTGCTTCGCGGTATGGGAATGATTTTCCTTCACTCTGCTCACCATTCAAAGCCATTCAAGATGCTTATGGGTACTACCTGTAATCTTGGTTGGAGAGAGAGCGACGACAAGGAGCGTCTATGGGTTATCGACCACAATCACCCGATTATGGCAGGTATTGAGGGCAGATATTTCGAGCTTGAGGGCGAGGAAACATACACGGAACCATTTGGTATTCCTGACCCTGACAAGCTTTTGCTTATCGGCTGGTACAATGGCGGTGAGGTTTTCCGCTCCGGTTGCATTTGGCACAGAGAAAACGGAAAGGTGTTCTACCTACAGCCCGGTCACGAAACATATCCTACCTTCTACAATGAAAACATTCAAAGAATTATTACAAACGCAGTAAGATGGGCTAAGCCTGTTTACAGAGTTCCTGCCCTTGAATGTCCTTGGGTTGCAAGAATTGAGGAAAAATAATGATTAAAATCGGTATTATTGGTGCAGGAAAAATGTGTCAGAGCGGTCACTTGCCTGCATTTGACAAGCTTGATGAGTGTAAAATCGTTGCCGTTTGCGATATAAACGAGCAAAGGCTTGAGCAGATGGCTCAAAGATACCCCGATGCACATCTTTATCGCGATTTCAAGGAAATGATTGACAAGGAGGAGCTTGATGCGGTTGACATTTGCACTCCCAACAACGTTCACTCGACAGCGGCGGTTTATGCTCTTGAAAGAGGCATTCACGTTTTGACGGAAAAGCCCGATGCCATAAATGCCTGCGAGGCAGAAAAAATGATGGCGGCGGCCAAAAAAAGCGGCAAGGTGCTTATGGCGATCAGAAACAATCGCTACCGTCCGTCAACCAAGTTCTTGAAGCAATTTATCGCAGACGGAAAAATGGGCGAGATTTATGCAGGACGCTGTGGTTGGATCAGACGCAGAGGTATTCCCGGCTGGGGCGGTTGGTTCACCGACAAGGCTCAATCCGGTGGCGGTCCTCTTATCGACCTTGGTGTTCATATCATTGACCTTGCAATGTACCTTATGGGTAACGCAAGGCCTGTTACCGTAAGCGGCTCTACATACACGAAATTCGCACACACCTCGCACTCTAAGATGGATGTTGAGGATCTTGCGATGGGATTTATCCGCTTCGACAATGGTGCTTGCCTGCAAATTGAATTTTCATGGGCATCCAATATTCCGGGAGATCAAATTTTTGTTGAGCTTCGTGGAGAAAAGGCGGGCTCTCGCTTCTTCGCTATGGACAACAAGCTTGAAATCTTCACAGAGGAATACGGCAATAATGTAACTATTGCTCCTTCGATTAACGATTATAATTGTATGCCACATCACGAGGGTAACATTCGTCACTTTATAGATGTTATAAGTGGCAAATGTGAGCCTGATTTTACGCCTGAGCAGGGTGTAAATATGGTTAAAATTCTCGAGGCTCTTTACAAATCGGCAGAGCTTGGACACGAGATTGCTCTTGACTGACAAATTTATACCGAGGCTTGTCCTCGGTATTTTTCTTATAAGATATTGATTTTTTTGGCAATTTGTGATAAAATAGTAAAAATCAAATTTCATTAAAGGAGCTTTTTATGGGAGTTGTAATTGGTATAGATATTGGCGGAAGCACAACTAAAATAGTGGGATTTGACGGCGAAAAAAGGCTTATCGCTCCGTTTTGCGTTACTGCAAACGACCCTATCACCTCTATTTATGGAGCTTTCGGAAGATTTACTGAAACGAATAATTTAGGACTTTCGGACATTGAAAAGGTAATGATAACGGGTGTTGGTTCTTCGTTTATCACTAAGCCCATTTATAACTTGGACTGTGAGGTTTCGCCCGAATTCAGAGGCATCGGCTTGGGCGGTCTTTACCTTTCAAAATTCAAGGATGCGATTATTGTCAGCATGGGCACAGGTACGGCTCTCGTTCACGCAGTTGAGGGAAAAGCCCCTGTTTATCTTGGCGGTACAGGCGTTGGTGGAGGTACTCTTATGGGACTTTCCAAAAAAATGCTCGGGCTTGATACGATAGCGCACATTGATGAAATTGCTTGCGCGGGCGACCTTACCAAAATCGACCTTAAGGTTGGAGATTTATCAAAGAAAAACGCAGGTCTTGCAGGAGAGCTTACTGCCTCAAACTTCGGACAAGTCAGTGATATTGCAACAAAAAGCGATATTGCGCTCGGTCTTGTTAATATGGTGTTTGAAACTGTTGGTATGATGGCGGTTTTTGCGGCGCGTCAATACGGAATTCGTGACATTGTGCTTACGGGTAATCTAACTCAAATGTCACAGGCACAGGCCGTCATTGAAATGTTCAACAAGCATTTTGATGTGAATATGATAATCCCCGAAAATGCACAGTTCTCCACTGTTATCGGAGCTGCAATTTCTTACTTTAACAAATAATATTAAATTAAAAATCACCACTCGATTGAGTGGTGATTTCTGTTTTATAAGGTTTTTAATAGCTCTAAAAGCTTTTGTGCAAGAATTTCGTGTCCCTTGTCATTAGGATGAAGTCCATCGGGAGCGCATTCTCTGCGAAAATCATTATCTGTTATCGGCATACCTTCATTGTTAAACAGGTCAAGCACGGGTATATTATAAATTCCGCACACCTCGTTTACGGCGCTTACATAGTCACAAAGGTGATGCTGTTTTACTCCCTCGGGCTTCCAGGTGCCCTCACCACCACACTCGTTCCAACGATGAAGCGGTGCGATAAACACAATTTTTGCTTTTGGATATTTCGCCAAAAGCATTTGGCAAAGAGTATGAACTGCACCATAGAAGGTGAAGATGCTTGTGTCGGTGATTTCGCCGAGCGGGGCTTGACCGTTTCCGTAATCGTTTGTACCACCGAATACGACAACGAGGTCTGCATCCGAGTCCATTTCCTGCGCACGACGAAGAAAATCGTAATCTCTGCCGTCGGGATCCTTTATCTCACTTTGCCTTGCTATTCTTGTGCCGCCCTTGCCATAATTTCTCACTACGGCAAGTCCTGCAATTCTCTTCAAGACTCCGTGATAAACAAAGTCCTGTCCGCTTGTACCGCAGCCCTCTGTTATGCTATCGCCTAAAAAGTTGGCTTTAATTCCTTCAAGGTTCATAATCAGAGATTCTCCAGGAATTTTTGAAGCTTATGAGCGATGAGCTCGTGTCCTGCGTCATTTGGGTGAAGTCCGTCGGGCATATACCCCTCGCACCAAGCCCACATTTGAGCGTACATTCCGCTTTCCTTATACAAGTCAAGCACAGGAATTGAGTAGAATTCGCAAACCTCTCTTATTGCCCTTACGAAGTCGATAAGAGGTCTTGCGTCGGTGTTTCCGGCTGCTATTCTGTTGTTGTGGTCAAGCACCTCGTTGAGTCTGTGAAGTGGTGTCATAAAGATAATCGGCTTGGCGATGTATGTTTTAATTAGGTATTGGCAAAGAGTGTGAAGTCCGCCGTAGAAGGTATGAACATCTCTGTCATCCATTGTACCAAGAGGAATGGTGCCGTGGCCAAAGTCGTTTGTGCCACCGAATACTACGATTGCATCGGCATCGGTATCCATTGTTGGTGCACGAAGGTTGAAGTCCTGGTCGAATTGGTGGTCGGTAACAACGGGAAGTCTTGCGATTTTTGTGCCGCCAAGACCGTAGTTTCTTGCCTCCGCAAGTCCTACCTTTGCCTTGAGTAATTGATGGTATGTCTTTGTTGAAGAGTCGCTTGTGCCGTGTCCCTCTGTTATGCTATCTCCGAGAAAGTTGATTTTTAAGCCTTTGAGTTCCATTTTGTTCTCCTGTATGTAAATAAAAAAGTTAGTGGTTTTACCCACTAACTATTTTATCAATTTTTAAGCAGCTTTTCAATACCTTTTAGAAAGTTTCTGATGCTTTATTCAGAAAAGCAATAAGCTTAGGGCTCTTGGGGGAGCCGAATACCTCCTCAGCCGTACCCATTTCCTCAATTACTCCGTCTGCCATAAAGATTACCTTATCGGAAACATTTCGTGCAAAGTCCATTTCGTGGGTTACGATAACCATTGTTCTATCCTTCGATTTGAGGGATTTGATAACCTTCAGAACCTCGCCTGTAAGCTCGGGATCGAGCGCGCTTGTGGGCTCGTCAAAGCAAAGAATGTCGGGCTTTAGCATAAGTGCGCGTGCAATTGCAACTCTTTGCTGTTGACCGCCTGAAATTTCACAGGGGTACGAAAGTGCCTTGTCGCTAAGTCCTATTGTTTCAAGAAGCTCATAAGCACGAGCTATGATTTTTTCAAGTCTTTGCGCCTTTTCTTCCTTTGTCAAATCCTTTCTCTCCTTCAAGCGAAGCTTGGGGGCAAGAATTAGATTATCGAGAACATTGTATTGGGGAAAAAGATTGAATTGTTGGAAAACAAGTCCCATATGTAATCTTTTTTCTCTTTTTTCTCTGTCGGTGTAGCTATTTTCCGCCGCCGCATCAATTATAACATTTCCATCTATGGAGATAACTCCCTTGTCTGCGTTTTCAAGCAGGTTAAGGCAACGAAGAAGCGTTGTTTTTCCGCTACCGGATGAGCCGATTATAGATAGCACCTCTCCCTTTTCAAGAGAAAAGTCTATTCCACGCAGAACCTCGGTATTTCCGAAGCTTTTATATATTCCCTTTACTTCAAAAAATGCCATAATTACACCTTATAATAGTTTAGTTTTTTCTCTGCCCAGCCAAAGAACAGTGTGAGCAATCCAACAAAAATAAGATAGAACACTGCCGTATAGAAAAGTGGCCAGATAAGACCATATGCCGCAAGATTCTGCGCTGCCTGGATTATTTCTACAATCATAATTACTCTTGCAAGAGCGGTGTCCTTTACCAAGGTGATTACCTCGTTTGACATAGGCGCCAAGATGCGCTTAATTACCTGCATAAGAATTACATTGAAGAAAACCTGTGTTTTTGTCATTCCGAGGACTTGTCCTGCCTCGTACTGTCCCTTTGGAATGCTCTCGATTCCGCCACGGTATATTTCCGAAAAATAGCACGCATAGTTTATTACAAATGCTGCGATTACAGAGCCGAATCTTGTGAATAACGGTGCTCCAAAAACAAATCCCGGCACATAGAACACGATTATTACCTGAAGCATAAGCGGTACTCCGCGGATTATCCAAACGAACACCTTTACCACAAATGAAAGTGGCTTGAATTTTGACATTGAGCCAAATGCAATGAGTAAACCTAAAGGAAGCGCTAACACAAGTGTTAGCGCAAAAATTTCACAGGTCTTTCCAAGTCCATCAAGCAGTTCAAGCGTGATTTCCCAAAAAGTCATAAATTATTCCTTTAATTATTCGATAGTTTCGCTTACCTTAAGAACATTCTCAAAGCCGTACTTTGTTGCAATTTCCATAAGCTTGCCGTTTTCCTCAAGCTGCTTAATTGCATCATTTACCTTAGCAGTAAGATCGCTTCCCTTCTTGAAGCCAACTGCGTAAATCTCGGACTCGAGCTCAATGCCTTCAACGATAGCGAGATCCTCGTAGTCGCCCTTACCACAGAGATTTTGTGCAAGAACGATATCGCATACGATGAAATCAACTGCACCTGACTTAAGCTCAGGGAATGCCTTGATTTGTGATGTAGCCTTGAAAATCTTATCTTCGTCTGTAAAGCCCTCAGCAGTAGCTGCACCTGCACTTCCGCCCTCAACACAAGCCTTCTTGCCTGCGAGGTCTGCGGTTGTGTTGTAGCTTGCAAGGTCTGCCTTCTTAACAACTACGCATTGTTGGTTGAGCATATAGCCGTATGAGAAGTCAACAAGCTCGCTTCTCTTGATGCCGTTGTCGCTTGAGTTAGCGGTGAAGCCGTTCCAGATACAGTCGATAGCGCCTGAGTTAAGCTCGTTGTACTTTTGCTCCCAGTCGATTTCCTGGAATTCAACGTCCATACCGATAATCTTACCAACCTCAATAGCGAATTCGCTCTCAAAGCCGATCCAATTTCCGTCTGCGTCCTGCTCATTCATATTCTCGAAAATAGTTACTCCGCAAACGAGTGTGTCACCCTTACAGGATGAAAATGCAAAAAGCATTGTTGCAACCATAAGGATTGCCATAATTAGTGATAATAGTTTTTTCATTTTTTTAATCTCCTTTTTGCTTTATCACTTTAGTTTAGTAAAGTGATTACAATTATAGCACATAAAGGAGCTTGTGTCAAGGGGTTTTACATTATTTATTAAAAGAAATACACATTTTTAAAGAATTGCGTTTTAAGCTCAGATAATAATTGGAAACGTGAACAAAAGCTCTCTTAAATTAAGGTAGATTTTAGAGAGCTGAGAGTCGGGCAGCGGATTTTTGCCCTTGCCACACTCGAGGGTGAAGCTTGGCTTGTTGAATTCCTTGATAAACCAATCACTGAAGCCGCCGTATGATGCAGTATCGGTTGTATTCGATGGCTTATAGGTAGTCATTTTCGATATCATTTTTGCGATAAATTCGCTCTTTTTTGGACACAGGTCACGGCTTTTATAGTAAAACTCCTCTCCTTGCGAATGAAGGGTGAGTGCTCCGGCTATTTGCTCGGCATTGTATCTTATAAAATTGGTAAGGGCGCTTATCTCCGGCTCGCTCTCGGGGGCTTCGCCACTATATTTTGTTGCTCCGTTGGTGATTTGACGCTCTGCTTCGATTTGCTTATATTCCTCAAAATATGCGTCGTAGTTATGATTTAGATCCACGCCTCTTGCATTTGCGTTCCATGTTGAAAAGTCTCCTCCCGAGTATTTCATTACTCTTTCATAAAGAGGGCATGACGGATCTATACCGTTTAGTCTATACTCTACGCCATCGGGATTGAGCATAGGGATTATATATATTTTTCTCATACCATAAAGTGTTCTTGCGTTTATTCCGCACACCTTTTGGTTTTTGCGATACGCCTCACAGTATTCGTAAATAAAATTCATAAGAACCGTCGTACAAAGATTTTCCGTTGCATGATGGGTTGAGATGTATATTACGCCCTTTTCATTTGCGCCCTCTCCTAAAGCAAGCATCGGAATAGGGCGTGATAAAATACTGTTTCCTATATAGGAAAGCTTTAAAATTTCATTTCTTTTGCTAAGCTCGATAAGCTCAGATATCATTTCGGAATAGTTCATTTCGGTCAAATATTTCATTTTTTTCTCCTTTTTAGGTGTTTTTTCATATTTTATGTGACGGTTTTCTGAATTTTGTATATTTTTTGAAAGTTTTTTTATTTAGGTCTTTATTTTTTTGAAAAGTTATGGTAGAATGTAATAGTACGAAATTTTAATATTATAAGGGTGCTTATGAAAAAAAGATTTTTTATTGATTCAAGCATTTTGGTGATAGGCTCTTCTCTTTTGACTGTTGCGCTTTCCACGATTTATTTTGCGGTCTCACAGCGCATTGACGAGGGGCACTCGCTTTTGCTATTTTTGGGATTTTTGACGGACTTTTTTAATGCGGCGTATATGTTTATCGGTTATGCTACCATTGCCTATGCGTTCTTCAAGTTCGGCTTTTATGACGGAGTTATGTCGTATTTGATTTTCTGTGCGGCATTCGTACCGTATCTTATCTATCAATCTGTTACGTGGAACATTTATGCCGAGTCGAGCTTCGACACGGTAATTGAAGGAGCTGAAACGCTTTCATCACTATTGCTTGGCATTTATTATTCAATAGGTCAAGGCATTATAAACCAGGTGCTTCCCGCATTGCTGGTGGCATTTATTGTGTGCAAAATCGTTAAGACAAACAAGGACGAGCCCGTGAATTTTATTTCTTGGAAAAACCGGTTTCAGCGCTCGTGCATGATTTCGTGCTTCTCTTTGGCAGGTATCAATTTGATTATGTTCCTGTTAACATCTATTCTCCCGGAGCTTATCGAGCTTAATTTCGTTATGACAATGTCTTATTTCTCCGACTTTATCGTATCAATTCTTCTTACCGCCTTGGAGATTGCTGTTTTGTATATAGTTCTTGGATATGTGGTGTTTATGATTGTTTATAAATTCTACACCATCCGTCTCAGTGCTAATTCAAATAATTAAAAATATAAAATACAGAAAAGGACACATTTATGAAAAAAAGAATTATTTGTTTACTTCTTGCTTTGCTCATGGTACTCTCGCTCAGCTCTTGCATAATCGGCGAAAAGTATGACTATGACATGACAAAGTTCATCCAGCTTCCGACCATTTCGGGAAGCGAGATTGAGGTTAAGCTTGATAGCATTCAGGCTACCATCGACTCTGACATACTCGACCTTGTTGCAGGCGCACAAAACCCTGACAAAATCACTGCCGCAGAGGGTGATGATGTCAAGATGGTTATCACTATTAAGGAGCTTTACTGGGTTGATGACGGAAACGGCAAGAAAATGGACCAATCCCAAGTGAAAGACGAGAACGGAGTTGTTATAAAGCCCGAAAACGTTCTGTTCACAACCGATGATGCGACGACAGATAAGGTGGTTGAAACGCTTCTTATCAAAGATCTCGGAAGTGGCAATTTCCACCCCGACATTGAAAAGAAATTTTTGAAGAAGAAGCTTGGACAATCAAGCACAGAAATCTTCACTCTCCCATCTGATCTTACCCCCCTTAAAAATCTTTTGACAAATGATCAATACGAAAAGATTTCCGCATATGCAGGCAAGGATTGCTATCTCACATACAAGTTTATTTCAAGACCTGTTCGTGAGGGTGATATTATTCAAGTAACCTACACAGGCTACTATATGGATGATGCGGGCAATATCAAGCTTGACAAGGACGGCAAGGAAGAAAAATTCGATGGCGGAAGCGGAACAAGCTTCGTTTACGTTGGTGCACACCTCTTTATCGAGGACTTTGAGAAGGGTGTTTGCGGAATGAACATCGACGAAGAAGGTCAGTTCAAGGCTACATTCCCCGAGGACTACCACTCTGAAGACCTCAAGGGCAAGACCGTTATCTTTAAGGCTACCGTTAAGTCAATCTTCCCTGCTACAAAGTATGACCTTAACTTTATCAAAACCAACATAAGTGACAAGTACACAAGTGTTGAGGAATATGAAAAGGAGCTTGTTGAGACTGCAGCATTCCAGCAGGCACTTGATAAGCTTGTAACCGGTTGCACGGTTCTTGACTATCCTCGTTCCGAGTATAAGCTCATTGAAAGACAGCTTGAGCAGCTTGAATATCAGTTTGCTATTCAATACCAGATGACATTTGATGATTATCTTAAGAACTACCTTGGATTCACCTCACGTGATGCTTATATCAAGTACACAATGCAGATGGAGATGGCTTACTATGCTTACGCTCAGGCTAACGGCATACTTCCTACAGACGGAGATATCGCCGATGCAAGAGCCAACCTCATTGCAGACTACAAGGCAGAATATATGGCATCAAGCTCTAAAATCACCGAGGCTGAAGCACTTGAGCTTGCTACATCGTTCGTAGATGACGAGCTTGAGGATTACGAAATCTACCAAGAGGCACTTTACGCTTTGGTTGGCGACCACCTCAAGACACAGTACACCATCAAGAAAACTCCCAGCACATACACATCTGTATCAAAGGGCGGAAGCTTGTTTGAAAAGGCTGAATAATGAATAACAAAAAAGGATTTGCTAAAAGCAAATCCTTTTTAACATTTAATTTATAGATACAAAAAGGACAGAGAGAAATCTCTCTGTCCTTTTTTATTACTCTACGAAGCCGTTTGCAACGATATTGAGATAATCCTTGCTTGATTGGCTATACTTGTTAAAGTTCATAAGAGAAACGATATCGACAATCGAAACCTTTATGTTGCCCTTGAGGGTATTGTAGGTCTTTTCCACCCTTGCCGAGCCATCCTCGTCTATGATTTTAACATATGCAAATATTGTACCCTTTTGTTGAGTTTTAACTCCCTCAATAGCGGCAGCGATAATGCCGTCATCAAAGCTTGAGGAATTCTTTTCAGGGGTGTTTTTACCGTAGAACACGTGTGTTTCGGTTCTGTCGCCGTATGTAAGCTCAATACCGATTTCAACCTCATAGCCTGCCGTTTCAACAGCCTTAATTGCATCCTTATTTACTGCAAAGTGTGCGCCTATTCCAGATGGATTACCAGAATATCTGATTGCCGTGCCGAGAGGTGTGAACACATTAGTTGCCTTGGGCTGTGTTGTCTTAGCATCGATCTTGCCACATGTCGAGCATTTCTTATACGAATAGCCACCGATAAGATACGACTGCTCTCTTAGCGTCTTTTCCTCGCCGAAGGTATGCGCCTCACACTCGGTTGCACTCTTAAGTGATATTGTACCGGAAACGGAAAGACATTCAATTCCGCTTGCAACGATTTCGCCGCCTTCGTTCTTGCTTACTGCAAAGGAGCTTTCGGCATCAACAACAGATACACTGTACTCGTCTGTCGGTGCCGCATCCTCGGGAATTAAGAATTCAAGCTTCAAAATAACATCTCCGCTTTTCATAGCGGTTGATGCCTTATCCTTGGAGATTGCGATATCTCCGACGTATGTAAATGTGCCGCTTTCGTTACCGACAACGCTACTGTACGAATTTTCAAAAACAGTACCGTTTACACAGTTGACGAGTTGAAGGCGATTATCATATTTTATAACGAGCTTACCGACTGTAACGTCAAGGTCTGCGTTTGCCTTAATATTAACTGTGACGATTTGGGAACGAGCGCCCTCTGTGTTCTCAACCTTTACATTAGTAACACCATCTGCACCGATGCTCATTGGCATAACAAGTGTAAGCATCATAACTAATGCAAGGAAAAAAGACAACGTCCTTCTCATAATTTTCTCCTTGTGGGTACGCACCCACGGGCATATAATATTTACCTATTCTAATTTTAGCATATACAACAGTGCTTTGTCAATACATAAGAGAATTTTTAAGAATAAAAAACACCGCTTGAGCGTGTCAAACGGTGCATTTTGCTTTAGTTTTCCTTGTTATAGGGTGGGAGCATATCAAGTCCTGTGTTAGGCTTATCTACAACAGAGGTAAGAGATACTGTATAGAGGGTTGCGTCTGTCTTTTCAACGCTTGAGCAGGCACTGT
>JAZTXV010000012.1:0-100848 GCA_045636605.1 Eubacteriales bacterium | reverse complement strand
TAGGAATTGACAAATTCATAATCCACGCAAGCGGAGAGCCGATTGGCGACGACGAAAGAAAAGAGCGTATGGAGTGTGCGAAAAAGAGCCTTTTTGCATTGGCAGAGTATGCTATGGCAAGAGGCGCTGTAATTTGTGTCGAGGATCTTCCGCGCACTTGTCTTGGCAGAAGCATTGACGATATAAAGGAGCTACTTGACGCACACACGGCGCTTCGTGTTTGCTTCGATACAAATCACCTGCTCTATGAGGATAACATTAAATTTATACGTGAGCTTGGCGATAAGATAGTAACCCTGCACGTGTCTGATTACGATATGATAAATGAGCGCCATTGGCTTCCGGGCGAGGGTAAAAACGACTGGAAAGGAATTCTCGAGGCGCTCTCAGATATAGGCTATAACGGCCCTTGGCTGTACGAAATGGATTTTGTACTGCCAAAAACAATTATTCGTGAGCGAGAGCTTAACCCGAGTGACCTTGTGCGCAATGCCACGGAGCTTTTTGAGGGTGCGCCGATTACAGTAATCTCAAGGCCTAAGGAAAATCTCGGCTTTTGGGAATAAAACCAAAGCAAAAAGAACAGGAGAAAAATCCTGTTCTTTTTTTGTATTAAATTTTGAAGGCGGAATTAGTCTGTAATTTCGTCTGTTGTGCTCTCGACAATTTCCTCGTGCACGTCATCGGCAATTTCCTCGACCGCCTCGGTTGCCTCGGCGGGAGCGCTCTCGGTCGCTTCCTCTGCCTCACTCTCAAGCACAGCAGAGAAAACCAGCATTCCAACACCCTCGTCGTAAACGAGAACATCGTCGGGACAGCGCGCAAGCCTGATAGCAACATAGAAGTCGCCTGCGGCTCCGGAAACGTTCATAATTTGAATAAAATAAATTGTCCAAATCCAATTGTAAGGAACCAAAAGGTTGACAACCGTCAAAACGATTCCCCATATAACGATAGGAGCAAGAGAAATAATGATATAAGCTCCACGGGAAAAGTATGCGTTACTGCCTGCGTATGCGTAAATGCCCGAGAAGCCGTAATTTATCTTTGTTGCTCCAAAGAGCTTCATTGCAACGCCGTGTGTCAGCTCGTGCAGGAAAATGTATGCAAGAAGCGCAACGAATAGCACCGCAACTCTTGGTAGCGCCGCCCAAAACGCCTCACCCTCCTGTGGCAAAACAAGCTGATAAAACGGCACAAAGAGGTGCATTATAAATGCCATTACGGCAAAAATAGCAAGAGAAATTCCATTTACAAGAAGCATAAGCCTCTTATCCTTTTCCAAATCCATGGCAAAGGCTTTTTTGTGCCCGTCGGGCAAGGTTAAAATCGCTTTGTTCATAAAAAGCTCCTCAAAAAACTAATATATTATTGAATATTTTAGCACATTTTTTGGGTGATGTCAATATATGAAGGGGAATTAGCACAAAAAGCATTTAGCCGAGCGCAACATCGAGCGACATCATAAGACAAAAGCCGAGTGCAAGCATTACCGTTCCGATATAGGAGCCACCCTCGCCTTCGTTGGCCTCGGGAATAAGCTCGTGCGCAACAACAAAGACCATAGCCCCCGCCGCAAATGACAAAAGATACGGGAAAACGGGGAGCAAAAGCTCGCAAAAAAGTATAGTAAGAAGTGCGGAAATCGGTTCAACAATCCCCGAAGCAATCCCCAAAAGCACGGCTCGTGTGCGGCTCTGCCCACCGCTTACTAATGGCATAGAAACGATAGCGCCCTCCGGAAAGTTTTGAATGGCAATTCCGACGGATAGGGCGATGGCCTCGGAAAGAGAGGCATCAATGCTTGTTGTCAGAAGTGAAGAAAAAACGACTCCGACAGCCACACCCTCGGGGATATTGTGCAGGGTGATGGCGAAAAAGAGAATTGCATTTTTAGAGGCAGACGATGGCTCCGACTCTATGACCTTTGCTATTTGGTCGGGTGATTGCCCCTGAGGAACAAGCTTGTCGAAGGCAAGCATAAGAAAAATTCCGCAAAGAAAACCGACAACGGCGGGCACAAACGCAAAATAGCCGTAGTGTGATGACGCCTCGATTGACGGAATTAAAAGGCTCCACACGGATGCGGCAATCATAACTCCGCCCGCAAAGCCGTTAAGAGAACGCCCGAGCGTCTTATTTAGCGAGCCACGAAGAAAAAAAGCGCAAAGAGCGCCGAGTGACGTTCCCAAAAAGGGGATAAAAACCCCTTGAAGTGTCTGTAAAAGCATAAAAACCTCGCTAAAGCGAGGCTTTCTGATATTGCCGATAGAACGGGACAGCCTCGCTTAAAGCTCGAAGTCAAAGCAAAGACGCACGCTTGCAACGGGGCGGACAAGACTGCTTGCAATCTCGACGTGCTTTGGATGCGATTGGTAAAAATCAAGCGCTTCCTTGCTCTCGAAAAGCGAATCCATCATCAAATCACTGTTGGAGCTGTCAAGAGGATTTGTCAAAATGTGCATCTCGACAAGACCGTCAATCTGACCGACAAGCCCCTCAAGAGCGCTCTTGATTTTCGCCCTGCAGTCGCTTGGCGCATCATCCTTTAACCTCCATATTATCATATGCTTTACCATAATAATTGTACCTTCTCTATAAAAAATATGTGTGAGCGTGTTGAGCTTATAAGAGCTTAGCGCGAAGCTCTGCCTCGCTTTTCGGCGAAATGTATGCCGGTGGGACATCAAATATCGTCTTGCAGCCATACATTCCCTCACGGAACATACGATAGGTCGCTCTTGCGTATGCGACAATAACCGATGCCGTAAATTCCGGATTGGAGTCAAGCTTAAGGCTATATTCGATTATGTGTCTGTTGCCGTTACCGGTCACACCGCTGCGAATAACAAATCCGCCGTGAGGTATGCCGGAGTGGTCACGCTTCAGCTCCTCAAGCGATATAAAATGAACTGTTGTGTCATAGTCGGCGAAGTAGTTGGGCATTGTTTTGATTTCCTCCTCTATGCGAGCGAGGTCTGCGCCCTCCTCGGCGACCACGAAGCACTCTCGTGTGTGCTTTTGACGGGTGGTGAGAACGGGATTTTCGCCTGAGCGAGCTGCCTCGAGTGCACTGCCAACGGGGATTGTGTACTGCTTTGCATCGATAACTCCCTCAATTCGTCTTATCGCATCGGAATGTCCCTGAGAGACGCCCTTGCCCCAGAATGTGTAATCCTCTCCGTCGGGCAAAACAGCGCCTGCAAGCATTCTGTTGAGTGAGAACATGCCGGGGTCCCAGCCGACAGAAATCATTGCTGTGTGAGAGCCTTCCTTAGCGCTTGCATCGACTCTTTCGAAGTGCTCAGGGATTTTTGCGTGTGTATCAAAGCTGTCAATTACGTTGAAATATCTTGCAAGATAGGGAGTTTGCACAGGCAAATCGGTGGCGCTACCGCCACAAATCACCATAACGTCAAGCTTGTCCACCCACGAAAGCACATCGTCGGCAGAGACAACGGTCGCCCCTTGTGTCTGTATTTTAAGTGTTTCGGGCGCACGGCGAGTGAAAACCGCCACAAGCTCCATATCCTCGTTTTGAGAAATGGCGCTCTCAACTCCTCGTCCGAGATTGCCATACCCGTAAATACCAATTCTAATCATAAAAGCCTCATAAAAAATGAATTTTAAATTAAGATAGAAATATTTTACCACATACTTTTTTCATAATCAATATTTTTCTCAAAAAAACGAAAAAAAGCAAGCCGAGCTTGCTTTTTCGATGTGTAACGGTGATTTTCTTCTTAGAAAATGAAAATGATAAAGGGAATCAAAAACGCTACTGTGGTCAGAACTGTCGCAATAAGAAGTGAGCGCACGGTGTCACTTGCGCTGAAGGTGTCCTTACCTCCGTAGCTTTTTATCAAATAATCAAGGCGGGCGATATCCACTTTACTGCAAAGGGGTTCTTTCTTGTGCTTTTCGCAAAGCGCAGCAGACTCCCTTGCCTCAGACAGCTCAACAAAGCAGCCAATGCCTAAAAAGAACATAAACAGTATTCTTATCCAGGTGAAAATGTGGATGATAACTCTTTGCGTTCCCGTGTTGATGAAATCGTATCTGTCAAGCCACCAAAAGCTTACGCTCTGCCAAATCGCCAAAGCCATAAGGGCAAACGAAAGGATTAGATATAAGATGCCCGATGCGGTGATTTTTGTGCCATTGCTCGTCCACTTTTCCAGGACTGCTACCTTTTCACCTATTATTTTGGGAGATTGCTTGTAGCATATATTCCATTCGGGCGTGTCTTTCGTAAAATCTACAACGCTTTGGTAGGACTCTCCCTTATATGTAACGGTTACACAGCATGATGAGGGAGAGAAAACGTGAGTGATGCTTGTGCCTTCTTTTTTAACAATGGAATAGGTGATATAGCTCTCGTCGTGTGTGAATTTTTTAGAAAGCTCCGCTCTGTCGTTGTCGAAATTGCTATCCTTCGCCTTCAGCTTGAGGCCACGGCTTAAATTGGGTACATCACAGGATGGAGGTGCCAATCTCGAATCGTCGGAAAAGCCGTAGTCTGCGCACTTTATCGCCTCTAAAAGCTCGGCTGTTTCCTCATCGGAATTGAATTTGTAGGGATTTCCCTGTGTGCTTGTAGCCGAGGAGAAGAAAAATCCGGCGGGCCTTGTAAGCGTTGGCTCGTTTATGCACGATGCCTGCAGGGTGATGCCTGTTCTTGAGAGGACAGTGACTCTTGGCACAAGCTCTATTTTTACATTATTGATGTCGGAGGCATAGCTTAAAAAGTCGGGGTCAATTTTGTCCTCCTCTTGCTGTAGCCTTGATACAAACAGGCTATGTATCTGTGCATCTGAGGGCATTTTCCCGTGGACAAGACGGCTTGGCATAGGAAACAGGGATTTTTCCAAAATCATATTTCCCGCTTCGTCAAGCACGAGCTTGTAGGTAATTTCTCCGAAGGAAACGCAGGCGATGTGGGCGACAACGCTGACACACGCCACAGATGAGTGGCATTTTGTAATGCTTGCGCTTGAAAAATCAATACTGTCAACAGACCAGTTGGGCGCTGAACTTATAGCGGAACCGGTGTCGGATCTCGCCTCGGACTCCTCCGGCTTCATTGAATTGTATGAGGTTATAGCCTTGGTCATTTCCTCGCCAAACGCTTCCATACGAGGCAAGCCCTTATATTCACTTGGCGCATTGCTTGAAAATCCGTCATGCCTGCTCGATATTGCCTTGTCCGCCCACGCCTCAATTTCGTTGACATCAAGGGCATTGTAGCTGTTCATAGTGCTGTCCGGATAAATAATACAACGCACACCCTTTATTCTATCGGTAAAATTGTAATCTCTTGTACCGCTATCGTGCGTTTTTTCTACCTTTTTATTCGGAATAAGCTCGACGTTTCCAAGAGCGTCTGTTTTTGTGGTCATGCTTGCCACATATTCCACTCTTTTTGTTGCTTTATAAGACTCTACGAGGTGCAGGTCACACTTGATGCAAAGCTCATAGCAATAGGCTCGCTCGAATGAAATTTCTACGCCCTGTGTAATTTGGGCTACAAAATCAGGGTCAACCAATGCGCCTAAGGCGGAAAGTTGCCTGATAAGAGAGCCTTTTAGCTGCTCGTCACTCAGAACATGAGTGTTGTAGAACAGACTTGTGTTACCGTTGATAACATCTGTAATGCTTATACTCATAATTTCTCTCCTTTGAAAAATAAGACATAAAAATTATATCACTACATTCCGCTATAATCAATATTTTTTGAAAAATTCCTTGCCGAGCTGCCAAAGATATTTGTCAAGCTCCTTTAGGGTGTATTCGCTTAGGCCGTAGAATTTTTGAAAGTCAAGGAGAACAGCTAAAAATCTGTCGTACTTTTTTAGGTCCTCTGCCTTAAAGCTTGAAAAATGGTCCTTGTTTTTAAAGTAAAGCAAAATCTTTTCTACGTATTTGTCGTAAATAGGGAAGTATTCCGGGAAGTGATGTGAGCAATATTTTGTGGCAAAGGAATAAAAATTTCTTTGTGAATTCCCGATTTTCACACTTTTGAGATCGTCCACTAAGGTCAGGTCACCGTCATTTAGCCTTTTGTCGATGCTTAAGGACAAAATATGCTTTGCAACAGTATATACCGAAAAGATGTTCGTGTAGTAAAAATCATTCAGTGTGGCAACCTTTATCAATATTTCGGACAGGTCAGTGTTCGTAGGGAAAAGGTCAAAAAACAACTTGTTCAGCGCCTTCTCCTGCTCCTTGTAGTTTTCGTTTCCGTCGGAGCTCCATTTTTCCAAATATATCTTTAATTGCTCAACTGAGGGGGAGGGAATGATTGGAGCCTCTTTCTTTTTTGAACTCATGACAAATCTCCTGCAAATTTATAATTTCCATTCTCCGTCAATGAAAAATGATTCCTTGAATTTCTCAAACGCCAATCGGCAGCCCTCGCCGTCGGGGTGAGAGCCGTGAGGGAAGTCGCCCTTGAAGGGCTCGCTTTCAAGAGAGGAGGCAATATCGAACACCTCGCACCCCTTGCGCTGTGCAAGAAGCCTTAGTCCAAGATTTGCGCATCTCCATTCCCATCTTTCTCTTTCGCTGTATTCAAACGGCGGAATTGTGGCAATAATCACCTTAATGTCCGCCCCTTGCAGTTCTTCAACCATAATTTCCGCCCAACGCACAATCTCACCTGCACTTGAGCCCCTGCCCTTGCCGTACTCGCCTGAGCGAAGGTCGTTTACACCGTAGGTGATAACAACCGTATCAAGCTTCTTAGCCTTGTATAGCCAGCTGCTGTTGGTTGCGCAATCACTGCCACGGCCATAGCCAAGACCGAGATTCCAAACGGGAAAATCGTTCTTTACCGCCTCGGCAATTCTTGCCACCCACATCTCGTAGCCGTCCTTTTTTGTGCCGCAGCCCGCCGTGATTGAATCTCCGAGGAAGCCAACACGCTTTTTGTATTCTCGCTTGATTGCCATCATGCACGGTTGAGTGCGATTCCACTCCTGCACCCATTTATCGCCATTCCAGGTGTAAGCGGAATAAATGTCCTCGGGCATAGACGGAATTCCCTCACCCTCGATTTCCCATTCCCACACAAGATATCCCTCTCTTATCTCGAAGCGCACCTCGTCACTCCAAAGCTCCTCGTCGGGCGAAACCGAACGGCTTGTCTTGGAGTCGAAGGTCACCTCGACAACCGAGCTTACCTCGTCGTCGGGGGAAAGTGATTTGCTGATTCCTATTTGAGCGTGGTGGATTGTCCAATGACCGCCCGACATGCCCGCATGAGATACCTCGCCGTTGGCGTAGGTGGAGTTGACTGAGTTGAGAAAATAAAATCTCCACGCAAAATCACCGTAAAGCGTGGGCTTTACATAAACTCTTTGACGCAGAACGCCGTTGGTTTTTTCTATAAGATAGCTCTTGCCGAGCGCAAGAGAGGTGTTTGAAACAAATTCGCAAAACATCAAAAACATCTCCTTGGTAATCTGTTAAGTCAATCTATTTTACCATAAATGCGGACTTTTGTGTTAAAATATGCTCAAAAATCTTCAAAAAACTGTTAAAAATCGCAAAAAAGCCTATTTTTTAGTATATATAATCACATTTACATATGAACAAATATTATATATAATTTCCCCGAAGCTATATAACTCTTGACAAATCATATAATATATGCTAAAATAAGGTGAATCTAATACCTCTAAAGAGGCTTCTGTTCGCAGGAGTAATATAGATAATGAAAAGGATAAGCATATGGAAGTCACAATAAGAAAGCTAACCGATGGCGATAATCTTGGCACGGTTGCTCAGCTGATTTACGAAACCGATAATTTTGTTTTCCCTCATTTCTTCAAGGACAGCGTGACAAGCGCAAAGGCGATTTTATCAAATATGATAGAGCTTGATACAATTTACAATAAAAACAACATCTACGTTGCAATCTGCGACGAGAAAATCGTAGGAATTGCGATAATTGTTTCAAGCCCCATACAAGTAAACATTTCCGCATATATCGAGGCATTCGAGCGTGCGGATGCACTCATTGACGCAACCTTTGAGAAGGTTATGAAGGAATATTATTTCCCCTTCGAGTATGAGCCGTTCGGGTATATAATCACAAACACCTGTGTTGACGAGGCATACCGTGGCAGAGGAATCTGCTCGCAGCTTATTGATCATATCACAGGCGGAATAACCGATCAGGATGTATATCTTGAATGTCTTGCCGATAACGAGGTGGCAATCACGGCATACAAGGCAAACGGCTTTGAGCCTCTTGTCAAATTTACAAACTTCACAGGTCTTGACTATTATAAGATGGTTAAACGCTTTGACCGTGAAGAAAACCAATAAAATATTCAATGTCAGGTGAAAAATGGAAAGAGAAAAATTAGGTAGCCGCTTAGGCTTCATTCTTATAAGCGCAGGCTGTGCCATCGGCATAGGCAACGTATGGAAATTTCCAACGGTTTGTGCTCAAAACGGTGGCGGAATATTTGTTCTGTTCTACTTTTTGTTCTTAGCGATAATGGGAATACCGATTATGACAATGGAATTCTCGGTAGGAAGAGCATCTCAGGCGAGCCCTGTAAAGATGTATCAAAGACTCAAGCCGAACGACAAGAAATGGCGTGCTCACGGCTACGCATCTCTTGCCGGAAATGTTTTGCTTATGATGTTCTACACATCAGTCACAGGCTGGATGCTTCAATATTTTGTGTATATGCTCACAGGTAAGTTTGACGGCCTTGCAACCTCAACCGAGGTAAACGCAGTATATGACGGAATGCTCTCAAGCCCGTGGATGCTTGTGCTTTTTGTAGGCGTCGTTTGCGTTGCCGGCTTTCTTGTTTGCTCGTTCAATATGCAAAAGGGACTTGAGACGGTCAGCAAAATAATGATGGTGGCGCTTCTTGGTCTTATCGTCGTTCTCGCAATTCACAGCTTCACGCTCGATAAGGCGGCAGAGGGACTTAAATTCTACCTTCTTCCAAGCATTGAAAATGTAAAAAAGGTAGGCTTGCTGAACGTAATAGTTGCGGCAATGAACCAATCCTTCTTCACTCTCAGCCTCGGTATTGGCTCAATGGCTATTTTCGGTAGCTTTATTGGCAAGGACAGAGCCTTGATGGGCGAAAGCGTAAGCATCGCTTGCCTTGACACCTTCGTTGCGGTAAGCTCGGGACTTATAATTTTCCCCGCATTCTTCACCTATATGGGTGACGGCATCAGCTCAACCGAGGATATCCTTGCTCAAACCGCAGGCCCCGGTCTTATATTCAAAACTCTACCTAACGTATTCATAAATATGCCCGCAGGACGTCTTTGGGGAACGCTTTTCTTCCTATTTATGTCCTTCGCCGCATTCTCAACAATTCTTGCAGTATTCCAAAACATTATGTCCTGCGTTCAGGAGCTTACCTCGTGGTCAAAGGCAAAAACCTGCATCATTTGCGGAGCAGGCCTCTTTGCGCTTTCGCTTCCGTGCGTGCTTGGCTTAAATGTTTGGTCGGGCTTCTCGATTGCCGGAATGGACATTTTGAGCATAGAGGATTTCTTGGTAAGCAACATTTTGCTTCCCGCAGGCTCGCTTGTTTTCGTTCTTTTCTGTACCAACAAATTCGGTTGGGGCTTTGAGAGCTTTATGGAGGAGGCAAATCAAGGCAAGGGCTTACAGGTTAAGCCGTGGATGAAGAGCTATATGCGCTTTGTTCTTCCCGTTATTGTAGGAGCGCTGTTCATATACGGAGTTGTTGCCCCGTTTATCGGATAAAATAAAAATACATAACAAAAAACATACACATATTGACACTTTTTGAAAGGAGAAGACTATGAAAAGACTATTACTTGCAGCGCTTTGTATTATGCTGATGCTATCACTTTGCTCGTGTGAGCTTATAGGCAGTCTTTTGGGCAACGGAAACGACTCCGAGCAGTCTTCTCAAAAGTCAAGTGAGAGTCAATCAAATGTCGAAAAGGAAACGGACTCTTTGTCAAATACGGAGCTTGAGTCACAGCCCGACTCCGAGTCCGACACAAGCGACGAGTCTGAAGCGCAGACAGAAGAAATCACACATACCCACATCTTTACAAGCGAAATAACCCCGCCCGCTTGCGTTGACAGGGGCTATACCACGCACACCTGCGATTGCGGGTACTCATATATCGATACATTCGTTGACTCTGTCGGCGAGCATACCTTTGAGCAGGGAATTTGCACAAGGTGCGAGGAAATCGACTATCCCGACCTTATAAACATCATAAGCACGCAAACAATCAAGGCAAACGTAACCGTAAGGGCGGAATATTCCAACAAAAGCTTCGGCTCCTTGGCGCAGGTTGTTGGCATAATGAACGGAAGCGGAGCTATAATCAAGAAAAGCGCAACATCATATTATGTTATAACAAACAATCACGTTGTTTACAACGCAGATCTCGAGCCGAGAACGCAGTACACGAATTTTTACGTAATTGACTACTTAGGAAACGAATATCGCGCGGACTGTGTCGCAAATATGGCAGAATACGACCTTGCAATAGTTAAATTCACAAGCATTGAGCAATACACCATTCTGTCCCTTGAGGCAGGAAATAGCGTTGAGGGTGATTTCGTTGTATCTCTCGGTCAGCCCGAGGGACAGTCAAACACGATTACGCTCGGTAATGTGGTCGATTATTGCAAAATTACTCTTAAGGATACCGATCCTCTGGAATCTAACGTAACCTTCGACGTGCTCTCGCACGACGCATACATCAACAGTGGCTCAAGCGGAGGTGCGTTGCTTGACTCCCACCTCAACATAATCGGCATAAATTACGCAGGCACAATCGACCAACAGGGAAACAACCTCGCATCATACGCAATCCCCGTTGAAAAGGTCTATGAGTTCTTTGAGCTTGTCGGCTTCGAATACGAAAGACCTGCGGAAAACGAGGACACAGAGTCAAACGAACCCGAAACAGAGCTTGAATCCGAGAACGAAAGCGCAGCATAGGAGATAAGAATGGAAATAGTTTTACACGATATAAAGGATAGCGAGGCGTGGGCAATCGCCGTTAAGGTGAACGATGTCACGCACTATACGCTCCATTACGATAAAGAAATAGGCGAGGGTGTGCTTCACACCGACGATTCTCTCGTGTCATTTAGCACCTTCGAGCAGCTAAGCGAATTTTGTGCATCAAAGCAGCTTACTCTTGGCGGAAACGGTGTGGCGCACGAATTTGATTTCAATTTTGAAATAACCGAGAATGCTCATTGTAAGCTCATAGTTGAGCACTGGAATTTACTTGCCGTAATGGCAGGGGCGCTCGGCGAGGATTTCGGCATTTCAAGCAAGGAATACGAAAAGCTTTATGCAAAGCTTTTCGAGGGCTCAAAGGATTATGAAACAACGATTGAGCTTGACGAGGCGGAGCTTGAAAGGCTAAAGAGTGTTTTTGATAAAATGAAGCCGATTTTGGACAAATTTGCCCAATACACAGAGCAGTAAAAAATGCGAGCGTAGGCTCGCATTTTTTTATAAATATCTTTACATTTGAATGAAAAAATGATATACTCAACTTAAGAGCTTAAATAAGGAGATATTTATGAAATATATTCCCTATGTAAACATAAAGGCGGGTACGAGGTCCTGTATGCGATATTCAAACGGAAACACGCTTCCGCTTGTTCAGCGACCGTTTGGAATGTTGTCCCTTTGCCCACAAACGAACGGAGAAACAAGATGGCTTTATTCTCCCGATATTCCGTGTCTTGAGGGCGTTCGTCTTACCCATCAGCCAAGTCCGTGGATAGGTGATTACGCAACGATGCTTTTTATGCCTCAAAGGGGCGTAATCTCGGACATACCCGCAGGTGCGTGGAGCAGCTACCGTGAGGACAAATCCGTTTTCCGTCCCGATTATATGAAAATCAGCTTCAATCGCTCCGGCTGTGATATGGAGCTTTGCCCGACGGAGCGTGGCGCAATAATAAGAGTTACCGCAAGCGATAATGGAGCATACCTTTCATTTTTGCCAACGCAGGGCAACTATCATTATCGTTTCAGAGACGATGAAGGCATTTTGTATGTCGTTGGCGATGCTCATTCACAGGATGATGCGAAAGCATTCCGTATGTACGTCGTAATAAAATTTGATAAAAACGAAATTGACATTGATGCATCAACGGTAAAGAGCAGCTGCGCGCATATCGCTATGAAGGGATGCGCGCTTGAGGCACGTTTTGCAATATCGTATGTCGATTTTGAGCAGGCAGTACGTAATTTGGACACGGAAATAGGAGAAAAAACCTTCGAGGAGCTTCGAACAGAGGCGGAAAATGCTTGGGAGAGCTATCTTGGAAGAATAGAGATTGAAGCTAATAGCGAGGAGCAAATGCGCACCTTTTATTCTTGTATGTACAGGGCGTTTTTGTTTCCCCACAAGGCATACGAGCTTGACGAAAACGGGATTCCCGTTCACTATGCTCCGAGGGACGGCACGACAAGACGTGGAGTAAGATACACGGACAACGGCTTTTGGGACACGTTCCGTACTGTTTTTCCGCTATATACGTTAATTTGTCGTGACGAATACCGAGAAATGATAGAGGGATTCGTGTGCGATTTTGAGGAGGGCGGATATCTGCCGAGGTGGACATCAATAGGAGAGGTCGGATGTATGCCTTCAACCCTGATAGATGCCGTAATCTGCGAGGCAGTAACGCAAAAAATAATTGACGCTCCCCTTGCCAAAAGAGCGCTTGACGGAATGCTTCACCACGCAAATACTCCGTCACCCGAGCGCCGATATGGCAGAGAGGGTATTGCGGAATATCTGAAATACGGATACGTTCCGTGTGATTTGTATAAGGAAAGCGTTAATTTAACCGTGGATTTCTCGTACGGTGATTGGTGTATTGCAACGGTTGCAAAATCGCTCGGCTATACCGATATTTACGAGGAATATATGAGCCGTTCAAAAAATTACAAATCCCTTTTTGATAAGAAAACCGGCTTTTTAAGAGGAATAAGGGCAAACGGTACTCGCTATGATAGCTTTGTGCCGACTGCGTGGGGCGGAGATTACACTGAGGCGTGCGCTTGGCAATGCACTCTTTCCCCTCAGCACGACCTTGATGGCCTCGCCGAGCTTTTTGGCGGCACAGATAAAATGATAGAATATCTTGATGCGCTTTTTGCCACCCCGCCCACCTTTGAGGTGCAGGGGTACGGGGGCGAAATTCACGAGATGAGTGAGATGGCATGTGTCGATTTCGGTCAATGCGCCATTTCAAATCAGCCCTCGTTCCATATTCCATACATATACGCATATTTCGGCAAGACCGAGAAAAGCGAGCACTGGGTTAGACGAATTTGCACAGAGCTATTTCGTGCCGAGCCCGATGGCTACCCGGGAGACGAGGACAACGGAAGCATGAGCGCTTGGTACATTCTTTCGTGCCTTGGTATTTACAGAATGTGTCCCGGTAAGGACGAATGGGTAAAAATCAAGCCGCTTGTAAAGGGCGCAAAAATTTTAGGAAAACAAATATTTTAATAAATTGGAGGACAATATGTCAAGCTACAAAACAAGAAAAACACTCGGAAACACAGAATGGTTTGAGCACGACCGCTTCGGTATGTTCATTCACTGGGGGCTTTATGCTATGCCCGCAAGAAACGAATGGATTAAGAATATTGAGTGCATCACCGATGAAAAATATGACAAGTATTTTAAGTACTTCAACCCTGATATGTATAATCCTAAGGAATGGGCAAGACAGGCAAGAGAGGCAGGAATGAAGTATGCAGTGCTTACAACGAAGCATCACGAGGGCTTTTGTATGTTCGATACCCAATACACCGACTACAAATGCACAAACACCCCTGCGGGCCGTGACCTCGTAAGAGAGTACGTTGACGCATTTCGCGCAGAGGGACTAAAAATAGGCTTCTATTATTCGCTTATCGACTGGCATCACCCCGATTTCACGATTGATGCAATTCACCCCCGCCGCTACGACGCAGATGCCGAGGCTCAAAACCAAGGTAGAGATATGAAAAGGTATGCGGAATATATGCGTAATCAAGTAACAGAGCTTCTTACCAACTACGGCAAAATTGATATTTTGTGGTTTGACTTCTCATATCCGAACGCCGATCCTAAATTCCCCTCTTGGATGAAGGGCAAGGGCAGAAACGATTGGGAATCGGAAAAGCTCGTTGCGCTTGCAAGAAGCCTTCAACCCGAAATTATAATCGATAACCGTTGCGATCTTGAGCAGGATATCTGGACTCCCGAGCAATATCAGCCAATGAGATGGGTAACACACGGCGAAACGGGAGAGCTTGTAACCTGGGAGGCTTGCCAAACCTTCTCCGGCTCTTGGGGCTACCACCGTGATGAATCCACTTGGAAATCGCCAAAGATGCTTATAGATATGCTTGTAAATACAGTTTGCATTGGCGGAAATCTTCTTATGAATGTAGGCCCTACACAGCGTGGCTACCTTGACAAGAGAGCAGAGGAAGCGCTTAAGGTTTACGCAGAGTGGATGAAATATAACTCACGCTCAATTTACGGTTGTACAATGGCAGAGCCTGAATTTACCGCTCCTCGAGGCACACGCCTTACACAAAGCGAGGACGGCAAGCGCCTTTATATTCACCTCGTGGAGTACCCCTATGCATTCCTCGAATTTGAGGGACTTGGCGGAAAAATCGACTATGCGCAATTCCTTCACGACGGAAGCGAAATCCTCTACACTGAGGGCAAAATCGACCACTTCAGTGAGGCGAGAACAGAGAGCGAAGGTCTCGTAGCCTTCAAAATCCCACCTGTAAAGCCTGATGTGGTTGTTCCCGTCATCGAGGTTTTCTTGAAATAAGGGCTGAAGCGACACGGAGTAAAGCAGATAAAAATAAAACGGACTTGAAAAATCAAGTCCGTTTTGTCTTGTGCCATTTTTCGAGCGATTGTCCCGTTTTGGAGCTTTTTATCCCAAACCCCTTGACTTTTTTGAGGGGGGGGGGTTATAATAATTGTATAATATATACAAGGAGAGAGCTTAAAATGAAGCATAAGATTATATTTTTAATTTTGACAATAATTCTGGCTTTTTCACTCGTTTTGACATCTTGTGACGAGGAGGAAAGCTCGTCATCAAGCAAGAAGAAGCCCTCGCAAAGCGAAAAGCAAACAGAAAGTATAACAGAGAGCGAGGACGAATCGCAGAGCGAAAGCGAATCTCAGACACAGACAGAATCCGAGTCCGAGAGTGAGTCCGAGAGTGAGTCCGAGAGTGAGAGCGAAAGTGAGCAGCAAACGTCTATTCCCTGCGAAAGCATATCGTTCAACAAATCCGAGCTTGTTATGAAAATCGGAGACGTTCAGCTTATCTCTGTTGTAAGAGTGCCAAGCAACACCACCGATAAATACGTTGAGTGGTCAAGCACAAACGAGAGCGTTGCAATCGTGTCCTACGGCAAAATCACCGCAAAGGGCGAGGGAACGGCAACTATTTGCGCAGTCACAAGCAGTGGCTTAAGGGCAGAATGTGTCGTTACCGTTGAGTCGGAGCAATCAACAAACGAAGCAATTAAGATTGGCGCAGGCTCGCAGGAGTTTACGGACAGCGTAAGCATTTACCAGGTTGGCTCAATGCTTGACCTTTATGCGTCCGTTTCCAATTCAACCGATAAGAATTTTACCTGGAGTGTTGCCGATACAAGCATTGCAAGTGTTGACAATAACGGAGTAGTCACTGCTAAAAAGCACGGAAAAACAACACTTACAGTAACTCATTCGAGTGGCGTAAAAAGGGAAATTTCCCTTGTAATAGGCGGAGGCACGCCCATAACAAGAATAGAAATAACACATTACAGCTCAGAAATAGTCGCATCAAAAACAAGCACCTTCGTGGCAACCTCGTGGCCATATGAGGCATCAATGTCGGGATTCACCTGGAGCAGCTCTGATACCGATATTGCAACCGTTGAATGGGATATTACCAAGTCAACGGCAATCGTAAAGGGCATCAGTGCGGGAGAAGCGACAATTACGGTTGAAGCTCCGAGCGGAGTTAGCGCAAGCGTTAAGGTAACTGTCAAGGCGATAGAGGATGTTCCCGTTGAGCTTTATGTAAACGGACAGCTTTGGAAGACTCTTTATGCCACCAATACAAACAACTATTACATAACTCTTGAAAATCCAAGTGATATACTGACAGATTCAAAAAGCACTCA
This sequence comes from Eubacteriales bacterium, assembly GCA_045636605.1. Classification (GTDB taxonomy): domain Bacteria; phylum Bacillota; class Clostridia; order Oscillospirales; family CAG-272; genus RGIG2000. The sequence goes on along the minus strand of JAZTXV010000012.1, from coordinate 84,640 downwards.
GTATTTTAACGGCTGGTATAAAACGGAGACCTTTACGGGCTATTTGAGCCAACGCTCTCAATTCAAGACTCCGACAAAAATATATGCCAAGATGGTTGATATTGACGTTGAGTCCTTTACCTATACCGTAACCGACGGCAAGGCAACAATTACCGGCTACACGGGTGAAATCACCGAGCCGTTTATCGTTCCCGCATACATAGGAGAAATTCCCGTTGTTGCCATAGCAGACAACGCCTTCTTACAAAAAACAATGCAAAAGACTATCATTTGCGAGGGAATAAAGGAAATCGGCAGCCTAGCATTCCGTGGTTGCGGAAGTCTTACAGACATAACTATTCCAAGCAGCATAGAAAAAGTCGGCTACGGGGCGTTTTTATTAACCGGTCTGACAGGCTATTCAAGCGGAAGCCTTTACTATTTGGGCAACGAGGAAAACCTATATCTTGTAGCCTTCCGTTCGAGGATGCAATATACGGGCTCGGTAATGGTTGAGGATACCTGCAAGATTGTAATGGCAGATGCAAACGATGCGAGAATAACCGAATTTAAGGTCTTTGACGGCGAATATCTTTGTGCCGAAAACGGCGTGCTTTACAGCAAGGATAAAACAGAGCTGCTGCTCGTGCCTATGGGAAAAACGGACAGCTTTGAAATCTCCGCAGGTGTTACATTTATTTCCGATACTGCGTTTTATCAGTCAAGCATTGAGGGTGTAACGCTTAACCCCGAAAACAAATCGTTCGTAATAGACGGCGGAGTGCTTTATAATGCTGATAAAACCGAAATTATTGCAATTTTCCCCGGAGCGCAGGGCGAAATTACCGTTGCCGCCACTGTAACAAGCGTGTCCGCATATGCTATGTCGGGTGCTACCAATGTTACAAAAATCACATTCTTGGGCAATATCAAGAAAATTGAAGATAACGCCTTTGGCAACTGCGCTAAGCTGCAAAGCATTGTTATCGAAGGCAGCGACACATATACAAGCGTTAGCGGTATAGTTTACGATTGCGAAAAAACGGGCATTGTTGTTGTTCCCAATGCACTTGGTGGAAGCATTACGATTCCGTCAACGGTTAAAGCAATCCCTAAGCTTGCCTTTGCAAGCACCAAAATTGAGTCTGTAATAATAGAAAACGGCGTGCAGAGCATCGGCTCAAGTGCATTTTCAAGCTGCAAATCACTAACGAGCGTGACAATACCCTCAAGCGTAACAAAAATAGAATACAGCGCCTTTGAGGGATGCGAAAAATTAACTGCGGCAAGCATCGCCGACGGCCTGCTCGAAATAGAAAGAGATGCGTTTGCAGAATGCTCGTCACTTGCTGAGATTACCCTGCCGTCAACTCTTACCAAAATAGGCGACGAGGCATTCCGTGAATGCGAAGCGCTTGGCAGTATAAGGCTTATTGCGGGAGCAGAATACGGCAATAATGTGTTCAGCTACTGCTCGTCACTTACAAGCATATCCTTCTCGAGCGATATGACCAAAATTCCCGACACAATCTTTTTTGCCTGTGGCGGAATAAAGGAGCTTGTAATTCCGAGCCATATAACCGAAATCGGTGCAGGTGCCTTCTCGGGCTGTGACGGTATCAATAAAATCGTTTTCAACAGCGGGCTTCTCACAATCGGAAATAACGCATTTTCGGGCTGTGACGGCTTAAGCGAGCCTAAGCTTCCGAATACACTTATCACGATTGGAGATAACGCCTTCAACGGATGTAAGAATTTGACATCTCTTACCTTGCCGTCAAGCGTGAAAACAGTTGGCTCATATGCCTTCTCGTATTGCTCCTCTCTCAAGTCACTTGTTCTAAACGAGGGACTCACAACCCTGAGCATGTGTGCATTTTCGAACTGCTCCTCGCTCATTTCGGTTGTAATTCCGTCAACCATTCAAAACACATATACACTCAGCTCGGGAGCCACATCACCGTTCTATAATTGCAAGAGGCTCGCCGAGGTATATAACCTTTCAAGTGCAAGCAAAATAGTCCTTTCTCTTAGCGTGGCAGTGGTTCACACCTCGCTTGATACGCCGAGCTGCATTACCACTACACAGGACGGATACAGCTTCGTTAAAAACGGCGGCGAATATTACCTGTTCGATTATCCGACATCTCAAACAGAGCTCGTCTTGCCGCAAAGCTGTAATTCAAGCGGATATCACATCGTCAAAGAGCTTTTCAAGGGTGCAAGCATAACCTCGGTTAAGCTTCCAAGCACTCTTAAAACGATAGGTGACAGTGCCTTCCAAAACTCAAAAATCACATCTGTTGAAATTCCCGACAGTGTGACCTCAATCGGTGCAAGTGCATTTTCGGGCTCTAAGCTGACAAGCGTAAGAATAGGCAAGGGCGTTACCTCTATGGGCAAGAGCGCATTTGCAAGCTGTCCGATAAACAGTGTTTATTTCAATGCTGTATCGCTTCAGGATGTAGACTTCTCATATACAAGCGAATATTGGTTCAGTGGCACTGCGAACAGAGATAAGCCCTTTGACGTTGTAATCGGTAAGGATGTCACGAGAGTTCCAAGCTTAATCTTTAGTCGCCGTGCGGTAAGCAGTGTTACCTTTGAGCAGGGAAGCGTGTGCGTGGAAATCGGAGAAGGTGCATTCTGCGAAAACTACATCACCTCCCTCAATTTGCCAAGCTCGCTGAAGAAAATAGGCAAAAACGCCTTTGAAGGAACCCTTGTAATTGACGAGCTTGTAATTCCCGATAGCGTAACCGAAATTTATGAGTATGCCTTCCGTGGAGCAACGATAGGAAAGCTTACAATCGGCTCAGGCGTAACCTTTATGCAAGCCGCCTTCTTCTCGGCAAAGCTTACTGAGGTTGTATTCAAGGACGCAACCGGCTGGTACCTTGATGGCTGGGACGTTAAATTCACCGAGGCAGAGCTGACTGATAATGAAACCGCAACAAAGTATTTGACCTCGTCAAGCCATTACGGTAACACTAAATGGCTAAAATCCTAAAAATAAAAAAATCGGCTTGAAAAAGCCGATTTTTTTATTCCGCACTCCGCATTCCGCAGGCAAGCGCCTGAGGCAGTCGAGAGCCTCGACACGCAATCTCCGCTTTCGTTTAGCCTTGATTTGAAAATAAGCCACGAAGCAATTTCACTCCGCATTCCGCATTCCGCACTCCGCATTCCGCATTCCGCACTCCGCATTTTACGATAGTTTATGGTAGTAAAATATCGGAATCGAGCTCCAGCCGTGGCATAGGCTACCTGCGTTATTAAAGTCGCTTGCGCCCTTTTCCGTTTCCCATACTGTGCCGACGGGAATCATTTTTTCGTAGGTTTTACGAATATCGTCAAGAATGACGGGGGCGTATTCTTCTCTGTCAACAAGGAGCATAGCATCGTATTTAAAGCATTTCATAGAAAGTGAGCAGGGGGTTAGCTCTCTCTTTGAAAGGGCATCGCAGATTTTTTTCGCCTCGTCGGTCGTTGCAAGACCTGCCAAAATTGCAAGAGAGTTCGGTAGCTCAAGAGGCTCGCTTACCGCTTCACTAAAGCGGAAAAAGCCCGTTGATGTATCGAAAAATTGCTTTTTTGTAGCTCTTACAATGCGACAAAGCGTGTCCTCGTACTCAAAGGAGAAGCCGTGTGCGTCGCACAGAGCCTTGTACGATTTGAGAGCCAAAATGATAAGCGAGCTTAGCATCAAATCGCTTCCGCTTGCCTGCTTGCGACCGATTTCACCATCAATATATGGTGACCAGTCGTAGAAATTCCAATAGCCGTCCGCATCAAAGCGATTAACAAGCCCGTTTTTCTCTCTTGCCAAAAATGCATCAAGAATACCCTTTATCGTGCCCTTGAGCGTAGGGAAAAGCGAGGCATCACCCGAATGCTCGTAATATTCACGAACGGCATTTATAAAGTGCAGAGAAAATGACGGAATAGCCAAATTTATGCCACAGGGTGAGCAAATTGCAAGAAGTCCGTCTGCTCGTTGGCTCTTTGCAAGGAGAATAAGATTTGCCCTTGCATACTCAAAATTACCACCATCAAAGGCGTAGTAGCCACAAAGCATTTGATTTCTGGAGTCAAAGGCATAAAGGCATTGCTCACGCCAAGGACAGTCCACATAATGCTCCATCATACACAAATCAAGCGTGTTCAGGCAAATTTTATAGATTTCCCTGTCGATGCCGTCGAGAAAATCGTAGCCTTTCGGCGTAAGGGAGTTGCCATGAGGCACAATTCCTATTTTTTCAACGGATATCTTACCCGATTTTGTCACCTCAAGATATCTGCATGCCAAGCGGAGCATGTAGTTCGTATATTTTCCGCCGTCCTTGCATACGTAATCAAGGCTGAAATCGTGCCAATCGGGGGTGCGCTTTACATGACCGTTCTCAAGGCATTCGCCCCAAGCGACGTTTATCTCGCCCGTACCGTTGCATTCAATCGTGAAAAGACCAACCACCTCACGACCGAGGTCGTAAATTGTGCTTTTTTCGTCCTCGTATATTTTGCTTGCCCATACGGCATCTCGCAAAATGAGCTTTTTTGCAGGACGCTTAACGAAATGACAGCTCTTGCACACCTCGACAGCCCTCTCAAAGCCACTGCCGCCACCTGTCAGCCAGGCATCATCACTGCTTGCATCGTATCTGAACGAAAATCCGAGCTGAGAGGAAATCCATCTTTTTAGTCCGCTGACATATGCAGGACTTTTTCTTGCAAGCACATCTTTGTCACTTGTAAGGGTTATTTTGCCGTCGCACTCAACCTCAAAAATCACGCCGGGCGCATATTTTTTATAGCGAGATGAGTCTGCGCCGAAATGCCAGCAAAGCACACAAAAATCGTTGTCCCCTTCGTGAACAAATTTGCTTATATCAATCTCATCATAGGATTTGTAATGCTCGTAATCTCCATATTGATTGCTCGCAGCATACTGTCCGTTTACAAACAGAGTATAGTCGCCGTCAACCGAAATACGACAAATCGCAGGCGCACCTGCGATTTGAAGCTTTGTGTAAAATTCGGCATAGACGTCAACATCGTCCGTGTCATTTATCCAAATAAATTTAGATTTTTCAAATACCATATAAAACAAAGTCCTTAGTTAAGAAAATCAATAGTTGCCTTAAATTCCATAACACCGTCTGCCAGGGTATAGTCAAGCAGATAGCAAATCTTGTGATAGTTGCCGTTTTCGTCGGGAAGCTGGTCAACATACGGCTGTTCAACGATATTCAAGCTCGCATCACTGTTAAGAGTAAAGCGTACGTCGTCCAAAATTACGCTGTTGCCCTCGATACGTGGCTTTATTGTAGTAACAAAGCGCTCGGTGATAACGGGCTTTTCGGAAAATTCAAATCTGTCGAAAATCTCGATAAAATCGTCGGTCGGCTTGAGGGTTCTTTCTGCCTTCAAAAGCGTGGTGTGCACCGCATCAACATCATAGCCGTGGGTGAAGTCCATATAAACGGTGCCGTCTGCCTCGTTATAAACGGCTCTTGCCTTGCCCTCCCAAGGACCGCCCTGCCCCTTGCCGTTAAAGATAGGAAGGTTATGAGAGAAGGACGATGGCTGGAAGTACTCGTGACGGCGATTGCTTTGATAGCCCGGCCAATTTCCCGGACCTATGTAACCGAAATCGCAGAAGATTTGTCTGTTATTTCTTGCCAAAATGAACGAGCCTACATCCTGATGGTTGTGGCTTTCCCATTGATTTCCGCCCTTGAACGCAAGACCGTAGTTATCTGTGCGCTTGGTAAAATAGTTGGAAACGGGCGCGCTATATACGCAGTTGGCAAGCTTGTCGCTTGTGTATTCGGGGTTATAGTAAACTGTTGAACGTACCGCAAATGCCCAGTGGCAGTATGCGATAATCGTTGCCTGGTCGAGCGGCAGACACTCAATGGCATCACCGTAAACTGTTTTGAGCATATGAGGAAGACCTACCCAATAGCCCTCTCTTGCGTTGACGTCGCTAAACATAGCAAGCACGTCGGGCTGAAGGAGCATTTTTTGAATAAATCTCGAAATTTCCTTTACCTTTGGATTTGCGAGCCAATCGTACTCTCCGTTCGAGAATTCACGAAGAAGCATAGCATAAACTGCGAAGAAGCCGAAGCCGAAGCCCCAATATGCTGTGCCCTCAACGCACATTCCGTCATCATCGTAGCTGTTCAGGTAATTTTCCATAGACGCCTGAAGACGAGGGAGCTGACGCTTAAATTCCTCGGGATCCTCATACATAAGCACGCCGCCGACCGCACCGGTGCAAACGGCTGTCCAGTTGTTTCCGTGGCTTTCCCAGAAGAATTTTCTTGTAACATACGGCTCGATTGTGTGACGTCTTATTTCGTATGTAATTCTGTCAACGAGAAGCTTGGGGAATCTATCCTTGAAAAGTGACTTGATTTCTGCGAGCGAGAAGGCGAGCGATGCTGCGAAAATATCAATAAGACCGGGATCAAAATCCGCAGGGGTACGGTCATAGTAGCTGTTATAGTGACCGAGAGGAGCCCAAGTGTATTCGTTACAAATTTCCCATACGCACTCAACAAGCCCTCTGTAATATTCCTCGTTTTCGGGGTAAGCAAGTGACAAAATAGCAGCGCATTGAAGCTGACGGAAATGGTCGGCAACACCGCCTACATTAGGATAGTCAAGCACCTGCCAAGCAGTAGCGCATCTTGGACGATTGGCAAAATATTTGTCAAATGCCTCAGTTAATTCCTTTCTGTGACGGGCAAACGCCTCATCGTTTCTTACTCTTTCCCAAACCTTGGGATCTCTTGCAATATCAAACATAAAAATCTCCTTCGTCGAGCGGTAAAGTTTTGCAGTTGCTCGATAAGATAATCATACCATATATTGCATAATTTTTCAATAATAAATTGATTTTTATTTGGTAATATGGTATAATTTATATGTCACTTGGGACAAAAATCTCAAAAACCGACAAAAAGAGGTAAAAATGGAGAAGGTACTTATAAGCTCATACCCCGCAACCGGCTGGAACGAATCAACTCCGACAGGAAACGGCGTGCTTGGCGCAAGCGTTTACGGATGCGTGTATGACGAAAGAATTCTTATAAATCACGAATCACTTTACAACTGGAAATGCGATGTCGGCTATCCCGACATTTCAGGCGAGCTTGAGGTTGTCCGCGCCTTGATGGACGAGGGCAAATACAGAGAGGCAAACGACCATTACACCAAGAAAATCGCAGAAACGGGCTTTCGCTCAAATAAGGGAAAATTCTTCCCCGCATTTGATATACACCTGATATTTGACACGGACGGCGCTCCCGAGAATTACAAGAGAGCGCTTGATATGGAAAGGGGCGTATGCACCGTTTCCTACACTGAAAACGGCAAAAGAGCAGTACGCACCGTATTTGCATCTCAAACCAACGGCGCCGTTATAATCAACATAAAAAACGAAAGACGCTTCGCCCTTCGAGTCTCTCTTGAAAGACACGATATGACGGATTATGTTGACAGCTTCTATGCCGACGAATTCAAAAGCATCGCTCGTGACGGATGCGTATTCTCCGAGAGCAAAACGGCAGGAAAGCTTCATTTCTCGGGAATGGTAAAAGTTGTTGCAACGGACGGAGAGATTACCTCGGGCGGAAGCGACAATGCTCTCAAAATTGATATGAGCGGCGACGCAACGCTTAAGGATTATGTAAAAATTGAGGGCGCAACGGAGATTACCCTTGCGTTTAATATGTCAGACGAATACGCAGAATATGACACGCTTCGTGCCTCGCTTGATAAAATCACCGATACATTTGATACAATGCTTGAGGAGCATTCCGTGGCGTTCTCAGAAATCTTCAACTCAACACGTCTGATGCTTTGCGAGGGTGAAAACGCATCAAACGAGCGGCTTTTGCTCAACAGCTACGGAGGAAAAATCGACTCCCGCTTATGTGAGAAAATGGCAGACTTCGGAAGATATCTTCTTATCTCGTCATCGTGTGGCTGTGAGTACCCCGCAAACCTTCAAGGCCTTTGGAACGGAGCATATTCTCCCGCTTGGGCTTGTACCTTCTTTAACAATGAAAATATTCAAATGGCATATTGGCAGGCGTATGCGGGAGGCTTGTCCTGTGCAACACTCCCTCTTTTCAATCTCTACGATAAGTTCAAGGAGGATTACCGATACAATGCAAGGATGCTCTTTGGCTGTCGAGGATTGCTTTTACCTCTCTTTATGGACAACGGAAACGGCAAAAAGGAGAACACCCAGCCACACGTTCTTTACTGGACGGGAAGCTCGGCTTGGATAAGCGCAATCTATTACGATTACTATCTCTACACGGGTGACAAAAAATTCCTCTCGGAGAGGGCGTATCCCTTTATGAAGGAGAGTGCGCTGTTCTACGAGGATTTCCTTGTGTATGATAAAAACGGCAAGCTTAAATCATACCCGTCAAACTCTCCCGAAAACCACCCCGACGGTGATTTCGAGGGCGCAAGGGAGTTAAGCGTATCAATCAACTCAACTATGGACTTCGCGCTTGTAAAGGAGCTTTTGACAAACCTTATCTCAGCCTCCGAGGTACTTGGAATTGATGGCGAAAAGCGCCTTGAGTGGCAAAAAATGCTCGATGCAATTCCCGAATATGAGATAAACGAGGACGGCGCGATAAAGGAATGGCTACATCCCGATTTCAAGGACAACTATCAGCACCGCCACCAATCGCATATATATCCGCTTTTCCCCGGCTTTGAAATAAACGAGGACGATACCCCCGAGCTTTTCGAGGCGTGCAGAGTAGCTGTTGAAAAACGCCTTTGCATAGGACTCAAGGCACAGACGGGCTGGAGCTTCTCGCACATGGCAAATATCTTTGCCCGCTTGTCAAACGGAGAAAAGGCGAAGGAATGTCTTGACCTTTTGATTCGCTTCTGCACAGGTACAAATCTTTATACCCATCACAACGATTGGCGTAATATGGGAGTTACCCTCAAATATATGCATGCGGGCCACGCCCCCTTCCAAATTGACGCAAACCTCGGATACACCTCGGCAGTTTATGAAATGCTTATGTACTCCGACACAAAGAAAATCAAGCTTTTGCCTGCGCTTGCGGCAGAGTGGGAAAGCGGCAGCATAGAGGGCTTGCACGCAAGGGGATCATACGTTGTATCAATTCGTTGGGATAAGAGCAAAGTACATGCGAAAATTGTCGCTGCTCGTGACGGAGAGATAAGCGTAGCCCTTAAGGGAGCAACGCTTAAAACAAGCGCACCCTGTATCGAAAAAAGCCCATATGGCGATCCGTATGTGCTTCTGAAGCTAAGGGCAGGCGAAGAAATTGAGCTTGACTACATCAAATAAAAGCAAAAATCCCGACAACGTCGGGATTTTTATTTGAGATGCTCGACAAGACCTACACAGAGCCGTTAAAAATCACCTTGGATACGCTATGCCTTCCTATTTGACACGAGGTGAGTAAAATAAATTGACAAACGCCCACCGATGTGGTATATTATACTCATAAATGGAAAAGGAGGGAGAAAAATGAAAAGAGTACAGCTGTTAAGCGGAAACGTACTGAAGATAATAGGTGCGATTTTTATGGTAATAGACCACGTGGGAATGATATTCTTCCCCGGAATTGAAGCTTTTCGCACTATTGGCCGTATCGCCTTCCCGATTTTTGCATTTTTTATCGCAGAGGGTACCCGTTACACAAAAAACAGAAAGAGATATTTTTTGCAGATTTTTGTTCTGGGGCTTATCTGTCAGGTGGCAATCTTGATTTTTATGCCAAGCGCTCAGCTCAACGTGCTTATTACCTTTGCTCTTGCGATTTTGGTATGCTATGCGCTTGATAATCTAAAGGGTGCGATAATCTTACGCCGTACACGAGGACAGATTTTATGGGCGGGTGTGTATTTGACCGTTATTATTGCAATAATTGCAACACTCAGCATTATAAAAAGAATGGAATACGGCACCTTCGGTTGTCTTGTGCCTGCCTTTGCAAGCATTTTTTATACGCCCAAGAGTGTGCCACGACAGTTAAGGCTTGATGCCACGGCCTTCCACGTGCTGACGACGGCTATCGGAGTGCTTGCCTGCTCAATAGCCTCAGGCAATCCAAATCAAATTTTTTCGCTTTTTTCAATTCCAATCCTGCTCACCTATTCGGGCAAGAGGGGACGGGTGAAAATGAAATATTTTTTCTATATTTTCTATCCTGCCCACCTCGCATTTCTGTGGATTTTGAGCTTTGCCATATCATAAGCAAAAAAGACGGTTACCCGTCTTTTTTGTTTATTTGAAAAATGCCATCAAGAGCGTTCCAACAACCATAAGGGCAAGACCGAAAAATGCTTTTTTGGAAAGCTTTTCCTTAAATACGATAAATGAAAATGCCACCGTCACAATAATGCTGAGCTTATCAATCGGAACAACCACACTGACCTCTCCCGCCTGTATTGCATAATAGTAGAAAAGCCACGATGCGCCTGTTGCAATACCCGAAAGGGAAATGAACAGAAGCTCTCTTTTGTCTATGTGACGAAGCTGATGGTGCTTTCCTCTTGCAAAAACGATTGCCCACGATAGCAGTAAAACGACACCTGTGCGTATCGCCGTGCCGAGATTGGACTCCACACCCGAAATGCCAACCTTGGCAAGAATAGAGGTGAGTGCGGCAAACACCGCCGACAGAATAGCATAAACCATCCAGGAGCGGCCCTGAGCCCTCTGAGTTGATTGCTTTTTCTCAATCATAAGAAAAATTCCAATCGCAAGAATAGCCGTCGCAATCAGCTTGATTGCAAGATTAGACGTTTCCCCGAAGCAGATAATCGCAAGAAGCACCGTCAAAATCGTGCTTGATTTGTCGATGGGAACAACCTTGTTGATGTCACCTGAGGAAAGAGCCTTGAAGTAGCAAATCCACGATGCGCCCGTAGCCAATCCCGATAAAAACAAAAAGATAAAGGATGTTGGTTGAATTTGCCCAACCGTGCTCTGAGAGCCGACAACAAAAACCATAATCCAAGAAAACGCAAGCACGACCACCGTGCGTAGAGCAGTAGCCAAATCGGAATCGGTTTTTTTAATTCCGCACTTGGCAAGAATAGAGGTTAAGCCTGCAAAAACGGCAGATAAAATTGCCGCAACAATCCAAAGCATAAAAATCTCCTTTTGAGGTAATTTTGTAAGAATATTTTAACATATTTGTGAAAAGATGTCAATTATTGCGATTCACTTGGCTAAAAAAGCGTGTGTTCTATTGCTTTTTAAAAGCGAAAGTGATAAAATAGTGATAACATCAATGAAGGAGTCAAGAAAAGTGGACATAAAGGAATTACTCTCCAAAATGACCTTAAGGGAGAAGCTGTATCAGCTTCAGCAAATAAATTCAAACCTGTTTTTAGACGATAAAAATATGCCTGTCACGGGCCCTGAGCATGAGCAGGGCTTTGACCTTGCGTATCTTTATGATGTGAGCTCTGTATATAATTCATACGGCGCGGAGCGAAATATAAAGATTCAAAGCGAATATTTAAAGAAAAGCAAGAACAAAATTCCGCTTGCATTTATGCTTGACGTAATACACGGCTACCGTACCATATACCCGATAAACTTGGGACTTTCCTGCTCATTCGATATGGCGCTCTGTGAGGAGTGCGCATCAATGGCGGCAAGGGAAGCAAGCGTTGACGGCATACACCTCACCTTCTCACCGATGCTTGATGTTTCAAGAGATGCAAGATGGGGCAGAGTGATGGAAAGCTCGGGCGAGGACACATATCTTACGTGTGAGATTGCCAAGGCAACGGTTAAGGGCTTTTGGGGCGAGAATGGCGGAAAATATAAAATAGGCGCAGGAGCTAAGCATATCGCAGGCTACAGCGCTCCCGAAAGCGGAAAGGATTATAACCTTGCCGATATGAGCGAGCATACCTTAAGAGAGTATTATCTGCCACCCTATAAAAGCGCAATAGACGCAGGCGCAATGATTGTTATGCCGACACAGGGTACGCTAAACGGCATACCGGGACTCGCAAATAAGCGCTTGATGGTAGATATATTGCGAGAGGAATGGGGCTTCGACGGAGTTGTAATAAGCGATTACGGCGCTATTGCAAACCTTACCGCCCACGGCTACTGCGAGGATAAGCGCCATTGTGCCGAGGTGGCAATAGATGCCCAGACCGATATGGAGATGGTGTCTACTTCATACATTGAGCATCTTGAGGCGTTGGTTGATATCGGAAAAATCTCTATGGAGCAAATCGACCGTGCCGTTTTGCGTGTTCTTGAGCTTAAAAGACGGCTCGGACTTTTTGAAAATCCCTACGGAAGCGCAAGCGTCGAGGAGTCAAGGAAATTACTCGCTTGTGAAGCGCACCGAGAAATTGCCCGCCGCAGTGCGTGCGAGAGCGCCGTTTTGCTCAAAAATGAGGGGGTTCTTCCATTTAGCAAAGATGTAAAAACAGTTGCTGTCATAGGCCCTCTTGCCAATGAGAAGCGCATTGTCGGCTCGTGGTGGTGCGCCTACGATAAAAACGATACGGTAACGGTATATGAGGGCGTCAAGCGCCTGCTCGGCGATGCCGAGGTCGTTTATGCACAGGGCTGTGAGCTTGCTCTTGATAGCGCCGACATCTCAAAAATTGACGAGGCAGTCGAGCTTGCAAGACGTGCCGATGTCGTAATTTTGTGTCTTGGCGAGGATCAGGACGATAGCGGAGAATCAAACTCCAAGGCATTTTTGGAGCTACCCTGTGTGCAAAAAACGCTTCTTGAACGAGTGTGTGAGGTAAATAAAAATACCGCCCTTGCGTTGTTTTGCGGAAGACCTCTTGCTCTTAGCGATATAAATGATAAGGTTGGCGCAATTCTCAATATGTTCTTCCCCGGCACAGAGGGAGGAAACGCCCTCGCAAGCCTTATGTTCGCTGATAGCATTCCTTGCGGAAAGCTCACAATGTCATTTCCTCGCAGTGTGGGACAATGCCCGATATATTATAATCACTACAAAACGGGAAATTACCGTGTAAACGATACGCAAAGAACGTTGTATGCCAGCGCATATATTGACTCCCCCAATTCCCCCCTATATCCCTTTGGCTACGGATTGAGCTACACAAGCTTCGAATACTCAAATCACAAGATAAGCGCCCCAAAAATGACACAGGGCGAGAGTATTTTCGCATCTGTGACCGTAAAAAACACGGGAAAATACAAGGGCAAGGAAACGGTTCAGCTCTATATTCAAGATATTGTCGGAAGCGTTGTTCGACCGATTAAGGAGCTGAGGGGCTTTGAGAAAATCACCCTCGATATAGGCGAGCAAAGAGATGTCACCTTTGAAATAACGGCAGATACACTCTCCTTTGTCGGCGCCGACCTTAAGCGCAAGGCGGAAAAGGGCAAGTTCAATATCTTCATCGGTAGTGACAGCACCTGTACCCCATTCGCAACGATAGAGCTTGTATAAATTGAAAAGGACACCTTAAAAGGTGTCCTTTTTTGGCGCAAGCGGTGAGATTCGAACTCACGTGTCCGTTAAGACAAACTGATTTCGAGTCAGCCCCGTTATGACCACTTCGATACGCTTGCGTATTAAATTGTGATTTATTGCAATTTAATACGCAACAAAGAGAAGCGGCTCGCAAAATTTATTTTGCGAATCCACTGCGTATGTCCAACGAAAGCCGTTGTCTACTTGTAAGCAAAAGGCTCGTTGAGACACAAACCGAAGGTTTGCTACGCAAAGCGTATTAAATTGTAATTTGATATACTCAAATCACGATACAGATTATAACACAAAAAAATTTATTTTGCAAGCCCTTTTTTGAATGTTTACAAATTTTGTTTTGATGTTCTTTTTTGTGTAGTGATAACATTTTTCAGAAATAAAAACCAAAATAAAACGAAATGATTATTGACAAAAAATAAACAGTGTGCTAAAATAAATATACAAAATTTACATAAGATAGGAGTGAAAACATGAGACTTATAGGAAATCTTCTTTGGTTCATCTTTACGGGCTTGGTTTCTGCTATATCGTGGAGCGTTATCGGACTTCTTTGGTGCGTTACTATTGTAGGAATCCCGTTTGGAAGACAGTGCTTTAAGCTTGCAGGCGTTGCTATATGGCCGATGGGTAAGGAAGTATCAACAGACTTCGAGGCACATCCGATTGCAAACGTTCTCTGGCTTGTATTCGGCGGCCTTGGAGTAGTAGTTGGCTATCTTTTGACAGGACTTATATGGTGCATCACCATTATCGGAATCCCGTTTGGAAAGCAGTGCTTTAAGCTTGCAAGAGTTGCTATGGCACCCTTTGGAGTTTATATTTTTTAATCGGCTCCCTTACGACACGATGTCCGTTTGACAAGCACTTGAAATCAAACAAAAAGCAGTTGCTTTGGCAACTGCTTTTTTCCTTTTATTTTGAGGATTCGCTTTCATTTGTGCTTTCTTGCTCTGCGTAGATAAGGTTGTAGTCCATATTGTTCGGTGCGACGCTCGACAGGGGCATATCTGCGGCAATTCCCATATCCTTAAGTGTGTAGCTTGTGCCGTTTTTCTCAAACTCTGCAAGATGCTCTGCAAAAAGAGTTGCAACAGCCGTGTCCATAAAGCCCTCAAAGAACGTCTTATACTCGTCCCTCTCGTAAGCTCTTTCGGCAATCGGAAGGCGCTTAACGAACACATATCCGTACTCAAAGTAATCTCCTGCGCCTATGGTTACCTTTTCTCCGCCAAGCTCAAACGAGCCGCCGGATTGGAAATAACGCTTGGCGATAACCCTTGCAATATCGTTTTCCCTTAAAAGAGCGGCAGCAGTAATCGCATTTTGCGCACCCGCCGTGGGATAGGTGGTGTAACAGCCCTGAGGATATGCCGTATCATCGGAATACCTTGCATAAATTTCGTCGTAGGTCATTGTCGGATCAATAACCTTATAGACATAATTTTCACTCGGCTCAATAAACAGATTATACAAATCGTCAATGATGTCGTTACGCTCCTGCACCTCATAGTCCGTGAGCGCCTCCATTACCTCGACCTCTTTTCCGTTCTTGTCCGTTTCGGTAACGAATTTGTACTTGTTATTTATAACAATGGTTTGGAAGCAGAAATAATTCTTCTTGAAAATCTCGTCAAGACGCTCCTTTTCAATCTTACTGCCATTTTCGCCAAACAGATGCTGAACAACAAGCGTTTGCTTCATTTGCATGGTGTAAACCTCACGCAAGGTTTTTGCGGTAAAGCCGTACACCTTCGCATTTTGGTCAAACACCTGCTCCGAAAGCCCACCGTAATAAGCGATAACCGTTTCGACATTTTCATTTATTGTATCGGTCATTTCCTTTGGCATCTCAAGAGAATAAACGTCAAAGAGAAGCTGAGAATAGAGCAGAGTAAAGATGCTTGTTAAAAATTCCTCGGTGTAGTATGAGTCAACGGTTTGTGCGACGGTCATTTGAGATGTGGGCAAAACGGAGTCCCAGCTTGCGCCGTCAATTCCGTTGGCAACGAAAAGCTTTCTGTTATAAATGCTCGCAAGATATCTGTAATGGTCCTCCTTTATTTCGTAAGGGCCGAGCGAATAAACCGTATCGTTTCCGCACGAGGTAAAAACAGACACAGGGCAGAGCAAAATGCAAATCATAAGAAAAACGCATAAAATTCTTTTCATTTTCTTATCCTTTCCTGTGATATAAATCGAAATACAAGTACATTGTATCATACTCAAATCAAAAAATCTACTCTATTTCATTACATTTTTGTATATAAATTTTTAACAAATCAACACAGCCCGTAAGATGCGCATCGTTTGGCTCGGTTGAAAGACAAATATACGGAACGGTTTTTATTCCGCAAATTTTAATTTTGTCGGGGGCAACAAGCGACATCTGATAAAGCACCATTTTGTTGATTTTTTCGGGATAGAAGCGCACCTCTGTACGCATTTGCTCCACCTTGCGAATCCTTGCCCTTTGTGCATATGCCTTAACCAAGGCGGCGCTCACAAGAGCCTCAACCGTTTTTGGAAGCTTGCCGAATCTGTCACAAAGCTCCGATACAACATCGTTATAATCGTCCTCATTCTCGATATGGGCGATTTTTTTGTACATATCCATTCTTTGTGCGCTTGACTTTATATAACCCTTTGGAATAAAGGCATCCAAGGACAGAGCGATGGTTGACTCGAATTTTTCGGGCAACACCTCTCCTCGCTCCTCAAGAATAGCCTCGTTGAGAATACGTACATACAAATCGTAGCCGATAGCCTCCATATGTCCGTGCTGAGCCGAGCCCAAAATACTTCCTGCACCTCTGATTTCAAGGTCACGCATAGCAATCTTGAAGCCTGCGCCGAATTCCGCAAAATCACGAATGGCGTTAAGGCGCTTTTGAGCAATCTCCGATATCTGCTTACCCGCGCGATAGGTAAAGAATGCATACGCACGTCTGTGGCTTCGTCCGACTCTGCCTCGAATTTGGTGTAGCTGAGAGAGTCCCATTCTGTCGGCGTTTTCGATTATGAGTGTGTTCGCATTTGGAATGTCAATTCCCGTTTCGATTATCGTGGTGCTGACTAAAATATCAACCTCACCACGAACAAGCTCCTGCCAAATCATTTCGATATCGTCACGGTCCATTTGCCCGTGTGCAACACGAATACGCGCATCGGGGAACACCCTCAAAAGCCTTGCCTGAATATCGTAAATTTTTTCAATGTTGTTGTAAAGATAGAACACCTGACCGCCACGGTGAAGCTCTCGACGTATCGCATCGTTTATCACGCCCTCGTCAAACTCAAGCACATATGACATAACGCCAAGGCGTCCGCCCGGCGCATCGTCAAGCACCGACATATCACGAATACCGCTCATCGCCATACTAAGAGTGCGGGGAATTGGAGTTGCGCTGAGCGAAAGCACGTCAACGTCAGGCACCATTGCCTTGATTTTTTCCTTTTGCCCCACACCGAATCGCTGCTCCTCGTCAACGATAAGAAGACCGAGGTCCTTGAATTCAATTCCGGAGCCCAAAAGCTTGTGCGTGCCGATTATAATGTCCAAATCTCCACGCCTTAGGCTACGCAAAATCTGCGCCTGCTGCTTTGGGGTTCTGAAGCGGGAAATCATCTCAACCGTGACACCTGTGCCCGCAAACCGAGCAAGTGCCGTCTGATAATGCTGCATCGCAAGAATAGTCGTAGGCACCAAAATGGCAACCTGCTTGTTGTTGGCAACCGCCTTCATGGCGGCACGCAGAGCAACCTCTGTTTTTCCGTAGCCGACATCGCCGCAAAGAACTCTGTCCATAGGGTACGGTCGCTCCATATCCTGCTTGATGTCCTCGATTGCCTCAAGCTGACTTTCCGTTTCCTCAAATTCAAATGACGAGTCAAACTCTCTTTCCATAATTCCGTCGGGAGCAAAGGCGAAGCCCTTTATTCGTGTTCTCTTGGCATAAAGCTCAATAAGCTCCTTCGCCATTTCCTTGGCGCTTTCCTTTGCACGTGAGGTGGCTCTTTTCCATTCCGCACCACCCATTTTTGACAGCTTAACAGCGCCGTCGTCACCGGATGCGCCGATATATTTCGATACCATATCAAGCTGGTCGACGGGCAGAAACAGCTTATCCGTGCCCGAATACTGAATGGCAATATAATCACGGTACGAGCCACATACCAAAAGATTTTCAATTCCGAGAAATTTACCGATTCCGTAGCGAGCGTGCACCACGTAGTCGCCTACATTCAGGTCTGCATACGATAAAATTCTCTCGCCTGCGTTTTTTGCGTGCTTGGCTCTGCGTCTTGCCTTGGTGGCAAGCCTTTCGCTTCTTGACGATAAAACCGCAATTACAAGCTTGGACTCAAAAAGCTCATAGCCGTCGGGGAACGTATCGCTTAAAACACATACGGCACCCGCCGTAAGCTCACCCTTATGCTCGTTTGGTGCAAAGGCAGGAATTCCGTTTTCGCTCAAGGTCTTGATTGTGCTTTTCACCTCGGGCTCGCTCTTGCACACGAGCGCACAGCGATAAGACTCATCACAATAAAATTTCAACTGCTCCAGCATCGTATTAAGCGATACATCACCCAACGAAATGCCTCTTGACTTGAAATCGTACACGCCACCGCACTCTCCACGGTAGCTGATAGCAAAGCTGTCAAGATTTATTATCTGAGTGCGTAGAAAATAGCTTTCCAAGCATGAGGGCTCACGCATAAAGTCGCATTGACTTTCGCTGATAAGTCCCGCCAGAACAAGCGAGTCTGCAATGTCACTCATAAGGCTATACGAATCCTTCGCCCTTGTACGCACACCGGCAATATCGCAAACAATGCTTGCCGTGTCCTCAAAATAGTCAAGCAGACATTCTCTTGAGGGGTAAATGGTTGATATAAAACGGTCAAAGAAGGCACTCGATAGCCCGTTGTCAATAGCGAAAAGCTCCTTTTTCAGCTCCTTTTTCGCTTCCTCCGTTGTCGCCCTTTCAAGCAAATATGACACATACTCACGAATTTGTGCGATTTTTTCCCCATCTGCTATGATTTCCCTTGACGGACAAATACTAAAGCTCAAGGCCTTAACGCCTGCCCTTTGTGTTAGCGGATCGAATAGAGCAATTCTATCAATTTCATCACCAAAAAGCTCGACACGTATCGGCATACTGTCAAAAATCTCCTCATCATTAAGAGAGATTTTCGTGCTTCCCGCAGGAAAAATATCAATAATTCCACCACGCACCGCATACTGTCCGGGGCTTTCAACCGTTTCTGCGTGAGAATAGCCCGACTCAATCAAGCGGCGCACAAACGCCTCCTGGTCAAGAGAGTCATTCATAGAAACACTAAAGGAGCGAGATATAAGCTCGCTCTTAGGCATAGTATATTGAAGTGCGGCATCGGGCGTTGCCAAAACGGCATCAAGAGTGTTTGTTGCAATTCCGTTCAAAACGTGTAGCCTCTGCTGCTCAAGCTCGTGAGACGATGTCATATCGTAGAAATTGAAATCACGCACAGGGTAAAGCTCACACGCAAGCCCTGCCTTCTTGAAAAAATCGTTAAGACGGTTTGCACGTCGCTCCTCGGGCAAGATTATCAGAACGGTCTTGCCGTATTTGAGCTTAATATCCTTGATTAAGGAGTAGATAAGAGCGCACTCTGCGCCACTGCAAAGCCCGTTTACAAGAAGCGGAAGCGGCGCTTTGCCTGAAATGAGCGTATCAAGCCGTGACATAAGTGATTTGTATTCATCACAGTGCCGAATCGGTGCAAATAAAATGCTTTCGTTCATATTTTCCTCCAACGCATATTGGTCGGGCAACAGATGCCCGACTCGTTGAATATGTGGATTTGACAGATTGGTTATTGCAAATACTGTATGCTAAGACAAATACTGTATGTGCAGATATTATGTTACCATATATTTCGAATTTTGTCAATTAAATTATGTGCAAAAATTAAAATTATTATGATGATATTATTGACATTCAAGCTCTAAAGTGATAAAATACTAATACAATAAAACAGTTGATGCAGATGTGCATTCTTACATAATGGAGGGCTTTATGAATACAAATGATAAAATTCTTGAGCTTAAGAAAATTGCAACAGATATAAGAATAGGTGCCGTTGACGCTGTGTACTATGCAAAAAGCGGACACCCGGGCGGAGCGCTTTCAAGCGCGGACATTTTGGCCTGTCTTTATTTTAGCGAGCTCAGAATAGATCCTCAAAATCCCGAAAATCCCGACAGAGACCGCTTTGTGCTTTCAAAGGGACATTCCTGTCCTGCGCTTTATGCGGCTATGGCGCACCGTGGCTATTTCGACCTTGAGGAGCTCAAAAAATTCCGCCATCTCGGCTCAATGACGCAGGGACACCCCGATATGAAATCCATAAAGGGAATTGATATGTCGGCAGGATCTCTCGGTCAGGGCTTCTCGTGCGCTTGCGGAATGGCGCTTGCGGCAAAAATCGACAAAAAGGAATACCGTGTATATTCCATTATCGGTGACGGAGAAAGCCAAGAGGGACAAATTTGGGAGGCTATTATGTTCGCCGCCCACTATAAGCTCGATAACCTCTGCCTTATAATCGACAACAACGGCTTGCAAATCGACGGTAAGGTCAAGGACGTTATGAACACTATGCCCTACGCAAGCAAGCTCAAGGCATTCGGTTGGAATGTAATTTCAATAGACGGACACGATATAGCGCAGATTCTTTCGGCGTTTGACAGCGCAAGAGCCACAAAGGGTAAGCCCACCGTAATCGTTGCAAAGACTACAAAGGGAAAGGGCGTTTCCTTTATGGAGGATCAGGCAGGCTGGCACGGAAAGGCTCCAAACGATGATGAATACGAGCAGGCTATATCCGAGCTTACCGAGTACAAAAACAGCTTGTAAGACAAAGAGGTGAGAAAAATGGCAGAAAAAATTGCAACAAGAGAGGCGTACGGCAACGCATTAGCGGAGCTTGGCGCTGAATATAAAAATGTGGTTGTCCTTGACGCAGACTTGGCGGCGGCAACCAAAACGGGAGTATTCAAAAAGAAATTCCCCGAAAGGTTTTTTGACTGCGGAATAGCGGAAAACAATATGTTCGGTGTTGCGGCAGGTCTTGCAACCACAGGCAAAATTCCGTTCGCAAGCACGTTTGCAATGTTTGCGGCAGGCAGAAGCTTTGACCAAATAAGAAACTCGATAGGATACCCGCATCTTAACGTAAAAATAGGCGCAACCCACGCAGGAATTACTGTCGGTGAGGATGGCGCATCACATCAGTGTAACGAGGATATAGCTCTTATGCGTACAATACCGGGAATGGTAATTATCAACCCGTCAGATGCCGTTGAGGCAAGATGCGCAGTTGAGAGCGCAATCAAGCACGATGGCCCTGTATATCTTCGCTTTGGCCGTCTTGCCGTTTCGGTTATAAACGATAATCCCGATTACAGCTTCGAGCTTGGAAAGGGTATTTTGCTCGCTGACGGCTCTGATATCACAATCGTTGCTACCGGAATAATGGTAGAGCAGGCGCTTTTGGCAAGAGAGATGCTTGCCGCAGAGGGTATTAGCGCCGCAGTTGTAAACATTCACACAATAAAGCCGCTTGATACACAGCTTCTCATTGCCTGCGCACAGCAAACGGGTGCGATGGTCGTAAGCGAAGAGCATAGCATAATAGGTGGACTTGGAAGTGCCGTATGTGAGGCTTTGTCTGGCGTTTGTCCGATTCCCGTTGTAAGACATGGCATAGAGGACACCTTCGGCAAGAGTGCGCCCGCAAAGGAGCTTCTGGAGTATTTCGGCTTAAATGCAAGCGGAATAGTTGAAAAGGCAAGGATTGCCCTTTCGATGAAGCATTAAGCTTAGATGCCTGCTTGGTGCGTGATGGCAATTAAAGAGACCTACGAAGAAAAAAACGGAGTCCAATATCCAACATCTGTTTTGCAGGCCTCCCGTCATAAATCCTCTTAATGAGACTACGGTCGGACGATTTTTGGCGGACGTTGGAAGCAGTGAAGATGTTATGAGGACACCACCCTGGCATTGCTGGGTTCTACCTTGTCACACGGCTAAAGCGGGTTATTTATTGGCGGCCACATCCCGTCACGTGTTGGATTTTGACAAAAAACAGCCTTGAAATCCATAAACAAAAACAAAAATGAGCGTCATTGACGCTCATTTTTATTTTTCATTTTGACATTATTCATCATAGTCGATAGTGCCGAGCCTTGATTGGAATACACCCTCAACCTT
This sequence comes from Eubacteriales bacterium, assembly GCA_045636605.1. Lineage (GTDB taxonomy): Bacteria > Bacillota > Clostridia > Oscillospirales > CAG-272 > RGIG2000. The sequence goes on along the minus strand of JAZTXV010000012.1, from coordinate 62,874 downwards.
GGCAAGCTCGTCACCCTCAACGGACACAAAGCTTTCGTTCTTTTTGCCGGGATTGACCTTCTTAAGAATGTAATATTCCGTCACCACGGGAACAATCGCCATATACGGCTGTCCGTCGACTGTGCATTCGTCAAGCACCTCGTAGAGTGCATCAACGCCGTTTTCGTCTGTTAAGGTGATATAATTTTTCTTTCCCATTATCTTGGCTCTCCTTCGATAATATTATTTCCGAATTGCTTTACAACAACCGCATATTTTGAGGCATACGCCTCGTCAACGAGCGCATTAAAGTCGAGCCTTTGCTCCTGCTCGATAACCTTTTCAAGCTCGGGACGTGTGCGAGGATGTCTTGGAGTAAACACCGTACAGCAATCCTCGTATGGCAGAATTGACGTGTCATAAGCGCCGATACGTCTTGAAATTTGAATAATTTCCTCCTTGTCCATGCCGATAAGCGGACGGTACACGGGAATGTCGGACATTGCATTCGTTACGTTTATTGCCTTCATTGTTTGAGATGCGACCTGACCTAAGCTCTCGCCCGTGATTATAGCATCACAGCCAAGCTCGTGAGCAAGTCTGACGGACAGCGCCATCATATACCGTCTTAAAAGGAGAGTAAAGTAGTCCTCGTCACAGTTATCACGAAGAAGCTCCTGAATGTGAGTAAGAGAAATGATATGAACTCTTACACGCATAGTGTAATCTGTCAGCACCTTTGCAAGCTCAAGCACCTTTTCTCTTGCGCGCTCAGATGTGTACGGGAAGCTCTCAAAGTGAACCGCCTCAAGCATAACTCCGCGCTTAGCCATCATAAAGCCCGCAACGGGAGAATCAATTCCACCCGATAAAAGCAGAAGTCCCTTGCCCGAAGAGCCGTAGGGAATACCGCCTGCGCCCTTTTCCTGACCTGCGTGAATGTACGCCTCGTTTTCTCTTATCTCAACCTGAACGACAATCTCGGGGGAGTGCAAATCAACCTTGATTTTACCGCCCATCGCCTCAAGCACTGCGGCGCCAACCTCACCCGCAAGCTCGGGAGAGGAGAGAGGGAATCTCTTATCCGCGCGCTTTGCCGTAGCCTTGAAGGTCTTGTATGCGCGAAGCCTTTCGGGAATGTGCTTTTTTACCATTTCGAGAATCGTTTCAAGCTTCTTCTCGCATGCAATCGCACGGGTAACGCCCACAAATCCGAACACGTGCTTCGCCTGCTCGGTCATTTCGTCGATAGCATCGGCGCTATCATCGTCGAGAGGCTCGCAGAATACAGTTGATTGAGCATAGTAAATTTTAAAGTTTCCGATGCGCTTTGCGCGAAGACGAAGCTCCTTTAAAAGCTTAGCCTCGAATTCTGAGCGATTAGCGCCCTTTAAAATGATTTCTCCGTATTTACAGAGAATAACTTCCTTAATTCTGTCACTCATCTTACTTGTCCGTCACCCTTGATAATGTATTTTGAAGTGGTCAAGGCGCTAAGCCCCATAGGACCTCTTACGTGTAGCTTTTGTGTGGAAATTCCAATCTCTGCGCCGAAGCCAAACTCTCCGCCGTCGGTGAAGCGGGTAGAAGCATTCACGTATAGTGCGCACGAGTCAATGCTGCTCACAAAGAAATCTGCATTTCTTGGATTCTCGGTGATAATTGACTCACTATGTCCTGTTGTGTATTTGTTAATATGCTCAACCGCCTCGCATACGTCGCTGACCACCTTGACGGAAACGGTATAATCGTCATATTCCGTTGCGTAGTCCTCGTCGGTTGCGGGCTTTATTTGGCATATTCCGTCAAGAATTTTGATACAAGCATCACAGCCACGAATATCGACGGGATATTTTTTTGTTGCCTCATAGAAACGGCAAAGAAATTCCTTTGCCACCGATTTGTGTAAAAGAATCGTTTCAACTGCGTTGCAAACGCTTGGGCGAGAGCATTTTGCGTTGAGCGCAACCTTAAGCGCCATATCAATATTTGCGCTCTCGTCAACGTAAAGATGACAGTTGCCTGCGCCCGTTTCTATAACGGGAACCTTGGCGTTTTCAACAACAGAGCGAATAAGTCCCTTTCCGCCACGTGGAATAAGCACGTCAATATAGCCGCGCATTCCCATAAGAGCAGTGGAGCTTTCACGTGTCGTGTCCTCAATAAGAGAAACGGCGTTTTCGTCACATCTGCAGGCATAAAGCGAGGAACGAATAATGCGAACTATTGCCTTGTTTGAATTTATAGCCTCCTTGCCACCTCTTAAAATAACGGCATTACCGCTTTTGAGGCAAAGAGCCGATGCGTCGGGGGTAACATTGGGGCGTGCCTCGTAAATCATGGCAACAACGCCGAGAGGAACGCATATTTTGTGAATTTCAAGTCCGTTCGGGCGGGTAAAAATCTCACCTGCTCCGATAGGATCGGGAAGCTCTGCTATCTTGATTATCGCATTTGCGATATCGTCAATTCTTGCGCCACTCAGAGTAAGACGGTCAAGCATTGCCTCGCTTATGCCGTTGGCCTTGGCATTTTCGATATCAATATCGTTTGCGGCGAGAATGTCGGATGCGCCAAAGCGCAAATCATTTGCAATTCTGTAAAGAATGGCATTTCGCTCGCTTCCGCTTAGCTTGGCAAGAGAACGGCTTGCTACCCTTGCACGCTCACATATTCCTTTTATTTGTTCAAAAAGCTCCATATTAGTCCTTTCTTGCGGCAAAATAAGTGCCTACGTGCTTTCCGTCGAGAATATCGTAAAGGATGCTCGGATTCTCGCCGTTTATAATAAGCATGGGTATTCCGTGCTGAGATGCGATGTGAGCCGCATTTATCTTGGCAATCATACCGCCCGTGCCCCTGTCTGTTCCTGCACCGCCCGCATAGGAGCGAATGGTGTCGTCAATTTCCTCAACTCTGTCAATGAGCTTGGCATCGGAGTATTTTCTCGGATCCTTGTCGTAAAGACCGTCAATGTCGCTGAGGTTGATAATGAGATCCGCCTTACACGCAATAGCGACATATGCGGAGAGTGTATCGTTACCGCCAAAGTCAAGTCCCTCGCACGAAACGGAGTCGTTTTCATTTACAATAGGAACACAGCCCATTCTGATAAGAGTGAAGAAGGTGTTTCTTGCAAGCTCAAGACGGTGAGGATCGTCAACTACGTCCTTCGTCATAAGAATTTGCGCCACCGTGTGTCCGTAATTTGAGAAAAATCCGTCATAAATCTTCACGAGCTGTCCCTGACCTACTGCCGCACACGCCTGCTTTTCCGCAAGTGTTTTCGGATAGGTGTTGAGTGCAAGGCGTGCAAAGCCTGCGCCCACTGCGCCCGAGCTGACCATAACCACCTCGTGACCTGCGTTCTTGAAATCGGAAACGGCTCTTGTCAAAAGCTCAATTCTGCGCAGATTGAGAGCGCCGCTCGGATAGGTAAGCGTTGACGTTCCGATTTTTATAACTATTCTTTTACAATTCTTGATAATTCCCATGCCGTAGCTCCTAAAAAATTAAATCTTGCGCTCAAGGGTGTTGAATTTTGAGTTTTTGTGTTGTATAATAATACTAATGATAAAAATTTGCGCGCAAGATATGCTTTAAGATATATTATACATACAACTTGCGTAAATTTCAAGTGCTTTAAAGGAAAAGTGAGAAAAGATTATGAAGCAAAAATATTTTGTAGAAATAGCGGGAGTCCGCATAGGCGTCGTTTCCGAGCAGGGACAGGAGTATGTCGAGGGCGTTGCGGCAGAGGTTGATAAGATAATTTCCGAGATGCTCAGGACAAAGAAAAATTGCTCGCTTGTCGAGGCGGCTTTGTTTTGCGCTATGGATTTTTACAGCTCGGGCAGCACCGATAGCCGTAAGCTTAAGAACTTAGAGGCGCAGATTGCCTTGTATCAGGCAAACGTAAATCTGCTCAAAAAGGAAAATGCAGAACTAAGAGAAAGGCTTGCAAAAAACGATGACTAAGGAAAAACGTCCGTTGCCGGAGCTTCTTGCCCCCGCAGGAGATATGGATGCTCTTGTCAGCGCTCTTGCAAGCGGAGCAGATGCCGTGTATTTCGGCACGGATTTGTTCAATGCGAGAATAAGGGCGTGCAACTTCACGCTTGAGCAGGCAAGGGAGGCTATCCGCCTTTGCCACGCCCACGGTAAAAGGGCATACGTTACTCTCAATATCGAAATATATGAAAGGGAAATTCCCCTCGTTCTTGAATACGTGTCCTCGCTTTATGAAAGCGGAGTGGATGCGCTCATAGTTGCCGATTTTGGAATTATGGCGCTTCTAAGAGAGCATTTCCCCGATCTTGACATTCACGCAAGCACACAGGCGAGCGCGCATAACCTTGACGGAGTTAAGGCTCTTGAGGAGCTTGGATGCACACGTGTTGTTGTGGCAAGAGAGCTTGACAGAGAAAATCTGAGCCTCATTTGCCGTCACGCAGAGGCAGAAATAGAAATGTTTGTCCACGGTGCGCATTGTGTATCAATGTCAGGACAGTGCCTTATGAGCTACGCAATGGGTGGCAGAAGCGGAAATCGTGGAGAATGTGCCCAGCCGTGCAGATTGCCGTACAGAATAGAATGCGGAGTGCGGAATGCGGAATGCGGAATGGTCGGTGCGGAATTTGGATGTCGAGCATCCTCTACTTATCCGTTGAGCCTGAAGGATATGTCGCTGGCGAACAGAATACCCGAGATTATAGACACAGGTGCGGCTTCTCTTAAAATAGAGGGCAGAATGAAAAGCGCGGAATATGTAGGCGGAGTCGTATCCGTATGGAGAGAGCTGCTTGACTCTCGCAGAAGTGCAACCGCCTCGCAAATGGATGCTCTCGGGGCGCTATTTTCACGTCAGGGATTCACTCAGGGCTATTTTGATAACCGAGTGGATGGGGCAATGCTCGGTATTCGCTCCGAGGGCGACAAAGCAACCACCCGTGAGCAAGTGCTCGAGCCGAAGGCACTTCAAAAGCCCAAAATAGACATTTTTGCCCGATTTGTCGAGGGAGAAAGGGCGCTCCTTACCGTTACGCAGGGTGAAAAATCGGTCACCGTGTATGGCGATATTGTGGAAAGGGCAATAAAAGCTCCTATGAGCGAGGACGACCTCAAAAAATCGCTTCTCAAGCTTGGCTCAACTCCATATCAAGCCGGAAGCATCACAATCGAAAAGAGTGACTCCGTTATGGTTCGTGTATCGAGCTTGAACGCTCTAAGACGTCAAGCAGTTGATATGCTTTTAGGAGCAAGAAACCCTAAAAAAGCGGACTATGTATCGAAAAAGCGACCAAAGGGCGATAAAAGACTGCGCTCTGCCGTATTCTCGACCGATGCTCAAATCCCCGACAACGCAGCCGAATTCTTTGACAGAATATACGTTCCCGTTTACTACTATGACAGTGCCTGTGGCGCAAACGGAGTTTATCTGCCGCCGATAATTCTCGACAGCGAATGGAACGATGTCGAGGCACTGCTTAAAAGAGCTAAGGAATGTGGCGCAAAATATGCGCTTGCCACCAACATAGGACAAATAAGAGTCCTCAAGCGAATGGGCTTTATTGTTGCCTGCGATTTCAGATTTAACGTCTTTAACACCTATACCGCCAATTATCTTTGCTCTTTTAGTGTGGAGAATATAATTCTCTGCCCCGAGCTTTCCTTGCCACAGGCAAGAGATATGGCGGATTGCTCGCTTATCGCATACGGAAAATTCCCCGTTATGACTACGTTCAAATGTATCTGTAAAACCGCCGACTCTTGCACCAAGATGTGCGAGGGCTATTTGACGGACAGAACGGGAGCTAAAATGTTCTATGAGGCGATTTACGGTCACCGCACGGTGATATACAACAGCGTGCCTGTCTATATGGCGGACAAAGCAGAACTAATCGAGGGCTTCTCGTGGCATTTTATCTTTACCGACGAGAAAAAAGAGGAATGCTCGCAGATAATCGAGGCGTATCGCAACAAAGAGCCGACAACCAAAAAAATCAGGAGAATATCAAAATGAAAATAGTGCTGGCATCAGCCTCGCCCAGAAGACGTGAAATTTTATCGATGGTGTGTCCAAGCTTCGATACACGTGTATCGGGCGCAGACGAGGCATATAATGGTGAGGACGTTCGTGAATGGATTCAAAAAATCGCAAGGTCAAAGGCGTTTGGCGTGCCCGCCTCAGATGACGAAATCGTTATCGGATGCGATACCGTTGTTGTAAATAGGGGCGAGCTTCTTGGAAAGCCCAAGGGACGCTCTGAGGCAATAAAAATGCTCAGGTCGATGTCGGGCTCGTCGCATGTCGTAATTACGGGCGTATGCATAAGATTGGCTGAGAGCTTCTTCACGGACTTTGTTGAAACCATCGTCTATATGCGAGAGCTTTCAAGCAGTGAAATAGAAAAATACGTCGATACGTGTGAGCCGTACGATAAGGCGGGCGCTTATGGAATACAGGAAATGGCTGGCGCCTTCGTTGAAAAAATAGAGGGAGATTACCTCAATATCGTCGGACTTCCGCTATGCCGTCTTTGTGAAATGCTGAAGGAGCATTTTGGGGTGAGCCTGATATGACGCAAGAAAATAAAAGAAAAACAATGTCGCAAATTGTCGAGGTACTGAAGGAGCTTTATCCTGAGGCAAAATGCTCGCTTGAATATGGCGGAGATTCGTGGAAGCTGCTTGTAATGGGACGACTTAGCGCCCAATGCACCGACGAAAGAGTGAATATTGTCTGTGTCGAGCTGTTTAAGGCGTTTCCTGACGCACGTTCTCTTGCAAGTGCTCCGATTGAGCAGATAGAACAAATAATCAAGCCCTGCGGGCTCTATAAAATGAAGGCGAAAAATATAAAAGACGCCTCATACCGTTTGATAAATGATTACGGAGGCGCCCTGCCCGACACAATGGAGGAGCTTCTTAAATTTGAGGGCGTAGGCAGAAAAATTGCAAATCTGCTTCTCGGCGATCTTTTCGGAAAGCCCGCAATCGTTGCCGATACCCATTGTATGCGTATTTGCGGCCGCTTCGGTATGTATAAAAACGGAATGAAGGATCCGTACAAAACAGAGCAAATTCTTACCAAAATTGTAGAGCCGAGCGAGCAAAGCGACCTTTGTCACCGCCTTGTGCTTTTCGGCAGAGATATTTGTACGGCAAGGGCGCCGAAATGTGATATGTGTCCCATAAATTCAAGGGGACTTTGTGAATTTGGCGAAAAATAAAACACTTTAAGCAACGCACAGAGCAAGGTGCGTTGCTTTTGCTTTTAACACAAGAATACCAATAATTCTTCCACCTTGCGAAGCGGGAACGTTTTTGTGAATTTTTGTTAAAAATGCACAAAAATTAGGGGGGGGGATTTGTTTATTGTGCATATTGACAAATTATGACAATTATGATATACTTATAATTGCTATATGCAAAAAATAAATTTGCGATAATTCGCAAAAAGGAGAAAGAAAAAATGAAAAAGTTAAAGGACTATTTTAAAAGAGTTTTCAAGGGTGAAATCAACACTCCTGAGGATCTCGAACAAAGAAAGAAGGACTTGAAGCTGTTCCTTATCGGCTCCGCAGTTCTTCTCGGCATCACCATGCTTCTTCAGGTGCTTGTCTCTAGCAGCTTTGGTATGCTCAACATGATTGGTGGCTTCGGTCTTATCATCGGTGGCTTCTTGATGTTCATTTGCAAGAAAATCGAGAAGAGATTCAAGTTCCTTACATGTAACTCATGTAAGACCATGGCAAACATCACAAACGAGGAAGAATTCGAAAATCTCGTTCACTACGAGATATTGGACATCAAGCCTCACTTCGACAAGGTTTATACTCTTGAAGACGACAAGGCGCCCGGCTTCTACAAGGAGCTCAGAGTAAGCGCTCACATCACTGTTAAGATCGGTCTTGCTCTCAAGTGTGCAAACTGTGGCGCTGAAAAGCTTGGCTATTTCTCAATAGTACCATTCAAGTGCCAGATGTCAGGCAGAGACATTCCTATGAGCACCTCCGCTGAATATGTAAACGCATGGACCGACAGAATCGCAGAGGTTCTTAAGGATTGGCTTGACGAGGAAAACGAGTACGATATTCCGTTTACCGTTACAAGCATTTATCACCCCAACTACGAGAACAGAGGCAAGCCCGGCTGTGATGGCGCTCGTGAGGAGTACAAGGGTGTAACAATTACATACTCAAGAGGCATTGACGAGATGGTTGACGGCTACTTCCTTCGTAAGGAGCTCAACTACACAATCAACGAGATTGAGGACAAGTCCGAGGCAACAGCTGAAGATGCAGCTGCTGATACCGAGGAAGCTGCAAAGTAATTAAAAACCTATTATAAAAAATCACACTCCAATCGGAGTGTGATTTTTATTTTGCGTGTGAATCAAGAGCGATTTTATCAACCCATTGAGCCTAAAATGCTCTTGTCAATAAATTTTCTGTAAATGGGATTGTTTCGGATTATTCTGTCGAACAGGTCATAGCCTATATCGGTGCTGAGCTTGTTCGACTCGTTAAGCCACGATTTGATAACCTCTGCGCTTACATCTCTTGAATGCTCCGTGCAGTATGAGAAGAAGGTGTTTACCGTCTGTATGAGGTTTATATCTCTTGCAATTCGGGAATTGATATTTTGCGCTGTGAAGTAGCCAACCCAAATGTTGTAATAGTGCGTCAGGTTTGCAACCTCGGGGTATGTGCCCTTCAAAAACCACTTGCGAAGCACGAGATTTTGTCTTTTCAGCTCCTTCGTCGGCTCGGAGAGCTGCTCACTCATATCACCCAATATAGCCTCCGCCATATCGTGAACGAGAAGCATATCCATAATTTCCTGCTTGTTGTATCCCTGCTCGCCGATTTCCTGAGGCAAAAATACCATAGCCATCATCCAAGCGCTAAGAGTATGCTCGCTTAGACTCTCGCAATCCTCAACGCCGAGCTTAAGCCATTGCGTGCGCTTTGTTTCCTTCATTTTTGAAAGATGCGTAAACAGTGTAAACGCCGCATCAAAGCGAGGCTTTTCAAGATACACCTCAAGGTCATCATATACCGATTGGAAATAGTAAAGGAGCTTTTCCGATACAATGCTGCGGGGACGCTGGTGATATTCCTTTATGATATTAAGACATCTCTCGGCATACGGTGTGAGGTTAAACGATAGCTTCTCGGGCGCAATATGCATTCTCGCTTGAACGAGTGTTAAAAGGGAAACAAGATCCATCTCAACGAAGCCGGAGCGCTTAGAGATAAGCTTTGACTCTATTCTGCTGCAAAGAATACGAATTGCCTGCTCGCCCAAATTCGGATTTGTGTCGAGATAAAAATCGTTGTGAGCGCTTGCCTGATACGAATCACCCATATATTCCATAACGGTGCCTCTGTTAATCGCATTTGCAACGTCATTTGTTACTACAATGCAAAGGTATTCGTCAAGAATGTTTGCTCTTTGGTGAGAGATAAGACCACAGCAAACAGAGCGGAATAGGAACTGATTATATCTATTGGAGAGCGTTTGAGAGTTATCATTCTTTACAAGTGGCTTCAGACGTGCAAATTCACTGTCAAGCAACGCCTGCGCCTCGTCTGTCAAATCGGCATATGTGAGCTTGCCGAGCCAATACGCCGCATTACTTTGCTGACGCATATCAAAGCTCGTATAGTAGTTGTTCTTTGCAATGCTTAAAATTGCCTCCTGGAGCGCATAGCTGTCACTTAGCCTTGAAACCATAAAGTGATTTTCCATAGAGCTCATCGAAATTCGAAGGAAGCTGTAATCTCCGTCACCCAACATAAGCCTGTGACTGAAATAATAGGCAACCATAAACTCAAAATATGTATTGTGCTTGTGTGGGAGCGACCAAAGAATAGCGTTGTATTGCTTCGTCTTTACGTTGTGCCTGTCATTAAAGGCATACTCATAAAGCTCGTGCGCTATTGTAAGCATCATTTCCTCGTCACCCTTAAGCTCGTTGAGGGCAAGGCGCTCGTACATATCAATGAGCGAAATATCGTCAACCGAGTGACCGAGAGAAAGCTCTGTTGCAACAAGACGAATGGTGAAAATGTCAAGGGTGGGGAAGCGAAGCCTGTAAAGTGCGTTATAAACGTCACCCTCGTCAATGCCGTCATACTTATCAATATACATATCAAGAACAGTACGAATGACAGTAAGACAATCCGCCTTATTTGAAATAGGCAGGGAGTTGAATTGGAATGTGTAGCCCGTTGCCTCTCCCATAAGAGGAACGGTTTTCTTTAGACGCAGACGGTTTTTAACAAGACCGACATCAAGGGCAACAATACGGTTAAATTTACCAAAGCCGCTCCAAAGCTCAGAGATAACATCCTCGGGAGCAAAGCCTGAAACGATATGCTCTCTTACCGCTTCAACCATAAGCACGGGACGCACCTCGGGGTTTTTTCTCACAAAGGAGAAGAACTCCTTCGACTCCTCGGCGATTATGTCCTTCATTTCCTGGCGTGCGTTTTGCGGCGAATACGGACGCTTTTCGTAATAGCTTGACGACAGATAAATTGGCAAATAGTCACTTGTGCCGGAGCGGAAATTCTCAAGCATTTTATAATATGCAAGCTGAAGAAGCATATTCTTTGCACAGCCGGGAAGTCCCTTGACGTGTACGGAAACACCCTGTCCTTGAGATAGCGTATCAACGATAATGTCAATGAAATCAACACCGCCTGCCGTCAAGCGTCCCTTGTACGACATGGAAACGGTCTTTTCAAAAAGAACTCCTGCAAGCTTCTTAAATTCGTTGTAGGCAGCTCCGTAGGTTCTGTCCCTTAAGCAGTAAGGAAATTTCTCAATCTTCTTAAGAAGCACTTCAACAATCTCGTCACGTGTAAGAGAGGGCGTATCGTCATCGTCTGCTTTTGTCACCTTTGGTGTAGGGGCTATGGTAATTGTCGGCTTTTCTCTTGTCTCGCTTGCGGGCAGAGTGGTTCTTACCGCCACCAAAAGCTTTTTCAAGGCATCGTTTCTGTCCTCAAAGGCATCAATCCACTGCGCCTGCTGCAAAAAATACTGATACGCCTTAGAAAGCTCAAACGGCTGAAGGCGGAACGGGATAATTTTCTTTTTGGCACTGAACGCCAGTGACACCTCGTTGCTCACGTGGTCCGAATTGTTTGAATACGGCGAAGCCATAAGAACGAACGCACAGCAATCGTTTATCGCATCTACAATCTGCGAGGCGAAGCTTTCTCCGCCCTCTATATTTCGAGAAGCAATCCAACAGCCTATGCCGTTACCCTCAAGATAACTGTGCACGAGGTTGGCGGAATCCGCTTCCTTGCTTGAATAGCTGATAAAAACATACGGTTTTTTCATAAAAGCCCTCACATTTAACTAAAATCGCTTAAAAATATTTTATCATATATATAAATAGATGTCAATAAAGACACCGATAAAAACAAAAATCACACTCCAATCGGAGTGTGATTTTTTTGAATTATTGGTTATTTTCCTTTACCTTGAAGGCCGGAATAGATTCCGGCAGAGCCACGGGAGCCCTAACAGATGAAAGGGTTACTGTGTGAATGCTCGCCCCACCCTTCGTAACACCGCTTACAACAGGAGCATTTTCGCCCGTCACGTATTGCTTTTGAACAATATGCGGAACGCCTGCGTTGTCGTCAAGCACGTAAGCAAAGATTGAAAGCTCAAGTAAATCAAGTGAGGAGCTTTGCGGGAAGTTAATCATACAGTTGATCTCGGAGTAGTTGAAATCGGTAAGCTCAATCTGGAGAAATCCGCTTGTTGAGTTGATGTTTTCGCCGACAAAGAATGAGCCACCAAGATATTTGGGATTGAGAATAGCAACGCCGATTACCAAATCCTCGTTGTAGAGGTTGTATTCCTCAAGCGCATCAATCTCAATATGGAAGCCACTCAAAATACTCGAGACTGTTCCGGAAAGATCATATGAGTAGCCCTTGTGTGTTACAATAGGCTTCGTTGTCACGTCATCAAACTCAGTGCCACATCCGCGTGAGCATGCTGTGCACTTAAGACCTTCCTTGTCATAGCCGTCCTCGTAGGTGATGGTGATAACAAGGTCGTGTCCGTCAAACTCGTCGATAATTACGATATTATCAAGAGTGAATGCCTCACCCTCTGTATTTTCGCTTGAATATACTGTGTAGGACGCACCGTAAGCAATCTCACCGCAGGGGCAGTCTGTTGCGTATCCGATGAATCCGTTTTCAAAGCAGGTTTCGTCCTTGGTGTAAGGAGTGTTAGCGTGTGCTATGCCTGCGTAAATTGTATATGAAGCGTTTGAGAGTGATGTAACATTGGAGCTATTTGTATAGAGAACTACATTTGCACGGTTTGCAAGAGCATTTGAGCCGAATGTAAGGTCGCCCTTTGCGTGTGCGTAAATTGTAAGCGTAGCATTGCTTGTTGCATTAAATGCGCTCTCGCCAATGCTTGTTGCGCCAAGGAGCACTACCTTGTTAAGTGCGGTACAGCCGTAGAAGGTGTCCTTCCTTACCTCTGTAACATTTGCAGGAAGCCATACGCTCTCAAGCGCTGTGCAGTTTTTGAATGCGCCATCTCCGTCAAAGGTTACAGTAGAGCTTGCGGGAATATTAAGTGCAGTAAGCGGAGAACCCTGCAAGCACTCTGCCGCAAAGGTGTAATTACCGTTTTCACCAAAGGTTATTGTGGTGAGGTTCATTTCACCGTTAAAGGTTCTGTAACCGAAGTAAACTGTTGCGTTGTCACCGATTACGATTTCGTTAAGTCTTCTTGTGGTAGAGCCGTTCCAGCTGAAGGTTGTATTTCTTTCAAAACGAACATTTGCTCCATCACCGATAATAATCTTGTCAAGACCTCTAAAGTCGTTAAATACATTTGCACCCGACGGGAATACAACTGTTGCGCCGTCTGCAATTCTGATTATTGAAAGTGAGTTGATGTATCTAAACGAATCGCCCATGAGCTTTACGCCGTTGCCGAGAATAACCTCAACAACGCTTCCGTTATCTCTAAATGTGGAAGGAAGAGATACATCACACGCATCGGTTAGGTCGATTGTTTTTATATTTTTATATCCGCCAACGAAGCTTTGCTCAATTTGAGTTATACCGTAAGGGAATGACATTGATACCACATTAGATGTGCTGTAGGTCACACCGTCTACAACGAATGAACTCTTAATAGAACCGTTGTAAACTCTGCATTTGTAAACTCTATCAACTTCAGTTAAGTCAAATTTGAGAATGTCTTTTGCCTTGATAACGAGCTTTGTTCCGTCATTCATTGTGATACGAACATCTTGATCCTCCGGATTTAAACGGTATGCGTATTCGTAGTAGTCATCGCATGTGCCATCAAAGTTGGAGCAGGTGTATCTCTTTACACCCTCAACACCGGGTGTTGATACAACGGGGTAAGAAATAATTGTGTATTTGTGTCCTGCTGCATAAGCAGTTATTATTTCAAATTTCTCTGTACATACAGAGCAGGTGTAATGCTTAAATTCGTTTGTAGTGCAGGTAAGCGGGTCAACGGAGTCGGGATTGCTTGCATCATATGTGTGTCCCGGAGCAGGAGCGGTTTCCTCGTAGCGAATGAATGTGTCACATAGCGCGCAACGATACTCAACGCCCGTAGGAACTGTGCATGATGGAGTAGTAGGTGCACCCTCATTTTCGGTGTGATTGAATGTTCCGACAATAGCGGAGCTTGCGTCAGCGAAGTTAACCTCAGCACCGTAGCCGCAAACACCGTACGCCAACACGGAGCCGGATGCGATTTCTTGGGTGCTAAAGGATGTGTTGCTTGTTATTTCCTTGCAATAAAGAGGTGTGGAAGATGAAACAAACTTGCTTGTGCTGATTTCAACCGAGTCGCCAAGCAAAACCGCAAAGGCCGCATTTGAAAAGCTTGCGTTAATTTTCGCTACATTCTCGTTACAAACAAGTCCTGTAATGGTGTTTCCTGCGCTTATTGCGTAGTCTTGGATTGAGATTTTTGCGTCAGCCTTACCGTTTATTACGGCAACCTGATTTATATTACATTTTCTGAATACTTGGTTTTCAAGTAGAGCCAAAGCCTTAGGCCAAATGATATAAGCCGAGCCGACATTAGAGCTTGCAAAGCATTGGCTGTAAAGATATTCAACGCTTGAAAGGTCAACGATCTTTTCACCCTCAAGGTTATACCATTGAATAGTGGTAATACCGTGGTCATATCCGCTTGAGAAGATAAACGCCGAACCCTCGACAGTCTTAACCTTAGACATATCAATATAGAAGTCACAGCTTGGATATGCGCCATCTACCTTTTGGAAGTTGAAGGCGAAGGATGAACTTCCGATCTTTTGGAGGTTTCTTGACTCTACAACTACCTTTCTTGCATTTCGGCAATGTGCGAAGGAGTAGTTCGGGATTGATGTGCGGTCACCCTTGATTATGATTTCGCTTGCCTGAACCATTCTGAAGCATTGAGTTGAAATTTCAGCGCCTGCGGGAACCACGAGCTTTTCAAACTGTGCGCCTTGGAAAGCCGCCTGGCCGACGGTTTTAAGGCTTGCGAAGTTAGGAGAGGTGATTTTTACCTCGCTACCGTCAGCAATAAACGCCTTCGCATCATAATAGTAGAAGCTGTTTACTACCGGGTTGTTTCCGTTTGACTGGTTAGAGGGGTTAAGGCCTGCCGATGCAACCTCTGTGATGATTGAAAAATCAATAAAGATTTTTGAGAGTGCGCCACCGTTGGTGTTCAAAATCATTGAGCCCGGAATTACGGTAATATACTTGCTCAAAATTCTGATTTCTTGAACAGTCTTGTTTCCGTTAAACGCAGAGCCTGAAATTGCATTTACAACATATGTCTTTTCGCCAACAGTAATTGTGTCGGGAATAGAAATAATTGTAGCGGTGTTTGATTGGTTTTTGGTGTTTACCGTAGCGGTTCCGTCGTAGCCTTCATAAGCGGTTGCGTTGTCGTATGTTGTGTAGAAAACATCGCCAACATTAACCTCTGCTGCCGAAGCGCAAAGCGCGAATAAGCAGCATAAGAGAGCTACAAGAGCCACGGTTAAAAGTAACCTTTTCTTCATAAGCTTTTCTCCTTGCGGGGACGCCCCCGCGGGCATAAAATATATTTTGATAACTATATAATACAACAAAATAAATGGTGTGTCAAGACACATTGCACAAAAAATGGGGGGGGGGCTTTGATTTTTGTGCAATATGCACAAAATCAAGGCGAAAGAAAAAGGCTATGCCGTGGCGTAGCCCTTAAAGTGTTTTTAATATTTTGGAAAGAATAAAATTGCTCACAAGGAAGCCCTTTTCGCTAAATCGCACGGTGCCGTTTTCCTTTAAAAGATGCCTCGTGCCAAGGAATTCTAAGATGTCATAAAGACCTTCAAAATCCACACCGAAGCGCGCCTTGAAATCGTCGAGCGAAATTCCGTCGCTAAGGCGCAGGGCAAGCATAACATACTCGTCCATTTTTTCCTCGTCAGTTAAGGCGGGGGAGTCCTCGATAAGCCTTTTTGGCGTTTCCCCGGCGTTTACGGTATCGCAATACGATGCCAAATCGTCCCCGTAATAGTACCTAATCCCGTCAAAAAACGAATGAGAGGCGGGGCCGTAGGAAATGTACTCCTGTGAGCGCCAATATTTGAGATTATGCGCGCACCTGTGGTTGTTTTTCGCAAAATTGCTTATTTCGTAATGCTCATAGCCTGCATTACCCAAGCGCTCGCAAAGCATCATATACATATCGTATTGAGTGCTCTCGTCGGGCAACGAGAGCTCCATTTTGGAAAACGGAGTGCCGTCCTCGACCTTTAGCGCGTAGCACGAAATGTGCTCGGGTGAAAAAGAGAGGGCAAAATCAACCGTGTCGCAAAGAGAAGCAACCGTTTGGTCGGGCAACGCATACATGATGTCAATGCTCACGTTGTCAAAGCCAAGCTCTCTTACAAGCGCAAGCCCTCGCTCGAAATCATTACGGGAATGGACACGCCCAAGACGCTTAAGCTCTGTATCGAGCGACGATTGCATACCGATGCTGATTCGGGTAACACCGCATTTTTTGTATGCCAAAAGGCGCTCCCTTGTGATTGATTCGGGATTCATCTCAACTGTAATTTCCGCATCATCGCTCACCGAGAAGCACTCCCTTATAGTGCCGAAAAGGCGTATGATATCGTCACCCTCAACAAGCGATGGAGTGCCACCGCCAAGAAAAATACTGTCAATCACACACTCCCGATAAAGCTCCGCCTCACGTCTCATATGAGTGCAAATAACAGATACATAGTCCGCTATTTTGTCACTCTGAGGGCAAGAAAGCGAGTAAAAATCGCAATAATTACATTTGCTCTTGCAAAACGGAATGTGAATATAAAGTCCAATTTTTCTCATTATTTATCGTCATCATCAAGCTTAAGCACAGCCATAAACGCCTCGGGTGTAACCTCAACGGAGCCAAGACGACGCATCTTCTTTTTACCTGCCTTTTGCTTTTCAAGAAGCTTCTTCTTTCTTGTGATGTCACCGCCATAGCACTTTGCAAGCACGTCCTTACGCATAGCCTTAACCGTTTCTCTTGCGATAATCTTAGAGCCGATTGCCGCTTGAATCGGAATTTCAAAGAGCTGGCGGGAAATGTTGTCCTTTAGCTTCTCGGCAATTCTTCTGGCCCTTGCGTATGCCTTGTCTGCGTGAACGATAAATGTAAGAGCATCAACAAGCTCGCCGTTGAGTAAGAAATCAAGCTTAACGAGATTGCTCGGCTCGTAGCCCGCAAGCTCATAATCAAGCGATGCATAGCCCTTAGAGCGACTCTTTAGCGCATCAAAGAAATCATATACGATTTCGTTCAGTGGCAGAGAATAGTGAAGCTCAACCCTCTGTGCGTCAAGATATTTCATATCCTTAAATGTGCCACGTCTGTCTTGGCAAAGGTCCATAATTCCGCCGACATACTCAACAGGCGTTATAATGCTCGCATTAACCACAGGCTCATATGCCACCTTGATTGTATCGGGTGACGGGTAATTCGACGGATTATCGACCATTACGGTGGTGCCGTCTGTCTTTTCAATTTTATAGATAACGCTTGGGGCAGTCGTTATGATATCAAGATTGAACTCTCTTTCAAGACGCTCCTGAATGATTTCCATATGGAGCAAGCCGAGAAATCCGCACCTGAAGCCGAAGCCGAGAGCGATAGATGTTTCCGGCTCGAAGGAAAGCGCCGCATCGTTTAGCTTGAGACGGTCAAGCGCCTCTCTGAGATCGTTATACTTTGCGCCGTCTGCGGGATAAATTCCCGAGTAAACCATCGGCAGAGCCTCTTTAAATCCCTGAAGTGGCTCGGTAGCGGGATTTTCTGCGTGAGTCACCGTATCACCGACACGTGTTTCGCTGACGGTCTTTATGCTCGCCGTAATATAACCAACCTCTCCTGCTCGAAGCTCCTCGCCCTTTTTGAGACCGAATGCGTCAAGATAGCCCACCTCAACAACGTCATAGCAGGCATCGGTGCTCATAAGCTTGATTTTATCGCCAATCTTCAGCGTTCCGTCCATAACACGCACGTAAACGACAACGCCGAGATATGCGTTGTAATACGAGTCGAATATAAGACACTTAAGAGGCGCATCGGGGTTGCCCTGAGGAGCGGGAATTCCGTCAATGACAGCGTTCAGCACCTGGTCGATATTAAGACCTGCCTTCGCAGATACCGCAGGACAGTCCTCGGCAAGAATACCGATAACGTCCTCGATTTCGCCTCTTACCTTGTCAACGTCTGCGCTCGGCAGGTCGATTTTATTGATAACGGGAACGATTTCAAGATTTGCATCTACCGCAAGATATGCATTTGCAAGAGTTTGCGCCTCAATTCCCTGGGTTGCATCAACAACCAAAAGAGCGCCCTCGCAGGCGTTGAGTGAGCGAGAAACCTCGTAGTTAAAGTCAACGTGACCGGGTGTGTCAATGAGGTTCAAAATATAATTTTGTCCGTCGGTGTGCGTGTAGTTGATTCTTACCGCACGAGCCTTGATTGTGATGCCACGCTCACGCTCAAGGTCCATGTTATCGAGGAGCTGCTCCTCCATTTCTCTTTTGGAAACGGCGTTGCAATACTCCAGAATTCTGTCTGCAAGCGTCGATTTTCCGTGGTCAATGTGTGCGATAATGGAGAAATTTCTTATTCTGCTTTGCCTTTCGTCCATATAAAATCCTTTCGGCTTATTCTTTTATAAAAGCCTCTGAGAATGATGTCAGAGGCTTGGATAATTAAAAACTCTTTTTTAGAAACGCACGAATTCTCGAGCCCTTTTTGAAAAGGATCATTCCTGCGCTATAAACGATGTGATTATGTAAAAATCTCGTTTTGAAGGAAACGACCGCCTTCGGCACACAAAGCTTGGCGTCCTTGGAGAAGGCAATTATTCTTCCTTGCTTTTCGCTCATATACTCGATTGAGCGACGCACGTAATCGTCGTTTTTGTCATAGCAAACGTCGGTCGGCACACGGCTGACTCTGTAAAGCTCCAAAAGCGATGCATCAATCTCTGAAAAGTTTTCCGCAAGAATACGGTTATTTGTGTAGGCGCTTCCGTCCCTAAAGGTCGAGGTGCGAAGCTTTATGCCGTCATATCTTTCACGAATGTACGGGATTAAATCCAAATACTTTTTTGACTTTGCGTGAGAGTAATGCGAGCGAGCCATAAGCTCTGTCCAAGCTTGAATATACTCCGCAATCTTTTCCTTGTGCGAGCTTTCGCCGATATTTTCACGCATAGCACGGAGCGTGTCCGTCATTGAGGTCACCTGAGAGCGAAGCTTCTCGGCGCTTGAGACATTGACGCTTTGTCTTGGGTGTATGCGATAAAAATAGTAGCCCGAGTGTACGTTTACAACCTTTTTTGCGTGCTTGAACGCATAGAAATTTATGAGCACGTCCTCGGAGTAGAGAACGGGGCCCATTGTAAGATCGAGCGCCTCAAGGTCCTTAACTGCCTCGCAAAGCATATCACGCTTGAAAATTTTGTTCCAAAGCACGAAATACGAGTGCTCTCTGCCACACTGTGATGCAAACAGCTCAAGCACATCGTCGCCCTCGGCATAGATGTCTCCTTTTATGGTCGTATCTCTTGTGCAGATGTACTTTGCACGCTCCGATTGGAATGCCCAATCGTTGATAACGATATCAGCGCCCTGCTCAATAGCGGCGCAAATCATTGGCTCGTGGTAGTTGAAGGTGGCCGTGTCGTCACTGTCAAAGAAGGTGACGTAATCGCCCTCGGCGAGCCTTAAGGCATACATTCTCGCAGCCAAAATTCCACGGTTCTCCGTCTTAACGTAGCGAAGGTGATATTCGTCAACAAAATCGTGATAGTTGACATCGCTTCCGTCGTCAATCACGAGTATTTCATAATCAGAGAAGGCAAGCGTTGAATTTCTGATTGATTCAAGGCATTCTCTAAAATATGCTCTGCTCGTGTTGTAGATACAGATAATAACACTCAGCTTCATCGCTTTCCTCCGCAGTAAAAATTTCATAAAATGCACGCATTTTAGTATGATATAATATAATATCACAAAAAAATGAGAATGTCAATAAAAATGTGGGCAAAATTTTGCTTTTTTCAAAAAAATTCGCAAGGGAATTAAAAAATCAGATTTTGATTGGCAAAGCTTCTCCCAAAATTACCCAAAATTTGAACTAAAAACCAAAATCCTCGACACATAGTCGAGGATTTTAATCTTTTTTTCGTCATATTACGAGCTGAATTTTGGAGAAAATCAGCCTTGAGTCTGAAGTCCGAATCGCTCTGCATATTCGTTGAATGCTCTTGTGAATTCGGGATTGGACAAATTCTTGACGGAATTGAGGTACTCGTGCGTTTCAAAGCTGCTGTGTGATGTTTCGATAATCGCAACTGCGATGTTGGAGCAGTGGTCCGAAATACGAGAGTAGTTGTTAAGAAGGTCAGAGAGGATAAATCCAAGCTCTATTGTGCAATTTCCTGCCTGAAGCCTTGATATGTGGCTGGTTTTCGACCTTGAAATGAGTGCATCGATAACCTGCTCGAGCGGCTCAACCTTCTTTGCAAGGTCGATATCGTTCGTGATAAACGAGTCCACGGTAACCTTAAGAATTTCACGCAGAGCAAGCGTTATTGCATCAATCTCGGTTCTTGCCTCGGCAGAGAAGGAAATCTTCTTTCTTTGCATCTCGTCGGCAACCATCATTATGTTGATTGCGTGGTCGCTAAGACGCTCAAAATCACCGATGGTGTGCAGAAGCTTCGATACCTTTCTCGAATCGGCATCAGAGATAGAGCGTGCGGAGATTCTTACAAGATAGGTTCCGAGGTTGTCCTCGTATTTATCAATAAGCTCCTCGCTTTCGAGAATGGTTTGAGAGTTTGCCTCATCATAGTTGTACAAGTTATCAAGAGAGAGAAGAATTGTATCTCTTGCAATACCGCACATTTCCGTTGCGAGATTTGCGCACTCGGAGATGGCAACCGCAGGGGACTGTGTGATAAGAATAGGGTCGATGTATGCAACTCTTTTCGTCTCGTCGCTTCTTTCCTTTACTATCTTATACGATAGCTTCATAATAAGGTTGGAGAACGGGAGAAGGATAAAGCTTGCAATTACATTAAACAAAGTATGGAATGTTGCGATTGCCCAAACGCTCGGAACGTTGGAGAGGAACGAGAGCCCCGCTACATCTATTACAGCAAACGGAATCATGCAGAGCAACGTAGCAATAAGCTTGATTGAAAGATGCGTTACGGCAACTCTTTTTGCATCGCTGTTTGCACCAAGGCTTGAAATGACCGCAGTTACACATGTGCCGACATTTATACCGAGGATGAGAGGGATAACAACCTGATAGCCCATACCGTCGACGATTTCGCCGGTGACAGCATCGGTGATTGTCGTTGCCGCAACGAGAATTTGGAGCACACCTGTCGCAGCAGACGAGGATTGAATAACGGCAGTAAAGAGAGTTCCTATGATAAATGCGAGCCAAATTCCAATGTATGGAGTGCCGAAAACGTCAATAACCTTGAAAAAGGCTTCTCCGTAGAGCAGATTTCCCGTGAGAGGATCCTTGTCGCTCAAGAACGACACAGAGCCGGACATAAGCTCCATTCCTTCCATAAGAACGGCAAATCCGAGACAGATAGTACCGATATCTCTGTTTTTTCTGCCCTTATTGCTAAAGAACATAATAAGAACAATACCGACAAGAGCAATTATTGGCGTGAAGAATGATGGCTTCAGAAGATTTAGAAAATCAAGCGAGGTGTTTCCGCCGTTGAGGGAGCTAAGACCGGTAATCCAAGGTGTTATTGTTGTACCGATATTGGAGCCCATAAGCATACCGATGGTTTGCGGCAGAGTCATAATTCCCGAGCCTACAAGACCGACGAGCATAACTGTCGTTGCCGATGATGATTGAATTACTGCGGTCACTCCGCATCCGAGAGCCATTCCCTTGACCTTGTTTGAGGATGCGCTTTTGAGAATGCTTTCAAGCTTTCCGCCCGCCATTCTTTCAAGACCGCTTGTCATAAGGTTCATTCCGTAAAGGAAGAATGCAAGTCCGCCGAAAAGAGTGACGAAGATGGTTGCGATTTCGATTCCGTTCATACGATTTCCTTGTTAAAATAAGATTTGACGGACAGGCTATGCCCGACTAAAGATATTTTACCCTAAAATGATAGCGATTTCAATAAGCTTTGCAAAATTTTGTGAAAATTGCTAAAAAATATCAAAAAAATGATGCCCGAAAAGTGCTTTTTGTCAAATGGACACTTGACTTTTGGGCGTTTATATATTATACTATTATTAAATGATGTATGTAATATTTAACCATGGAGGTAAATATGAAACCTAAATTTTTAAGGAGCATGCTTCTTATAGCGCTTGCACTTTTGATGGCCCTATGTCTTTTCTCCTGCGATGACGAGCTACCGCTTGACACCACCTCGAGAAAAATTCCTATCGACTACGATATGACCTATTGCGGAATGTCACTCAAGGACCTCAGTCATTTGTTTGACGAGCAGGATGCCTCGGATCCGCTTGATTCGCTTGGAATCGTTCCCTCAAGCTATCTTCCTACCTACGATTTTGATAATGACGGAGATATCGACGAGGACGACTACTCTGCAAAATACGAGATTACCGTCAACTTTGAGGTTAAAAAGCATATTGATTGCGTATATCTCTACTATCAGGGAAGCGGACAGACAATTAAGCTTGAGGCGGGAACTCCCTTTGCATATGAAACCGTAAAGGAATATACCTGCACGGAGCAGGGCTGGAATAAGGTTGAAATCAACGCTGACACCCAGTACCTTAACATCACGTTCAAGAATGGACGTAATCAGCCTCCGTATGAAATCGTGGCATACGGCTACGATCTTGGAGAAACTCCAAAGCAGCCCGAGGGCGAGCACGTAAACAAGACAATGGGCTACATTCTCGGAATGAACGGACACAGTAAGGCTAACAAGGCGTCAGACCTCGAGTGCGTGTCTTATTTCCGTGACTATATAACCTGGACAATCGGTTACGAAAAGAGCGCGTATCCCTCTGCGGGCACAAAGCTTGTCGGTGGCGAGCATACCTCTATGAGAGTTCTCTATACTACTCTTAAGAATAAGGGAACAGAAAGTGTTCCGTGCTTTATGTTTGATATGAAAAACACTCCCGCACACATCACGGGATCTGACAAAAACGATCCCGCATCATACATTATGTATGCAGAGTTTGTGTATCAATACACTCTTAAGTACGGCAACAACCCTGCCAACACGGCAGAAATGACGAGGCTTCTTCAGGGCAAGCCGGAGCTTAATCTTGACCTTGTTAAATGGGTGGAGATCGGAAACGAGCCTAACGGCGAGGATTCGAGTGGCTATACTCCGTATCAGCTTGCTGCACTCACCTCTATGTCATATGATGGACACTGCAACACAATCACATCACCCGACGGAAGCAAGCTTGGTATAAAGAATGCAGATCCCAACGTGAAGGTTGCTATGTCAGGACTTGCGGGAATACAAAACCGCTACATAAAGGCCATGTGCTTCTGGCTTGAGCACAACCGTACAGACGACACAATAGGAATGGATGCGTTCAACGTTCACACCTATTGCAGAAAGACTATTGCAAACAATGGCTTTACGATTGAAATCGGCGTTTCTCCGGAGGCGGCAGACCTCGCAGGCTCGCTTAACGATATCGTGACCTTCAGAGATACCTATTATCCCGATAAGGAGGTTTGGCTCACCGAGTTCGGCTGGGACACAAACCAAAGTTATCTGACACAGGGCTCCTCGCACGCATACGGTCCATACACGGGCAGACAGGTGCAGGCTATGTGGCTCACAAGAGCGTATTTCATACTCGCATCTATTGGCGTTGACCGCGCAGCTATGTATATGTGCCGTGACGTAGGACCGGAGCAAACCTCTGTCGGTAAGTACGGAACAAGCGGCGTTATAACAAGTGGCGGACAGAGAAAGGACAGCTACTACTACCTCTATACCCTTAAGAGCAAAATGAACGATATGTATTTCGTTGAGATTGTTGATTCGGGACACGAGGAGGTATGGGTATATAAGTTTGAAAACGGACAGGGCAAGACCTGCTATGCCGTATGGTGCCCCACATCCGATAACGTAAGAGTTGATGGATATTCTCTTAACATAGGCGGCGCTACAAGCGCAACCTTAACCGAAATGAAATATGGAGAGATTGCGGGCGTTTCAAGCGATCTTACAATAAGCAACGGAACTGTAAGCGTAAATGTAAGCGAATGTCCGATTCTTGTAACTGTACAATGATAAAAATCGGGGAACTCACCCGATATATATAAGGAGAACAAAAAAATGAGCAACAAACCCCAAAAAATCCGTATCACGCCCGAAATGATTATCAATGATATGGGCATTGAAAGAGTAGCGAATTTCTTCTGTGAATTCGATACCGACGGAGATCCCCTCTACGGCGTAGAGCCGCAAATTCCGCAGGTTCATCCAAGACATGATCACTGGTGGGTTGGTCAGACTGACTTGTCATTTACTATCGAGCTCGGTGCTACCTTCCAAATCACCAATATGTTTATCTATAACGATTACGATGAATACAAGCCCGAAAAGGACAAGGCAGACTATGGCGTTCGTAAAGTAAGAGTAAGAATGGGTACTCCATTTTCTTGGGAATACGACGAGGAGTTTGCGCCTGAAAAGAGAAAATGGACCGGCTTTGAAACAAAGAGCGTAACCGAGTATATCAATTTTACCTTTAATAATAACCAAGCGCCGAGCGAAATTATCATTTACGGCTATGAGGTTGGACCAAGCTCGCTTGTTGTGCCCGAAAGAAAGGAGCACAAGTTCAGCGACCTTAGCGAATTCGTTGGAATGAACGCATTCGTAAATGACGGTGAAGACGTTTTGAGAGCCGTATCGTATATTCGTGAATATCACCCTTGGCTCTGGAGCTGCACTCCCGACCTTGAAAACACAAAAATTGCATTTAGCCCAAGCTTTGCGGGCCCGTGGGACTTTGACGAGTTCTACCGTAAGACGCATGCGTTCGGAATAAATGTTTGCCCTGTTATCTCAACACACTCAAAGAGATGTCCTAAGGATCACACATGCGATCCGACAGATCCGAGAAACTATATGAGCTATGCAACGATGCTTTTCCAATTCGTTGCAAGATACGGAAGCAATAAAAACATTGATCCCTCACTCATTCAGGTTGCAGAGGGACAAGAGGTTAAAATTGGCCTTGGCTATCTCAATAGTGTGGAGCCTCTTAATGAGCCGGACGGAACGTGGCTTGGCAGAGATCCGTATTTCTCACCATTTGAGCTTGCGGCATTTCTCAGTATGTGTTATGACGGACACGAGGGCATGTATAAGAATGTCGGCGTAAAGCAGGCGGATCCCAGCTTCAAGATGTCAATGTCCGGTGGCGCAGGACTTAATTCCAACTATATCAGAGCTATGGCGTTCTGGTGCAGATACAATCGTAAGGACCAAAAGCTCCCATTCGATGTAATCAACGCTCACTGCTACTGCGGAAAGATGCTCGATGCAGAGGGCTTTGCTAAGCTCGCTAACGTAAACACAGAGGACCGTGGAAATCAAGGCGAAAATGTTTGGATGGGCGTTTCTCCCGAGGAGGGCGATATCGTCGGCAGATTTGATTCCATTCGTGATTTCCGTGATAGATATTTCCCTGAAATGGAAATTTGGCTCACGGAGTTCGGCTGGGATACAAACCAAAGCTGGAAGACCTCAACTGCGGCTCACGCATACGCAGAGTACACAGGCAGACAGGTACAGGCTATGTGGCTTGTTCGTGAATATTTGCTCCTGTCGTCAATAGGTGTTGAAAAGGCGGCTATGTATATGTCACGTGACTGTGGTCCCGAGGAAACGGCAGTAGGAAAATACGGCTCAAGCGGACTTATTAGATTCCCGATTGAAATCAATCCCGCAAACGTAATTCAAGGAAACAAGAAGGATTCCTTCTATTATGTATATACACTTAAGGAATTGCTTAAGGATACACGCTTTGATTGCGAAATTGAAGCTCCTAACGCAAACGTTAAAATCTTCAAGTATGTAACAAAGGACGGCAAGGCAAAATACGCAGTATGGTGCACAACCTCTGACGGAACTAAGGTTCCGGGTATGAAGCTTAATGTCGGAGAGGGCGAATTCAAGCTTGTTGAATTTGGCTTTGAAAGATACAACGGTAAGCAAAGCGACATTGAAAACAACAACGGCACAGTTGTTGTCAATGTAAGCGAATGTCCAATCTTCGTTGTTGAAAAATAACATACCACAACAAAATCGCTCACTCTTTCGGGTGAGCGATTTTCGTTTTTAAAACAGACGATAGCCCTCTTTTGCGATAGCTGCGCTTTTTCTGACTGCGCCCGGACTATAAAAAATCGGCATCCTAAGATGCCGATTTTAATTTGTTTAGTCCATAACTACGTAAACAGGATTTTCGCTTACGTCGATTGTAACTGTACCGCCGGAAACGGTAAGAGGAGTTGACATTCCGTCCTCGTCAAGATCGGTTGCCTCAACAAGAGTAGCGCCCGAGCCGTTTACGTTGAGCTTGAAGTCATCAACCTTTGTTCCGTCCTGAGTAGGACACCATACTGCGTATGCGTACTTGCCGTCAGCATTCTTGTACTCAAATACCCAAACGTCCTCGTTACCCGAGTTGAGCTCTCTTGAGAATGTGTAGTTGCCAAGAGTGTTCTTAAGGGTGTAGATGTAGTAGTAAGAGTCCTTTTTGTACTCCTTGCCGTTTTCGTCAAATCCGATAACACCACAGGTTCCGTACTTACCGGAAGCAGTTGCGTCATATGTACCGTCCTCGCACATATACATGGTAGCCTTGTCGATACCGCAGGATGAGAAGAGAAGGTAAGCACGAACGAGCCACATAGCCTGTACCTGATGTGCGCTGTACTCAGCATAAGCATGAGCTGCAGTCATTGTCTCGTAGCTTGGGTTTGTATCCCAACCGAACTCTGTGATCCAGCACTCGTTTTCGGGATAGTACTTATCTCTGTACTCGATAACACCGTGGATAGCATCGATAATGCCGTAGTATTCGGGAGAAACGCCCATTTGAATGGTTGTTCCGTTAATAGCAAATGTGTGTGAGAAGTAGCAGTGGAAGTTGAATGCGTCCATAGCGATTGAGCCGTCTGTACGGTTAGCCTTCAACCAGTAGCACATGCTTGTGATGTATCTTCCGCCGGGGCCTGCAAGACCAGCCATAGCAACCTTGATGTTAGGGTCAGCATTCTTTGCTCCAAGGTGGTAAGCCTGTGAGGAGTTAGCGGAAACCATTGTCTTTTCGTGTCCGTCATAGCAAGCGCTCTGGAAGGCTGCGAGCTGGTATGGAACCATTCCTCTTGAGTCCTCACCGTTAGGCTCGTTACCGAACTCAAGCCATTCAAGGAGGTCTGCGCCTGCAGAGCCACCTATAGGAGCTGTTGAGCAGTGCAAACGAAGTGCCTTAAGTGTTTCGGAGGACTTATTTGTACCATAGCGTGCTGCGAATGCGAACATATTATCTGCGTACAAGAAATATACGTCAGGTGTGAACTTTTCGAAATAGTCAGCCTCAACGAAGTTCGTTCCGTTCTTTATGGGAAGACCTGTAGATGCGTCAACCTTTCTTGCAATGTTACCGGGCCACTGAACACAAGGAATAACGTTGATTCCTGCGTTCTTGTAGGTTCTGTACTCAACGTCATACTTACCCATGGTAGTGCTGAAGTTGCTTGCAGTAGAGGGGTATGCCTTTTCATTGTATGACCAACCAAAGTTGTGATATTCACGAAGAACTGTTGTGCAGTTTATGGAGGAGATAGGTGTGTAACCGCCTCCGGTGGAAACGAATCCGCACATACCCATCATTTCTGCCATTGTGGGAAGCGGACGCTTTGTCTTGGCAATAGGATCGCCCTCGCCCTCTTGGTAACCGTAAACGGCAACCTCGTTAGGAGCCTGACCGTCCTTGAATACGATCTGTACGTATCTTGCGTATGAGTCAACAGGGAAGGTGTTCCAGCCTCTTGACTCGATTGAATCGATGTCGAGCTCAAAGTAGCCGTCCCAAGCGCTGTTTTCAGCATCGAAGGTAACCTCGTCCTGAGCCCATCTTACAACAACACCCTCGAAATCGTCAGCAACATCGCCAAAGTAAAGCTCTACGCTTGAAACGAAATGGAGATATTCCATGTCAATAATAGGACGAAGCATCATGCCTACCTTGCCTTCAAGTTGGTTGTCATCGTTGTTGGAGTAGATAACGCCCATGTTTGTTTCGGGGAAGTAGAACTTAGATGTGATGTCTGCCTGCTCGTCAAAGAGCTTCTCGAAGCCCCAGTGAAGTGACTCGCCGTGGTAAACGTTCGTAATTGAGTTGTTGTAATCAACGGGAATAAGCTCTGTTCCGCCTACACGAACAGCAAGGAAATTGCCGTATGTGTTGCCGATATAAGGTCTTACAGCTATGTAATATGCGTTCGATGCGCTTGCGCTGATGTCCTTAACGGTGATTGAAACCTCGTCGTTGCCGTTTGCTGTAAAGTTGGCAATATCAGCATCTCTGAAGTTTTCCTCGGTAATTTCATTTTCGCTGTATCTAACATCGAATTTCAATCCGCTCATAGCATCGTAAACGTTAAGCTTAAGGTCAACGGAGTTTTCGTTGAGCTTAACTACACGGAGATAGTGAGCTTGAGTTATTGTGTTTTTTGGTGTGCCGGGCTCGCCGGGATTGCTTGGATTGCTTGGATCATCCGGTTCGTCCGGGATATTAGGCAATCCGCCGCTCTCTGATTCTGTATCCGTTGTATCACCGGGCCTACACGAGGAAAGCGCAAAGCATCCGAGAACGAGAATCAAAGCAAGAGCAATGAGTAAAAGCTTCTTTTTCATTTTGTTCCTCCAAATGGAATTTTTTTAAGCGTAATTTTTGCTTATTATTACATTATATATAATACTACATTTGGAGGAGTTTGTCAAGTGATATTTTAAACAAAATCACATCTATATTGTGAATTTTTTACCCCTATTTGTGCAACTTGCACACAAACGCATCATAAATTTTGGGCAATATGCTACTCCTGAATCTCTCCGCCTTCATTCTCGTTTTCCTCGGACGGCGTATTCCGGTCTGATTCGTCACCTTGCTCGCCCTGCTGCTCGGGCATTAAAATCGGCGGAGAATACAGGGAGTCAAAGCACTCTATTTGAAATCTTGTGTCGTACCTTACGCCGAGAATGTGAATTACCCGAAGACTTGCATAGGTGTAGGTGGAAAGAGGTCTGTCAAGAGCATCGTCGCTGTTGGCGCAGATATAAAATTCACCGTCACGTATTTCGCTCAAAATAAGCGAATGGTACCACACTCCGTCCTCGTTTTGAAGCTGAATGACATCACCCACCTCTGCCGTGGCAAGAGTTGCGGGAGCGCCAAAAGGGCCTATGTCTGCGTTATCCGTCATAAAATTATAGAAGAATTGAACTCCTGTCCACGAGGCGCTTCGCCTGTTTGTTGAAAGATAATACCAGCCGTAAATCGGCGTAAAATTCATAACGCAGCTGCCCGCCAAAACGCATTGAGAAACAAAATTCGTGCAATTTCCGCCAATTCCCGCAAAGGAGAAGAACAGAGGATTCCTTGTAAGCGCATATTTCCTTGCGTACAAAACAGCCCTATCTCTTGCATATTCCTTTTCAACTATCATAAAATCACCTCCTTTACAGTATTTTATGAAGGAGAGCGAAATTTGTGAAGGGGGGTAAGCAGGTAAATGAGCATTTTTTCTCTTGATATGTTCACGGTAACAGCGCTTTTTCTTGCCTGCGCTGTCATATTTTTGAATGGATTTACCGATGCCCCCAACGCAATCGCAACCACCGTCGCAACGGGAGCGCTCTCGATGAATAAGGCGTGCTTTTTATGCTCGGCGTGTAATGTTATTGGGCTTTTTGCGATGACAAGAGTAAGCACCGCCGTTGCCGACAGCGTGCTGAGGACTGCGGATTTTGCAGATAGGGCAGGACTTTGCGTTTGCGCCGCTCTTGGCTCGGTTGTCATATTTTCCGGTGTGTCTTGGCTTCTTTCAATGCCCTCAAGCGAAAGCCATGCGCTCCTCGGCGGCATTTGGGGTGCTATGCTTGCGCTTAACCGGAAAATCAGCATCCTTCCCATACTGAAAATCCTTCTGTGGATGCTTGTCCTCTGCCTCGTATCTGCATTTGCCTCCCTTTTTATTTCACGGCTTTTGAGAGGAATTCAAGCCCCTTATAAAAAATTGCAAATATTTTCGTGTGCCGCATCCTCGCTTCTTCACGGCGCACAGGACGGACAAAAGCTTCTCGGAATTCTTATCGTGATTTTACTGACACCCAACGCCAAAATGCCAAGTCAAAATTATCTCTGTCTTACGGTGTGTCTGCTTCTTGGACTTGGAAGCCTGCTCGGCGGTGGCAGAATAGTAAAATCAATGGGTGAGGACATAACCCCGCTTACCCCCAAAAGTGCCTTGATAAGCGATATAAGCGCTACCCTGTGTCTTGTTTTTTGCTCGTTTTTAGGTATTTTGGTAAGTACTTCAAATATAAAAGCCTGCTCCGTTGCCGGAGCAGGCTTGGGCGAAAAATCCGCTATAAATTGTAAGCTTTTGTGGCGAATTGCCATCGTTTCACTTGTCACAATACCCGTGTGTATGCTGATTTCTCTTGCGATAGTGAGGATATTACTCTAAGTATGTAAATCGGAAGGATTTCCAAAGCTCATCGCTCGGCAGCTGCTTGAAAAGCATCGGCTCATCCGTTTTCGGATGTGCAAATCCAATCATATAAGAATATAAGGCTATGCGCTTGCAATTATCCCTTGCCCCATATTTTTTATCTCCGAAAAGAGGCGCTCCGTAGTGCGAGAGCTGAACGCGAATTTGGTGAGTACGTCCCGTTTCAAGACGAACCTTTAAAACAGATGCCGCATGTCCGTCAAGGCGTCCGTGCCCCATAAGAGAGAATGACAAAACGGCCCTCTTGGCGCTCGCTTTTCCTTTACTCACAACAAACGATTTGTTTACTCGCTTATCGTGGAAAAGATAGTCCTCAAGGCGCTCGTGGTCTGTGCCAAGCTCGCCGTGAACGATAGCGAGATATACCTTTGTAAATCTGTGAGATGCAATCTGTTCGCTGAGTGCGGCTGCGCTCTCCTTGTTAAGAGCATATACCATAAGTCCGCTTGTGGTAATGTCAAGACGGTGTACCACGTACGGCTCAACACCGAGCTCAGCCCGAAGAATATCGAGCATATTTTCCCCGTCGCTTCTTTGCGAGGAAACACCATAGTCCTTTTCGCAAACGACAATGTCGTCATCACGGTATAAAATCTTCATTGAGACCTGCCTTTTCAAAACATTTTTAAAACATTTTTAAAACAGGAAAGCGAGCGCTTTCCTGTTTTGAGATTTTTTGCTTGGTAAATTACTTCAAGGTGATAATTGACTCATCCCACATAGAAGGAGCCTCATAGCCAAGAAGATTGGTAACGGTTGCGGCAACGTTTGAAAGACCGAATGTGCCGTTGTCTGCCTTGATTTCGTATCTGTCTGAGTAGAAATTATCATAGATAATGCAGGGAACGGGGTTGAGCGTATGGCTCGTCTTAGCCTTGAATCTGCCGTTCTTGTCAGTCTTTGGATTGCCCTTCTTGTCAACGTCGTACATCTCGTCTGCGTTTCCGTGGTCAGCTGTGATAACCGCAACGCCGTGAAGCTCGTCAACAACGTCAAGCAGGCGCTTAAGCTGGAGGTCAAGCGCTTCCATTGAGCAACGGGTAGCCAAAAGATTTCCTGTGTGACCTACCATATCGCCGTTAGGGAAGTTTACTCTCAAGCACTGATATTTACCGCTTCTCAGACACTCAATGAGCTTATCGGTAATCTCTGCGCACTTCATCCAAGGTCTTTGCTCAAACGGAACAACGTCGGAGAGAATTTCGATATATGTTTCAAGCTCCTCGTTAAACTTTCCACTCTTGTTTCCGTTCCAGAAATATGTCACGTGACCGTACTTCTGTGTTTCGGAAATCGCAAGCTGAGAAATTCCCGTGTCGGAAAGATACTCGCCCATAGTGTTGGTGATTTCCGGTGGATTTACAAGATATCTTGAAGGGATGTGAAGGTCGCCGTCATATTCAAGCATACCCGCAAAAGCAACCTTGGGGTAGCGAACTCTGTCAAATTTGTCAAAATCGGCATCGTCAAACGCCTTTGAGATTTCAATGGAACGGTCGCCACGGAAATTGTAGAAGATTACGCTGTCACCGTCGTTGATTGTGCCAACGGGCTTGCCGTCTTGAGCAATAACGAATGGTGGAAGGTCTTGGTCAATAACCTTAAGCTCCTCACGGTATGTCTCGATAGCTCTCTTAGCGCAGCAGAACTGTCTGCCCTCGCCGAGAACGTGAGTTTTCCAGCCGTCCTCAACCATTTTCCAGTTAGCCTCGTATCTGTCCATGGTGATGACCATTCTTCCGCCACCCGACGCAATCATAATATCGAAGCTATCATCACGAAGTGATGCAAGGAACTCCTCAAACGGCTCAATGTAATCAAGAGCGCTCGTTTCGCCAACGTCACGTCCGTCGATAA
This sequence comes from Eubacteriales bacterium, assembly GCA_045636605.1. Classification (GTDB taxonomy): domain Bacteria; phylum Bacillota; class Clostridia; order Oscillospirales; family CAG-272; genus RGIG2000. The sequence goes on along the minus strand of JAZTXV010000012.1, from coordinate 30,633 downwards.
GAGTGTGAATTCTTACACGCTTAACGCCCTCGCTTTTAGCCTGCTTTATCATAGCTTTTAGGTGGTCGATGTGAGAGTGAACGTTACCGTCGGAGAAAAGACCGATAAAGTGAAGCGTACCGCCGTTAGCGATTACATTTGAGATAAGATGCTTCCATGTGTCGGATGCAAACATTTTTCCGTTCTCGATTGATTGAGAAACAAGCTTTGCGCCTTGAGCGAACACCTGTCCCGAGCCGAGAGCATTGTGTCCAACCTCGGAGTTACCCATATCGTCATCACTTGGAAGACCGACTGCCGTTCCGTGCGCTCTGAGCTTCACCCAAGGATATTTTGCCATAAGATAATCAAGCGTTGGTGTGTAAGCACTGCTTACGGCATTACCCTCGCCTGCCGGAGCGATACCTACACCGTCCATAACTATCGTAAGAACGGGACCTGTAACGCCAACCGAATTTGTCAATTTGTTAAGCTTTGCCATATTAAACTCCTTTTCGGCTACATCGTAGCATTAGCATTTAACGCACATTTCCTACGCTCATTCGCTTTACTGCGCCATAGCCCGAATTATTTTTTATTTCCATTATATTATACAGCATAATTGTGAATAAATTATTAACAAACGCAAAAATGTTGACATTTTTTTATCATAGTGATAAAATAAACCTGTAAAACGAACAAAAACGCAGCTTTTGCGATAAAAAAGAGGATAAAATGGAAATAAAACAACAATGTGAGCTCGTTGCAAACGAAATATGTGAGGCAGCCAAGCTCAAAAAGGGCGATATATTGGTCGTGGGATGCTCCACAAGCGAGGTTGTAGGCTCTAAAATCGGAACAAACTCCGATCCCGATACGGCAGAAAAAATATTCGAGGGAATTTACTCTGTTCTGCAAGAAAATGGAATATATCTCGCCGTTCAATGCTGTGAGCATCTTAACCGTGCAATCGTCATTGAGGCAGATGCCGTGCCATACGCCGAGACGGTAAACGTAATTCCGCAAAAAAAGGCAGGTGGCTCTCTTGCCACCGTTGCATATCACAGCTTTAAAAATCCCGTGGTTGTTGAGCAAATCAAGGCGGATGCGGGAATTGACATTGGTGGAACACTTATCGGTATGCACCTTAAAAGGGTTGCAGTGCCCGTACGCCTGAGCATCGGTAAAATCGGAGAGGCAAGCATCATTTGCGCCCGTGTCCGTCCGAAATTTATCGGCGGAGAAAGAGCAATTTACGATAAGGAAATGATGTAGGTTTAAATCAAGGTAAAATAATGGCCGCATCTCAAAAACGGGATGCGCCGTTTATTTTCCTTGATTTTCTCCCTTGTGTGTGCTAAAATAAAGGGGAAAGCACGTAACCTCAAAAGGAGAGGACAAAAATGAAAAAAATACTTGCGCTTCTTTGCGCTGTCATATGTGCGCTTGCGCTTCTCGGATGCACGCAAAAAATCGAGCTCTCTGAGTACGTCATTGTAATTCCCGAGAACGCAGATATAAGCACCAAATACGCATCGGAAAACCTTGCGCTCCTGCTCGAGCAAAAAACGGGAGTGGCAATCACGGTGGTCACCGATGCCGAGCCCGAGAGGGAAAGGGAAATTCTGTTGGGCGAAACGTCAAGGGAATTCTCCAAAACGGAAAAAAGCTTAAGCGAAAGGGAATATACGGTTTTTGCAAGGGACGAAAAGATTATTCTCAAGGGTAGCGGCATCTACATCGGCGCCGCCTGCTCCGATTTTGTAAGCAAATATATCACCGCACCGGAGCAAAATGAAATTCCAACCGACGAGCAGGTGTTCACCTACAAGACTCCCGACACCTATAAAAGCGTCATATTTATGATAGGTGACGGAATGGGTGAAAATCATATCAAAATGGCAGAAAAATGCGGAATGGAGTCCTTTATTGCAAGACAGTTCACCGCAACGGGTACATCAATCACCCGTTCGCAATCGGTCATTGACGGCGTCGCATCGGCAACGGACAGCGCCGCATCGGCAACCGCTATGTCGACGGGCTATAAAACAATAAATGACTATGTGGGAGTAGATAAGGACGGACAAAGACTTAAAAACGTTCGTGAGCTTGCCCGTGAAATGAAGGCAATGACCGCCGTTATAACAACCGACGTGATAACGGGTGGCACTCCAAGCGCATACCTTTGTCACAATGTATCAAGAGATGACACTGAAGGGCTTCAGGCGGAAATTGACGGCATTGTGCAACGAGGAGAAATCGACTATATTGCCGCAGACGTATCCGACAATCTTACATCAAGCGTTAAGGAAGCGCTTGATAAGCTTTGCTTGAGCGAAAACGGATTTTTTATGATGATAGAGGAGGGGCTGATAGATAAGGCATCTCACAACAAGGAGGAGGAGCTTGCCGTTGATTATGTAAAGCGCTTCAACGACGCCGTAGCATACGCAACACAGTTCGCACTTTGCCACCCCGATGTTGCTCTTATCGTTACCGCAGACCACGAAACAGGAAATCTAAGACAAATAAACGGCGCACCCTGTGGCTATTATTTCACATCGTACGCACACACAAATCTTGACACACCAATCTTTGCGCTCGGTGCGGGAAGTGAGCAGTTTAACGGCACAAGGGTTGAAAACATCGCCCTCGCCAAGTATTGCGCCAAGGCATTTAGTCAAGAGGAATTCGGCGGGTACATAGAAGAATAAATTTCGAAGAATAAATTTCGACCGCACGCCAACAAAAACAAAAAATCAAGGAGAGCATATGGCATACGCAATATTCATAATAGCCGCAATAGTTGTTTTTACAAGCTCAATCGTTTGGGCAATAGCACTATCAAGCACAAGAAAAAAATCAGAGGTGCTAACCCCCTTTAACACGGTGTTCTCGGGAGTTATAATCAGTGCTCTTTTGATGTACCTACCGATTTACCACAAAATATTCGAGGGAACGGCTCTGTCGCTCTTAAAGACAATTTTTCTCTCTGCGCACAACGTTCTTCAGCTTTTCGTTATCGACGTTGACTATTTCTTTGTAATAGAGCAAATGACAGGCGCAGATGCGTGGGTTATAGCATTGTATTCATCCTTTGCATCAATTCTTTGCATTGTTGCCCCTGTGCTTACCTTTGGATTTATTTTGTCACTGTTCAAAAACATTTCGGCTCACGCGCGCTACATATGCGCATATTTCAAGGACGCCTACATCTTTTCGGAGCTTAACGAGAAAACGATAACTCTCGCCGAGGACGTAAAGAAAACCCGTAAGGGCTGCGTTATCGTATTCACAGACGTTTTTGAGGAAAATAAGGAAAACACCTTTGAGCTCGTTCAAAGGGCGAAGAAAATCAAGGCGATTATGTTTCAAAAGGATATCGCCGCTATCGGCTTTAATCATCATAGCTTGAAAAGAGAGCTCCATTTCTTCATAATGGGCGAAAACGAAAGCGAAAACCTCAGTCAAGGAATTGCAATCATCTCACAATACGGACAAAGAGAAAAATCGAATCTGTATGTGCTTTCAACTCGTGTCGAGGCAGAGCTTTTGCTCACTCAAACAAAAAAAGAGGGCATAAAAGTTCGCAGAATAAACGAAACCCGCTCTCTTATCAACAGATTTTTATTTGAGGACGGAAAAAAGATCTTTGAGGGCGCAAAAAAGCAAGAGGACGGCACGTATCTGATTTCCGCCGTCATTGTCGGTATGGGTAAGCACGGCACGGAAATGATAAAGGCGCTCTCTTGGTTCTGCCAAATGATAGATTACAGAATAGAAATTCACGCATTCGACAGAGATCCGCTTGCAGAGCAAAAATTTGCCGCCCTCTGTCCCGAGCTTATGTCAGAAAAATATAACGGCGTTTACGTCGACGGCGAGGCGCAATACAAAATCACAATCCATTCGGGCTACGATACCGATACGTTGGATTTCGCAACGGCTTTGAGTGCCTTGACCGATACAACCTACGTGTTCTGCGCTCTCGGTAGTGACGAGCTTAATATAAGAACTGCAGTAAATCTCAGAATGTACTTTGAGCGTATGGGCATTAAGCCAAGCATAAATTCTATCGTGTACAGCACCGAGGCAAGAGACTCCCTTGTCGGAATTACAAATTACAGAGGTCAATCATACGATATAGACTTCATAGGAGATATTAAAACCTCGTTCTCTGACAGGGTAATTCTTGACTCCGAGCTTGAGGCGCTTGCCTTTGAGCGTCATTGTAAATGGGGCAACCCCGACGATTTTTGGAAATTCGAGTACAACTATCGCTCGTCAATGGCATCGGCGATTCATATGCACCTAAGAGAGCAGCTCGTTATTCCGAGCGCAGGCAAAAGAGAGGACGAGCTTACCGAGGCGGAAATCGCAATTATCGAGCCGCTTGAGCATCGCAGATGGAACGCATATATGCGTAGCGAGGGCTACGTTTACAGTGGCTCGCCCGATGCGTCAACGAGAAACGACCTCGGCAAAATGCACCACAATCTAACACCCTTCGACGAGCTTACCGAGGAGATAAAGCGAGTTGACCGCCGTGTAGGCACAAAATAAATTAAGGAGAAAGAAAATGAAGAAAATCACAGTAAAGGCAATTATTCTTCTCTTGTGTATAGCATCTGCACTGTGTCTTGCATCGTGTGAGAACACACAGGGCGAGCAGTTATCCTCGAGTGAGCACACGCACAGCGAGCAGATAGTTCCCGCCATTCCCAAGACCTGCACTGAAAACGGCTACACAGAGGGCAAAAAATGTGCAGATTGCGGCGAAATTTTGGTTGAGCCAACACTCATTTTAGCATCTCATAACGAAAAAATATTCCCAAGGGTTGAGCCTGATATCAATCAAACGGGCTACACTGAGGGAAAGGAATGTATAGATTGCGGCGAGGTTTTTGTAGAGCGGACCGAGATAACTCTTATCAGTATGGCAATCGACGGCGAAAAATCTCAAAGGGGACAAATATCGTGTCAAATCACCGTAAGCAATAAGCTGAGCGGAGAGCTTCGCCTATATTACGCGAACAAGGAAAAGCAAAGGCTCCCTCATTATAACGATGTTGCAACCATTCCTTCAACCGAAAGCGGCGTGACGCTTGATAGCATTGTGCTTCCGTCAGATTGCGAGTACATAATGGCTACAAACGGCGGAGATTACGATTATTTTGTTAAAATCCCCACAGAATACACACAGGGTAAGGTGGATTACACCTTCGGATCACTCTCCGATGTCCACACAAACGACGGAAAGTATTTTGAGGGCGCTCTTGACTTCTTTGACGAATATGGGGAAATTGATTTCGTTGCAATATCGGGAGATATCTCCGACGGCGCGGATAAGGATCTCGATTTCTTTAATAATACGATAAAGGACAGAGATTATAAGGTTTATACCACCACGGGAAACCATGACTCAACCTCTGTCGGCAACGGAAAATGGCTTGAAAAGATAAATACCGCAAACAAAACGGATGAAGAGGTTAGCGATATCGCCGATAACGGACTTGACTTCGTTTATGCTCCAAGCGAGAACGAGGATTGCGTATTTGTATTCTTCTGTCAAACCTCGTGGAATTACCCCAAAAAGCCCACAGGCAAGGAATATTCCATTGTTACCGCTGAGCAGCTTGATTGGCTTGCGGGAGTGCTTGAAAAATACAAGGACAAAACAGTATTTCTGTATTTCCATACATTTCTTTCAGGCCCCGGTGGCAGACAGGAAAACGCCGTGGGTAACCTGAGAAATCCGGGTGGCTACGCATACGATTTGCCCTTTAGCTACGGTGCAGGTGACGAAATGAGATTCCGTGCGCTTCTTAAGGAATATAAAAATGTTGTGTTCTTCAGCGGCCACTCACATTGGATGTTTGAGCTTGAAAAATACAACCCAAATCTCAATGTTTCAAATTTCAACGGCGATTATTGCTATATGGTTCATAACCCGAGCGTCTGCACACCGAGATGGATAGAGGAGAACTCACCCAGTCGCGAAAATATGAAGGGAAAGTACTCTGAGGGCTGGATTGTCGAGGTTCACGAGGACTCACTCACCCTAATCCCCGTCGATTTCATCTCCCAAACCTTCTATACCGAGTATATGAAGCTAATTCCAATAAATTAAAAAACAAAAGCCTTGCAAACGCAAGGCTTTTAATTTTATTGTTTTTAATCGCAGCCCGAAATGCCGAATTACTCCCACTCGATTGTGCCTGTTGGCTTTGGTGTGAGATCGTAGAGAACACGGTTGATGCCCTCTACCTCGTTTACGATTCTTGAGGTAATCTTGTGAAGAACCGCGTAAGGAATTTCCTCGATGGTTGCGCTCATAGCATCGGTAGTATTTACCGCACGAATGATAGCGGGCCAGCCCTCATATCTTGACTCGTTTCTTACGCCAACGCTCTTGATGTCGGGAATAGCGATAAAGTACTGCCAAACCTTCTCGGCAAGACCGTTTATATCAAACTCCTCACGGAGAATTGCATCTGCCTCACGAAGTGCGTTAAGTCTGTCTCTTGTGATAGCGCCAAGGCATCTTACACCAAGACCGGGGCCCGGGAACGGCTGACGGTAAACCATAGCGTGCGGAAGACCGAGCGCCTCGCCGACAACTCTTACCTCGTCCTTGAAAAGAAGCTTAAGAGGCTCAACAAGCTCAAACTTAAGGTCGTCAGGCAAGCCACCGACATTGTGGTGAGATTTAACTGCCTTCTTACCCTCAGCCTGCTTGAAGCTTTCAAGAATATCGGGGTAAATTGTGCCTTGAGCCAAGAATTCAACACCCTCAAGCTTTCTTGCCTCGTCTGCAAATACATTTATGAATTCTGCGCCGATAATTTTTCTTTTGCGCTCAGGGTCGCTAACACCTGCTAAAAGGTCAAGGAAACGGTCTGTCGCATCAACGTAAATGAGGTTAGCATCAAGCTCGTTGCCGAAAATCTCAACAACCTGCTCGCTCTCGTTCTTTCTCATAAGTCCGTGATTTACATGCACGCAATACAGCTGCTTTCCGATAGCCTTGATAAGAAGCGCTGCAACAACGCTTGAATCAACTCCGCCGGACAAAGCCAAAAGCACCTTTTTGCTTCCAACCTGCTCTCTTACAAGCTTGATTTGCTCCTCGATAAAGGCATTGGCAAGCTCTGGGGTTGTAATTCTTTGCATAGACTCAGGTCTTACATTTGAATTCATAAAATTAATCTCCTAAGTAATCGTAGATTTTAATGTAGATTTTTAATAAAGATATTTTATCACACCTTATTTTTAATATCAATAGAAATTTGCGAATTTTTTTGAGATTTTTTTCATTTTTTTACATAGGTGTTGACAATGCAATAAATTGAGAGTATAATTTCAGTAGGTTAATATCTTTAGGGCAGGGTGAAATTCCCGATCGGTGGTAAAGTCCACGAGCGCAAGGCGCAGATTTGGTTAAATTCCAAAACCGACAGTTAAAGTCTGGATGAAAAAAGATACTGAAAGTGTTTTTTGTCGCCCTAAGGGGCGATTTTGTTTTTTGCAGATAGGAGAAATATGAAAACCGACACACGAAAAATAGTAATGATAGGGCTTTTTTCCGCCCTCGCATTCGTAATGACATGCCTTGGTAACCTTATTCCGATAAAGGTGGCAGGCTTCCTTGACTATGATCCCAAGGACATAATAATAGTAATCTCGGGCTTCATTTTAGGGCCTGTCAGTGCGCTTTTGATAACTGTTATCACCGCACTGCTCGAGCTTGTTACGATAAGCACAACGGGAATTATCGGCTTTGTTATGAATGTAATCTCGTCCTCGTTCTTCGCCGTTACGGCATCATTGATCTATCGAAAAAAACGCACCCTGTGTGGCGCTATTATAGGCCTTTGCATAGGAGTTGTATCTATGTGCTGCGCTATGATGCTGTGGAATTATCTTATCACACCGCTTTATATGGTGGGGGCGACAAGAGAAATGGTAGCTAAGATGCTCCCAACGGTGTTTTTGCCCTTTAATTTGGTTAAGGGATGCGCGAATGCATCACTTGCGATGCTTCTGTATAAGCCTCTTACTAAGGCTATGAGAGGCGCGCGCCTGCTCGATAACACGAAAGGCGAGAAATCAGACACCAAAATTCTTTTGATTGTCAGCTGTGTAATGATAGTGGCTATATGTGTGCTTAGCTTTTTGGTTTTGGGAGGGGTGATATGATGGAGAAAATAGCAGAATTTGTCACCGAGAACGCCGTTTGTGCCGTCCATATAACCGATATCCCGCAAATCAGTCTTTTTAAAACCTTCGACTGCGGACAATGCTTTCGCTTTGAGCCTGTGTCGATATTCGGACATAAATACGAGGTTGGCGGAGTTGCGCTCGGCAAATATATCGTGTTCGCACAGGATAGCGAGGACGAGCTCTACATTTACAACGCAACAGAGCAGGACTATGAGGATATCTGGAAAAAATATCTTGCGCTTGATACTGACTACGATGCAATAAATTCCGCTATTATGAGCGCTTGCCCAAGCGAGCATATGAAAAGGGCTGTTGAGTATGGTAAGGGCATCAGAATTTTGCGACAAGAGCCAACCGAGGCGATAATTTCCTTTATAATCTCGCAAAATAACAACATACCTCGAATTAAAAAAATAATTTCCTCGATTTGCGCGAAATACGGACACAGTATTGCGCTTTTGGACAAATCGGACAACACATTTCCAACGCTTGATGCGCTGCTTTGCGCAAGTGTTGAGGAGCTTTTTTCCTTGAAAATGGGCTTTCGTGCAAAATACATATTCGATGCGTGTCGCCTCCTTGATGACGGTAGTGTAAAAATAGACTATTTATTAGGCGAGAGCAATTTTGAAAAATGCGTTGAGCATCTCTGTCAAATCAAGGGGGTTGGGCTTAAGGTGGCATCGTGCGCACTCCTTTTCGGCTTTGGAAAAACGAGGGCGTTTCCCATTGATGTTCATATGAAACGCACGCTCGAGCGCTATTTCCCTGACGGAATAGATATAGAAGCGCTTGGCGAAAACGCAGGAATTGCACAGCAATATTTGTTTTACTACGAAAAATACAGGTAAAGCCCTTGACTATTCGAGCAAAGTAGAGTAAAATAATGGTGTAATAAAAATATTATAGCAAAGGAAGTAATAAATTATGAAAACAGTATGCTTTGGCGAAATAATGCTTAGACTCAATCCCGCAGGCTACACAAGATTTGTGCAGACAGACACCTTCGGCGCAACCTATGGCGGTGGCGAGGCAAACGTTGCCGTATCACTTGCAAACTACGGAATTGACGCATCATATGTAACAAAGCTCCCAACACACGAAATCGGTCAGGCGGCAGTAAATTCGCTTCGCAGATACGGCGTTGACACATCAGATATCGTAAGAGGTGGCGAAAGAGTTGGTATTTACTACCTCGAAACAGGCGCATCTCAACGTCCCTCAAAGGTAATTTACGACCGTGCGTACTCCGCTATCGCTCTTGCAAAGAGAAGCGATTTCGATTGGAATAAAATTCTTGACGGCGCAACCTGGTTCCACTTCACAGGAATTACACCCGCTCTCGGTGGCGAGCTTCCCGAAATCTGTATGGATGCACTTACCGTGTGCCGTGAAAGAGGAATTACAACAAGCTGTGACCTCAACTTCAGAAAGAACCTCTGGACAAGTGAGCAGGCAGGCAAGGTAATGGGCGAGCTTATGAAGCTCGTTGATGTTTGCATCGCAAACGAGGAGGACGCAGAAAAGGTATTCGGCATTAAGGCAGAGAACACCGATGTTGACGCAGGCGTTGTAAACCACGAGGGCTACAAGAGCGTTGCAAAGCAGCTTTCCGACCGCTTTGGATGCAAAAGAGTTGCAATCACTCTCCGTACCAGCATCTCCGCAAATGATAACAAATGGGCGGCAATGCTTTACGATGTAGAAACAAACGACTACTATTTCTCTCGCTCCTACGATATACATATCGTTGACCGTGTAGGCGGCGGAGACTCCTTCGGTGGCGGACTCATTTACGCATCGCTCATGGAAAAAGCGCCACAGGACGTAATCGAATTCGCAGTTGCCGCATCGTGCCTCAAGCACACAATCCTCGGCGACTACAACCTCGTTTCCGTAAAAGAGGTTGAAGCTCTTATCAAGGGTGGCGGAAGCGGACGAGTTCAAAGATAATTTAACAAAAGGAAATCAAAAGCCGCACCGTGTGTGCGGTTTTTGTTAAAAATGATATGAGATACGATTTGAAAAACAAGACGGTAATAGTCACGGGTGCGTCAAGCGGAATTGGCGCAGAGCTTTCAAGAAGGCTGATTTGTGACTATGGCTGTACGGTTTACGGTATTGCAAGGCGAGTTGAGCTTCTTGAAAAAATGAGGGACACTCTTGGCGAGAAATTCATCGTTACCCCCCTTGATGTGTCTAAAAAGGAGAATTGGACAGCACTTGTAAGCACTCTCGAGAGTGAGGGAGTTGTCATTGACACTCTCATAAATTGTGCAGGCATTTTGCCCAAATTCGCATCGGTTGAAAACTCAAGCTCCGACGATGTAATTTGCGCCCTCGAGGTCAACTTTTACTCACAGGTCTATGCAACCGAGGCGCTCCTTCCCGTTATCAAAAAATCGACACAGGGTGCGATAATTTCCTTTTCAAGCTCAAGCGCGCTATGCACCTTTGCGGGCGTTAGCGCATACTGCGCATCAAAAAGTGCGTCAAGGGCGTATTTTGAGTGTATGGCAAGGGAGAATAAGAGCCTTTATGTCGCAACGGTAATGAACGGCTTTGTCAAAACCGACATTATGAAAAACCAAAACGCATCAGAGAAGGACGCACGCCTCTTTATGAAGGTGTGTGCCGACCTTGACAAAACCGTAAAGAAAATCCTTCGCAAGATAAAACGCAGAAAAGCGCGTATCGTGGTTGGAATTGATGCCCACCTGATGAGCTTCTTTTACCGACTTTTCCCGAATTTAACCCCAAAAGTCATATCAAAAATTCTCAAAAAAACAAAGCTTGAAATTTTCAAGGACATATAGTGACAAAATCGCTCTCCGCCAAAGAGAGCGATTTTTTTGTGCACTCCGCAGGCAAGCGCCTGAGGCAGTCGAGAGCCTCGACACGCAAAATCCGTATTAGTTTAGCCTTAATTTAAAAATCAGCCACGAAGCAGGTTTATTCGGCTGTCGGTCCGCACCGACCATTACGCATTCCGCATTCTGCACTCCCCCTAAAATTGTGCAATATGCACAATTTTAGGGGGGGGTATTTGTTTATTATGCGAATTGACGAAGCTATATCATATATGGTATAATTACCCTATAATAGTATTTTATGCTCGCGGGTGCGTACCCGCCAAGGAGAGAAATCATGAAAAGAAAAATCGTTTTTTTCGCTATCGTTACGGCACTAATTTCGTGCCTGCTTGCCGTTAGCGCATATGCGACCGAAATTCCCGAATGGACCGCCATTACCGAGATTTCCGGAATGCCGGACAAATCCGTTTTTGGTGATGACGGTAAGGCAGGTGCAACATCAAGAGTTCTTATGTCAGACGGAGTTACATACCCTGCATACTACATTTGCAAAAACTCCACATCTGTCGGTTTTAGCTACTCTGACCTCAATAGCAAGACAGGCAAGTCATACGCCGCAAAGGATGTTATAAGGATTGAAATTCCAAAGGGAACGCTTTCAACCCCCATGTCCGCTATGAAAACAGAGAGTGGCTATACCGCGCTTTTGACTGTATCCTTCCCCGAGGGCTTTACCACACTCGGCAGCTATACCTTCAAGGGCACAACCTCAATTCCGTCCTCTCTTATGTATGTCACCTTGCCGAGCACTCTGACAAGCATAGAGCAGTATGCATTTACTTACTGTAATTCACTTAAGGAGCTGATTATTCCTGAGGGAATAACCTCAATTCCAAAGGAAATGGCGAGCTATACATCAAGCCTTGAAAGGGTTGTATTCCCGTCAACTCTCGTTTCAATTGGTGAGCTTTCCTTCAGAACCTCAAATCTTTCGGGCGGAGTCGTGATTCCCGAGGGCTGTACCACTATCAGCAACTATGCGTTCAAGGGAGCGGGCGTAACATCGGTTACACTGCCGTCAACTCTTGAAACGGTAGGACAGGATATATTCTACGATTGCATATCTATTACAACTGTTAACTCTAAATCTCCCATAATCGGTTACCGTATGTTTTACAACTGTGATTCACTCACCTCTATCACTCTTGAAAACACGGTTGAAATCAGAGAGCAGGGCTTCTGTAATCCCGACAACGGTATACTTAACATAACCGAGCTTGTTTTGCCCGAGGGCTTGACAAGCATCGGTAACTACGCATTTGCAAGATCTAAGCTGACCTCAATAGTTTTGCCGTCTACACTTACTACAATGGGTCAAAACATATTTTACGGAAGCACAACGCTTCAAAAAATAGTTGCTCTTAACAGTGGATTTGGTCAGTCAATGTTTATGAATTGCTCAAGCGTTAATGAGCTTGTGCTGACTGAGAATTTCACAAGCTTCGGCAAGGACGCGCTTTCTTCTGTTTCTCAAACATCATTTATCACCTATTACACAGGCACGGATTATGACAGAATAAAAAGCGTGTGCGCGAATACAACCCGTCTTTCACAGGCAAAGTACTACTCATACGAGGACTACCTTGACGAAAATTATACATACAACAAGTTTATGGTAATTTACGATGCCAACCTTTGTGATGTGGCATATGACGGCGCTCACGCCGAGGACGGCAACCCTTGCGTTGTAAACTGTGACAGATGCGGTACAAGCGGAGTTGCGCAGGCAAGTCCCGTTCATAACGAATCGGTAATCATAGAGTACAAAAACGGCTACCACAACGCAGGCGAAAAAATCATAGGCTGTACAAACGAGGGCTGTACGCACAATGCTAAGGCGGAATTTCCTGCTATATTCTTTGCAAAGGGCTATTCTACAAATAGCGAGAAAAACTCTATTAACGGTGGCTATACGGTAGCGCTTGATATTCTAAAGACCTACAAGGAAGCAATGGGCGAAATCAAGTACGGCGTTGTAATTGCAAATGCAAAAAGCTTCGACGGCAATGATTTCTTCAATGCTTCAAACAAGGTTAATACCACAAAGGCACTCCAGGTTGAAATAGACAGCCAATACTGTAACTTTGATTGCTCAATCAACTTTGGCGCAAACACGGACGTTGAGCTCGACCTCATAATTTGCGCATATGTAATTGATGCTAACGGCGTTACCTTCATTCAATCGGATAGCGGTAACAATGTAACAATAGGCGACGATACCTTCAAGAGCGTAACTCTAAATCAGGTTATCGCACTCGTTCCTGCCGTTTCAAAGGAATTTTAATCAAAATGAAAAGGAAGTGATTTTTCACTTCCTTTTTTGTGTTATTTTTTGGCTCTGTCCCAACACGAGATTGATTTTTGACGGAAAACAACCTCGAAATACTGTGTTCTCGCTCGGTTACAGACAGCTAAAGAGTATGCGCCCTCGCTCCGCCTTGTATTTCTTCGTTCTTTCCTCGTCAAAAGCACTTTGTTATTCAACTCTTAGCTGTGACATAGCCTATTTTTTAACATTCTTTGGCTCATAATCCTGGAGCGGAGCTAAAAATCCGTTTTCCTTAAGCTGAGATTCGATTATGTCCAAAATCTCCGTGCTTGGTGCGTGGATTGTGTGATAGTGATAGCCCGAGGTCACGTTCTTGAGCAGGCTTGATTTTCCCGATGCAATATCGGACAAAAAATTCGCCACGTCAATGCGTGATTTGAGGTTCATGGGTGCATGCACCTCGCCGTAGCTTCTGTGATAAATGAACACGTCAACGCAGGTAGCGCCCGCATCAACGAAAATGTTCAGCTCTCTTTCCGTGTCCTCGTCGGAGTGATAAACCTTGAAAACTCTTTCGCAAAGCATCGATTTTTTAAGCACGTATCCCCTTGCAAGAGCAGTAATCTCATACCCCTGCGCACGCAAAATCGCAATATCTCCAACGATAACCTGACGGCTAACCGAAAATTCCGTCGCAAGCGCCGTAGCGGAAATCTGCTTCGTCGCACTCTCAAGGCGCTCTATAATTTTCTCTCGTCTTTGCTCTCCTGTCATATAACACCTCATATAGCGTGAAGATTCTTGAGCGAAAGGTCAAGAATAGGAGCAGAGTGCGTAAGAGCTCCGCTTGAAATAAAATCAACACCGAGGTCGCAAAGACGCGCAATATTTTCTCTTGTCACATTTCCCGATACCTCAATTTCGGCTCTGCCATCAATAAATTCAATGGCCCTTCTCATTTCCTCGTGGCTCATATTGTCAAGCATAATAATATCAGCTCCTGCCTCAACCGCCTCAACGACCATATCGTAGCTCTCAACCTCAACCTCAATCTTGCGTACGAACGGAGCATACTCCTTCGCCATAAGAATGGCATTACGCACCGAGCCGGCAGCGCCTATGTGATTATCCTTCAAAAGAACTCCGTCGCTCAGATTGTAGCGATGGTTTGTGCCTCCGCCGACACGTACGGCGTATTTTTCAAAGATACGGTTGTTTGGGCTTGTCTTTCTTGTGTCAAGAAGCTTTGTTTTCGTGCCGATAAGAAGGTCGGCAACCGAGCGAGTGTAGGTCGCAATACCGCTCATTCTTTGCATATAGTTAAGGGCAGTGCGCTCACCCGAAAGAAGCACACGGATATCTCCACGAACACGTGCAAGAAGCTGTCCCTTGGTGATTTTGTCGCCGTCGTTTGCAAAAACCTCAAATTCGGTCTTGGAGTCAAGCAGGGAGAACACTCTCATAAACACCTGCATACCGCACAGAATGCCGTCCTCCTTACAAATCAGGTCAACCTCACCGAGTGTCGCATCTCTCATAACACTGTTGGTTGAAACGTCGTCGCTTGTGATGTCCTCACGAAGCGCACTCATAATAAGCGGATCTACCTGTAGCTTTAAAGTAACCTCATCAAACATATTTTTTCTCCTCCTCTTAACACGCTCGATTTCCTCAAGCACTGATTTTTTATATTCATTTTCAAGCGCTTCTGCGTCATAATACGCATCAAGCATTACGCCTTCGTAGTCAAAATCGCTCAATATCACATCACAGTTAGATATCTTTTTCGCCGCAAGAGAAGCGAATACAAGACTTTCAAGGAGCGAATTGCTTGCAAGCCTGTTTTTTCCGTGAACTCCGTTGCATGATGCTTCGCCAATGGCAAAAAGCCTGTCAAGCGACGTTTTACTGTCGCTGTCAACCCAAACTCCGCCCATAAAATAGTGTTGTGCGGGAACAACGGGGATGCATTCGGTAAGCGGATCGTATCCCGCTTTGCGACACGCATCTATTATGTTCGGGAAATGAGAAACAAGCTCCTCTCTCGGAATCGTGCGCAGGTCCTCCCAAACGAACTCCGTTCCGTCACGCTTCATTTGTGCAAAAATCGCCTCGGTGAGCTTGTCACGTGGCAAAAGCTCGTTTGCAAAGCGCTTCATGTCCTTGCCGTAGAGAAGCGCGCCCTCGCCACGAACACTCTCCGATATAAGAAAGCTGCGGCCTGATTCGTTAGGATTGTAGAGCGTCGTTGGGTGAATTTGAACATAGTCCACATCACGAAGGCGAACCCCGTGTCTGAGTGCAATAGCAAGAGCATCTCCGGTCAGATGCGGGAAATTGGTGGAGTGAGCAAAAAGACCGCCAATTCCACCTGTTGCAAGAACGGTAAAATCACATTCCACAACATCAAGCTCGCCATTATCCAACCGTACAACAGCGCCTCGACACGCTCCGTCCTCAATTATGTCAAGAAGTGTGGTATGCTCCAAAACCGTTACGTTGTCAAGAGCGCTAACGGCGCAAATAAGCCCCTCTGTGATTGCCTTTCCCGTTATGTCACGGTAATACAGGATTCTGTGATTTGAGTGCGCTCCCTCTCTTGTATAGGCAAGTGAGCCGTCTTCCTCACGGGCAAATTCAACTCCGTAAGAGATGAGGTCATCAATCACCGCCCGTGAGTTGCGAATCATAAGCTCAACGCTTGCCTTGTCGTTTTCATAATGACCTGCACGCATCGTATCCTCGAAGAACGCATCAAAATCGTCATCGTCACGAAGCACGCAAATTCCGCCCTGTGCAAGATATGAGTCACATTCACGAAGTGCGCTTTTTGTAATGATAGTGATTTTTTTATCCCTTGGCAGCTTCATGGCACAGTAAAGACCTGCGCATCCGCTGCCGACAATTAAAATGTCTGTTTTCATAAAAATAAGACTTCCTTGATCAGAATAAGTAATAGACAATCAACAATAGATCTGTAACATTGTAGCACATAATGTCATATGTGTCAAGACATATGTAAAAATAAATGACAACTTTTTTCTCAATAAGCCTTGACATAAGAGATAATATATAGTAGAATAGTGTAAATTTTAATCATTGGAGGGCAAAAATGCTCACAACTAAACAGCTTCAAGAGAAAATTCTCCGTCTTAAAAAGGAAAAAGATGTTTGCATACTTGCTCACGCATATCAAACACATGATATAATAGAGATTGCCGATTTCGTGGGCGACTCCTTTGGACTTAGCCAAGAGGCTCAGACAGCTCCACAGAAAAATATTCTTATGTGCGGAGTTCGCTTTATGGCGGAAACGGCAAAAATCCTTTCTCCCGAAAAGAGAGTGCTTCTGTCACATCCCGAGGCAACCTGTCCTATGGCAGAGCAGGTGTCGGTCGAGGAGCTTAAAAGGCTAAGAGAGCAGTACCCCGACCACGCAGTTGTTGCATACATAAACACTACATCAAGGCTCAAATCACTTTGTGATGTTTGCGTCACCTCTGCATCCGCTTACAAAATCGTAAGGGCACTCCCTCAAAAGAATATAATATTCATTCCCGATTGCAACCTCGGCGCTTGGATTGCCGAAAAGGTACCCGAAAAGAATTTCATATTCGTCAAGGGCGGATGTCCGATACATACAAGAATAACCGAGGATGACGTTTTCCATGCAAGAAGACAGCATCCCGAGGCGTTGCTTCTCGTTCACCCCGAGTGTATCGCCGATGTTACAAGGCACGCCGACTTTGCGGGAAGCACAACTGCAATTATGAGCTTTGTCGAAAAAAGTGATAAAACGGAATTTATTATCGGCACGGATAATAGCATTGTGTCGCATTTGCAATACAAACACCCCGAAAAGCGCTTTTATGAGCTTTCCAAAATCTGCGTTTGCCACGATATGCGCCTCACCACTCTTGTCAATGTTTATAATTGCCTGATGGGAGAGGGCGGCGAGGAAATTGAGCTTGATGACGATACATATACCGGCGCAAAGAGCTCAATTGACGCTATGCTGAGATACGGCGGCTAAAAATCAAAAACGGACAGTCAATGACTGCCCGTTTTTTTATTAAAATTGCTTTGATTAAAGACGGTTTTCCTTACCTGTGGGAACAAGAGCTACAACCTTGTCAAGAGTTACGCTCTTAAATGAGCCGCCGGCAACGAGAGATGAGTCAACCGTATCTCCGCTATCTGCTTGAATAAATGAAACATTCTCGCCATCAATTACGTATGCGCAAATGATAAGATTGAGAGAATTATTCGAGGTAGCGCCGAAATTGATAGAGCAGTTGAAGTGCTTGAACTGACTGTCAATTTCAACCTGAAGCGCCTTATCGGAGTTGACCTCTTTATTTTCGAAAAAGCTCTTTCCTGCGAAGCTGCCCGCATTTGCAATTACAATGCCGTAAACCAAATCGCCGTTCTTTTTTTCGTAAAATTCAAGAGCCTTAAGGTCAACAGTGTAACCGCCACATAGTGCAGTTCCCGTATTGTTTACGGAGTAGCCACTTGCCGTAAAGATAGCATTTTGTACCTGCTCGGTCTTTACCTCACAGCCATCATTTTGACAGCTTACACAGAATAATCCCTCTGCCGCAAAGCCGTTTGAATATGTGAGCTTTTCTGCATTTGCGTGACTTGCCTGTGCATCGGGAACAGCAATTCCACAGCTTCTTGTGCAGTTATCCTTGGTTGTGCAATTCTTGTCATCTACAATGACGTGATCGCCGTAATAGAATGCGTCGCATCTGTTGTAGTTATAGAAGATAACGGTATATTTATCCGTGCTTGCTCTTTCTTGTGTTTCGTTGTAGTCGTAGAATACGATTCTGCCACTATTACCGAAGTTGGAATCTCTTGAAATTAAGTGCGCCTTTAATGCTTCTGCATCAGTTAAGCTACCTACAAGATAGATATTTTGCTTGCTATCTTTTCCACCAAGGAACGCACCCGCTACTGCAGTTGTGGAGTTTACGATATTTTTCGAGATTACGGTGTTATCAGCCGTGCCTGTGTAAAGGAACGGAGAGCCACCATGAAGGGTTACACCCTCACCGAGAATGAGAGTTGTAAGGTCAGTGCCACGAAAGGATTCGTTGTTTATAAAAATAACGCTGTTTGGAATTCTGATTTCCTTGATTCTCTTGTTATCTCTCAAAATCTGGCAGGCGATAACCTCAATGCCGTCGCCGAGGTCAATCTCGTAGCAGCCGGAAAATCCTCCGCCCACCCAATATTTTACAGTATCGGGAAGCCAGATGCATTGTAGATTGTCGGCTCTTGAAAAGGTGTTGGCAGTTCCGTAGTTACCTTCCTCGTCACGTTGGAAATCGCAATCACGGAAGTTACCTACAACTATCTTGTTGCCTGTTGCCTCAAACTGTGCATCGTAGCCAACATAACCGTAGTTGTCTTGGTCACGGCCAATGCCCTGTGCGTGTTGAAGTCGAATGTCATCGCTTGTGTCGTCGGGTGTGCCGTTAGCGTGGTAAATGCCCTTAAGCGATTTGAGGCTATATGTGATTTTGTTGCCGTCAGCATCCTTCCACGCATCGTGTGTGGTGTTGTACTGATTGAAAACAAATCTGAGGTCAACTGCCCTTACCTTCGAAAGCGTGTAAACGGCGCTTGTATATTTAGGATAGGTTTGCTGTCCTACATTTGCATCCTCGTAGATTTGGTCCTCCCATGTAAGCTCGTAATCGGAAATGTACCAAACAAGAGAGTAATATCTGCCCTCCTCGGCATCATATTCCCACATTGGAACCTCTGTAAGCGGATTACCCTCGGTGTCCAAGAAGCTAAGCGTAACAGTGTCGGTGTAGCCCTTTCTTACATAGCTTTTGTTTTCATTGTAATACCATTTTTCATAGTGGACAATGCTAGCTTCGTTTTTCAAAACAAAGGTGTCATTGTAGTCCTCGGTCCTTGCGCTTGCCGAAATCGCAAAAAGACAAAGCAGAGTCGCAACGATAGCTATAAAGATAAATAATCTTTTTCTCATAAAATTTCCCTCCTTAACAATAAAAATAAATATTTATCTACTATACAGTATACATTATTAAATATGTGCTGTCAAGACATTTTGCACAAAAATAGGGGGGGGGAGTGATATTTTGTGCATTTTGCACAAAAATATTAAAGAGAAAGCGACGGACAAAAGCCCGCCGCCTTGTGCTATTATAGGTAGATATTACAGGTAGAGATTATTTAACGCTTTTTAAAAACTCCGCAACCTCGTCGCTTGTCGGAATAGAGCTTGAAGCCCCCATTCTTGAAACGGTGATTGTACCTGTTGCATTTGCGTAGTCGCAGGCACGCATAATGTCAGCTGTACGCAAATATTCAAGCGTCAATGCCGCAGTAAACGCATCTCCTGCCGCCGTTGTATCAACAACCCTTGTATCATATGTAGGGACAAGAGAGCCCGATATGCCGTCGAAAACGTAAGCTCCACGCCCGCCAAGCTTGATAACTATATGCTTCGCTTTGACAAGCCGTGATATTGCCACGCAGGCAACAAGACAATTTTCCTCGCTATCAGGCATAACGCCCGTGATTTCATACGTTTCACTCTCGTTCGGCGAGAACAGCTCAACACTCGGTAGCCTTTCAAACGGGAAATCATGCTTGATGGCACCCGCATCAATAAATATCGGCACACCCGCCTCGCTCGCTTTTTTTGCCGAGTAGAGAATGGCATCGTAATTTATCTCAAACTGCATATACAGAGCATCAAAATCACTCTCAAATGCTCTGTCAACGGAGAGGGAGTCTATTTTTTGATTAGCTCCCGCAAAAACGATTATGCGATTTTGTCCGCTTCCTTCAACGAATATTGTTGCAAGCCCCGTAGGAGCGACCTCGTCACGCTCAATATATGATGTGTCAATTCCCTCATGCTCGTAAACCGACATAAGAGCATCTCCGTTAGAGTCGGAGCCAAGCCTTGTAAGGAAAGAGCAAGCACCACCAAGACGTGCAAATGCAAGCGCAGAGTTAGCGCCCTTTCCGCCCGGCACGTACGAATAGGAGCCGTTATCAATTACTGTCTGTCCTGCGTCCGGAACACGCTCAATGTCAAGCACCATATCCATGTTGGCAGAGCTGACAACCAAAATTTTTTTACTCATAAAGAACCTCTCTTAAGGTGTAATATAACAATATTTTACAATAAAATTCACACAAATTCAAGGCAAAACTTGACTTTTTTCAAAATAAGTGGTAGCATAAGGTAAAATCAACAGAAATCAAGGACTGAACATGGAGATAGAGAAAATAGGAATAATCCGCACCGATTTCCCGACCAAATTTGGAATACCACGCCAGAGCGGAATAGTAAAAAGGCTTAAGGGACAAATAGTTTTCGAGTCGAAATACAGAAGCCCCGATGCCATAAGAGGAATAGAGGGCTTTTCGCACCTTTGGATAGTGTGGGGCTTTTCGGAAAACGAGGGCGCAAAATACAGCCCAACCGTACGCCCGCCCAAGCTTGGCGGAAACACAAAAATGGGTGTTTTTGCCACTCGCTCACCCTTCCGCCCAAACGGACTCGGACTTTCGCTTGTGAAGCTTGAAAGGATTGAAAAAAATGATAAATACGGACACATCTTGTATGTTTCGGGCGTAGATATGGTGGATAAAACCCCCATATATGATATAAAGCCATACCTGCCGAGCGCGGATATAGCTCCCGATGCCGAGGGTGGCTTTGCCGAGCAAATCGGTGATTATAAGCTACAGGTTGAATGTGATAGCTCACTTCTTTTACATCTTCCCGAAGATAAAAGAGAAATTCTGCTCGAAATTTTAGCCGAGGACCCACGCCCCGCTTATATCGACGATAGCGAGCGCACCTACGGCTTCCCCTTCGCCGACTGTGAGATAAAATTCAAGGTAAAGGACAAGCTCCTGACCGTAATTTCGGTTGACAAAATATAGAAAAAGCTCGACATACAGTCGAGCTTTTTGAAATATCACGGCTTTTTGAGATCCTTTACTTGCGCTTTTTGTTGATTTCTTTTGCAAATAGCTTTGGAATAAGCGAGAGAACACCCCATATAATAATCGGCGAAGCGATTGTCAGTGCGGCAAATAAAGTTTGACCGTTTTGCACAAGAGTGCCCAAATGCTCGCCGAAGCTTTCAAGTGCAGATAAAAGCTGAAGCTCAAAGCTTGAGAGCATATCGATATGATTGTATGCTTCCAAATATACCGGCTTTATTAAAAATACGTACAACGATACAAGCGCAAACGGGAAGGCGAAGAATAGCAGATTGAAAATAAACACGCCCGTCTTGCGCCACATTGGAAGTCCTTTTCCGTAAATCATTCGTGCGCTTTTTTGGAAAGCGGAAATCAGCATAACGGCTCCGAACAGAAGTAGAGCAGTGTACGGAATTTTGACCGTATCGAGTGTAGCTGAACTAAGACTTGCGATATAGCGAACAATTTGATAAATCGACAGAATAATTGCCGCAAACTTGACAAGACCGAACAATACGCTTGATTTTTTTGGCGGATTTGTGAATTGCTCGGGGCGGCTTGCGCCACGATCGTGCTCGGTGCTGTTACCATAATCCCTACGACCGTAGTCATCGTCATAGCCGTCATCTCCGTGACTGTAATCGTCGCTTTCGTGACCGTAATCGGAATCATTATTTCTTGCATCAGTGCCAATGCCCGCACTGCAAAGAGGAGTGAAGTTGGTTATTTGATATGTAAACCGCTCGTCACCCTCACCCAAGACTATATTTGAAAGCTTGACCGAAGCAGACACACCTGTGCCGTTTTCTCTGTCGAAAACAGCAATATTAACCTCTGTATCGGGAGATTCATTTTCAATCATATGTCTGAGATATACAGATTGAGCGCCCTCGTAAATTTGAATAATATCCTCGGAAAGTGTTCCCGGCTCTTGCCAATCGCTTGATAGCTCAAACGGAATAACGAGTGGGAGAAATCCCTCGGATGATGTATCGTGAGTGCTTGTTACAATGCTTATGTAAATTCTTGAGCTTTCGGTTTCGTAAACGTAAAGCGTTTTGTTTTCGAGTATTTCGGCTGATGTGATTTTTTTAATTACATTGCAGGTGAGATAGTGCGTAGGATCGGACGAGTCGGTTATAAAAAGAAGAAAGCTTTCATCACCACGCTTGACGCTTTGATATGATGCCTCGAGATAACGAGCATTTATCTCGTAGGGTATTTTGTTCATATCCTCGTTTTCATAAATTCTTTGGGGAATTAAAATTCCGTTTTTTGCGGAATATTCAATTAGCTCCTCATAATGTCGAATTGCTCTTTTCCTTGATGCTTTTTTCTGGAAAGCATAAAATACGGTGTATTTTACAGTCATAATAAGATCGTCTGTGATAAACAGAATGATATAAGTCACAGACATACTGAGCTTTATTGCCAAAATAGGAAGGTTTAAAAGAAATGTAATGAAATTCTCAAAAGCATTTTTGTCATAGGTGTACTCACCGATAATTCTTTTATCGTGCTCTCGTCCCTCCTCCCATTCAT
Organism: Eubacteriales bacterium; assembly: GCA_045636605.1. Taxonomy (GTDB): domain Bacteria; phylum Bacillota; class Clostridia; order Oscillospirales; family CAG-272; genus RGIG2000. The sequence goes on along the minus strand of JAZTXV010000012.1, from coordinate 7,755 downwards.
AATGGGTTTCGGTTACGTATTCTCTGGGCTTGTATTTTGCCGCATACTTGTCAAATGCCATTCCCGCATTGTGCCATCCGCCGTTGCGATAGAACTGAACTCCGTAAACCACAAAGAACAACAAAAACATAGTCGCTCCGACATTGAATGTATTTTCGTGGTCAATAGACGTACCGATAAGCATTAGAATGAATCCAATAATAAGCAGTGATTGAATCGGCAGAGTGCGAACCAAAACACGAAAACGAACCTCTTTCGTGTAAAAATACTTGCTCATCTCCGTTTCGTAATTTTCAACAGGATTGCTTGTTTTTGTCCAATTCTGCTTGTCTGATGAGCCTATGCGGCTTGCCAAATACTTGAAAATAGCAGGAATCGCGCCGATTATAAAGCATACTGTCAGAATGCTTAGCAGCGAGTCGGTGAAGCTATTTCCGGTGTTGTAATTGAAAATAGAAAGTGTCATGATTCTTCTCCTTTTGTGTTTCTATACCTCAATTATATCTCAGGGAATAATGCCTGTCAAGAGCATTTTACTTGATGTCACAAAAGGTGCGACAATTGAAAAAGCTCTTGCAGTAAGCAAGAGCCGTTTTCTTTGTTTGGCATTTTAAGCAATGGTATAAAAATCAGAAAGATTGAAGGTTATTTGAAAAGTCTTAGTGCTTCGTCACGGGTAAAGGTGTATTTTTTGTCGCAGAAGTGACATTCAAGCTCAACAACCTCGGGCTCTCCCTTGGCTCTCGCCTCGTCAAAAATGCTTACAACCTCGTTCTTGCCAAGACTGATTAGCGCTCTTGCCGTGCGTTCAACAGAGCAGTCGCACTTGTAATCAACATCAATCTCATCAAACAGGTCATATTCAATGCCGTCAAGGGCAATTTTCAAAATGTCCTCATTCGATAATCCCTCGGCAAATTTGTGTGATAGGCCCGACAGCTTTTTGGCGTTCTCCTCAAGCTTTGGAATTATAGCCTCGTCGGGAAATGGGAGCAGTTGAACGAACACACCGCCCGCACCTGCACACGAGAAGTCGGGATTTATAAGCACACCGAGCGCGCAAAGCGTGGGAGTTTGCTCACTTGTAGCGAAGTATTGCGCCACATCCTCGGCAATTTCACCGCTTATAAGCTCAATGTTTCCGTTGTAGGGAACCTCGTCGCCCACATCCTTCATAACAGACAAAATTCCACCGCCGACAATGCCCGCAACATCAAGCTTTCCGTCAGCCCTTACAGGCAGGTCAGCCATGGGGTTTGCAACATAGCCACGCACGTTTCCGTAGTAATCGGCGCAGCAAAGAGTAGTACCCGCAAGACCGTTTCCGCGAACCGCAACTGTAATAACGTCACCGTTTTCCGGGAGCATACAGCCCATAACGCTTGTTGCCGTGAGCGTTCTGCCGAGCAGAGCAGAGGCAGTAGGCGCAGTTTTGTGATATTTTATTGCTGTGTTTACAATATCGGTCGAATTGATAACATATGCCCTCGCACTGCCGTCACGAGTCATAGCTCGAAGAATTTTTGATTGATTTTTTGCCATAATTTCTCCCAAAGCCAAATTGACTTATTTTTTAATATTCCTTACGGTAAAGTACCATTTTTCGTCATTTTCCGTAGCACTCTTGCCCTCAAGCGAGCCGTGAATGTCCAAAACCTCAAAGCCGCAAGCCTTAAGCGCATTCAAAATCTGTGTCATAGAGTAGCATCTTTCTCTTTGCACCTCGTCAAAGCGAGAATATGTTCCGTCGTCATTTTCTTCGAAAACGGAAAGATAAAATCTGCAAATTCCCGATTTCTCGTTGAAATCGTTTTGCCAAGCGCACAAAGCGCCGTCGCTTTCCAGAATGTACGCATTTTGACCGTAAACATTTTTAAAGCGATAAGGGGTGTTTATATCAAAAACAAACACACCGTCAGGGATAAGGTAATTATGCACGAGCGAGAAGCATTTTTTAAGGTCGGCCAAGCTTGTAAGATAGTTGAGCGAATCAAGACAGCAAACGCACGCATCCACTGTTCCGTAAAGCTCAAAGCTCTGCATGCTCTGACAAAGCCATAAAATGTCCTCAATTTCATTTTCATAGCAGATATCACGTGCTACCGAAAGCATGCTCTCACTTATGTCAACGCCCGTCATATCGTAGCCCCTGTCACGCAAAAGAAGGGTTATTTTTCCCGTGCCACACGCAAGGTCAAGCACCAAGGACGTGTCATGTAATTTGTGAGCTTTTATTTGAGCATCAATATATTCCGCATATGCTTCATAATCAAAATCCGCATTGAGCGCATCGTAAACGCTCGCCAAATCTCCGTATTGCTGAGCCATAAAATTCCCTCCCGCTTCGCTTTACGGCTCTATTTTAACACACTTTATCTCTAAAGTAAAGAACAAAATTCAAATTAAATAATTTTTCAGTCCCACGATATCGCCCGCACCCATAATTACCACCGCATCGGCGCTTGAGCGCTTGACAAATGCGGCGACCTCGGAGTAATCACTCATAAACACAGCGCCGATATCACGTGCAAAGCCCTCGTCGCTTATCGGAAAGGTGTTTTTCTCTCGTGCGGCGTAAATCGGCAGGGAAATCACCTCGCTTACATCTCCAAAGGCCTTTGTAAAATCCTCGTAAAGAGCATAGGTGCGAGAGTAGGTGTGCGCTTGAAAAATGCAGAGAATGCTTTTGTACCCCATATCACGAAATGCCGAAAGCGATGCGCGAATTTCCGTCGGGTGATGCGCATAATCAAGAAAAATAGGGACTCTGTGGCTGGTTTTATCTCCCAAGCAGGTGTGCCCAAGCAGCTCCTGACGGCGACCGAGTCCCTCAAAGCTTGAAAGAGAGCGTGCGGCAACAACGGGCGGGATTCCGTGTTCACATGCAACCGCAAAGGCGCATAGGGCGTTATATACATTGTATCTGCCGAACTCCTTCAGCTCAATGTGTGCCGTCACCCTGCCGTGCTTTAGGGCATAAAATGCATTTTTTGTGGCACCTGTGTCGATTTTTGCCATATAATCAGCACTATTATCAATTCCAAAGGTGATTTTAAATGGGTGCGTTAAGCCCTTGCTTCCTTCGTCGTCGGCATTGACAAATGCCCGTGCCGCAGGCAAAATATATTGCTCAAACGAGCTTTTTACCTGAGATAAGTCCTTGAAAAAATCGGGATGGTCGAAGTCAATCGAGGTCACCACGGCATCAGTTGGCGTAAAATTGAGAAACGAATTCATATATTCACACGCCTCAAAGATAAAAAAATCACTGTGTCCAAAGCGATACGGGGCATCATAATCACACATTTTTGCTCCGCATACTGATGTTGGATCTCGTCCCGCATCGGAGAAAATTTTTGTCAGCATAGCAGTAGTCGTGCTCTTTCCGTGCATACCGCTAACCCCTATACGTATGCGATGCCCCGACATCACGTATGCAAGAAAATTTGCCCGTGATACACACGGAATACCGAGAGAGCGTGCCGTGCAAAGCTCGAAGCAATCCCTGTCAATAGCATTTGAAAACACCACCAAATCCATACCCCGTACGTTGTCTGTGGTTGAGCAATACCGAATATGTGCGACTCTTTCGAGCCGACGGCACTCCTCACCGTGACATCTGTCGTACCCGAAAACCTCCTTGCCACAGCGAATACAAAGCTCCGCTAAGGAGCACATCGAAATGCCACCGATGCCAACAAAAAATATGCTTTTCGCATTCTTGAAAATTCTATCAAGCTCAAAAAGAGAAAGGTGAGTATTTTCGCTTGCCATAAAGCCTCCAAAGCATTCGATAAATTTCCGCAAAAAATGTCAAAAAAGCCCCCAAATCCCCAAAAACAATGTTTACCTTCACAAAAGCATCACATTGGAGTCATTAAAAAATTTCTGTTTGTTCTCATTTAGTTCATAATTTTGTGGTAAAATTAGTAATGAGAGGTAAGGCACTCAAAGAAAATCAAAGCCATAGGAGAGAAATTTATGACAATCACAGACATCAAAATCAGGAAATGCTTCGACGAAGGACCGATGAAGGCGGTCGTTTCAATCACCCTTGACGACGCTCTCGCAGTACACGACATTAAGGTCATCAACGCAAGAGATAAGTTCTTTATCGTTATGCCGTCGAGAAAGAACCCCGACGGAACGTACAGAGATATCGTTCACCCTATCAATGCAGAGTTCAGATCTCAGCTCGAGGGTGCGGTAATCAAGGCGTATTTCGATGCTCTTGACAGTGAGGCAATTCATGCACAGTCAGACAGCTTCGAGGCACAAGAGGTATAACTTAAAGCACCGAGGCGGACACGGGAGTGCCCGCCTCGCTTTTTTGTTTTGGAATATTTTAAATAAGTTATTGACATACAACTTAAAAGTTGTTATACTATTAGGTATGAATGCTATTTTTAATAATATATGCGAAAATAATTTAAAATGTGAGGCTTAAAATGGCAACAGAGGTTCAAAATTTTGAAAAAAGCGACAAGCGTACCCACTATTGCGGAACACTTACCACGCAGGACATAGGAAAGCGTGTTTGCGTGCTCGGTTGGGCGCAAAAGCAAAGAGATTTGGGCTCGCTTATCTTCATTGACCTTCGTGACAGAAGCGGAATTGTTCAGCTTGCGTTTGACGAAACGACCGACAGAGAAATCTTTGATGCGGCATTCACCGTCCGTGCTGAGTTTGTGCTTTGCGCAAAGGGAGTTGTAAGAGAAAGAGCAACTAAAAACAAAAATATTCCCACAGGCGACATCGAAATCTGCGTTGACGAATTTAAAATTCTCGGCAAGGCTCAAACCCCGCCGTTTGAAATTACCGCAGGCAGTGATGTAAGAGCAGAGCTTCGCTTGAAGCACAGATATCTTGACCTTCGCCGTCCCGATATGCAAAGAAACATTATTGCAAGATCGCAAATTACTAACCTTGCAAGAAATTACTTTAATCAAAACGGCTTTATCGACATAGAAACGCCTAATCTGATAAGACCGACACCCGAGGGAGCGCGCGACTATCTCGTTCCGAGCCGTGTTCACCCCGGCAAATTCTATGCGCTTCCGCAGTCGCCTCAGCTTTATAAGCAGCTGCTTATGTATTCGGGCTTTGACCGCTACATCCAAATCGCCCGCTGCTATCGTGACGAGGACCTTCGTGCAGACCGTCAACCCGAATTTACGCAAATTGACCTTGAAATCTCCTTCACCGATGAGGACGAGATTATCGCAATCAACGAGGGCTTCATTAAGTATATCTTTGATAACTTTATGCACAAGCCACTTGAAACTCCGTTTGAGCGCATTACATGGGCAGAGGCTATGGAGCGCTTTGGCTCGGACAAGCCCGACCTTCGCTTCGGCTTTGAGCTGAAGAACCTTACCGATGCACTCCGTGGTACCGAGTTCAAGGTGTTCGCAGGCGCTATCGAAAACGGTGGAAGCGTAAGAGCAATCAATGTCAAGGGTGGCGCAAAATTCTCTCGTAAGGAAATTGACAGCCTGACCGAAATCGCAAAGCAGTTCAAGGCAAAGGGACTTGCGTGGCTCAAAAAATCAGAAAGCGGCGAGATTTCCTCATCTTACGCAAAATTCTTGACTGAGGATGAGAACGCAAAAATCGCAGAAATTACAGAGCTTGAAAACGGCGATTTGCTTCTCGTAATGGCAGATAAAAACAGTGTTGTGTTCGATGTTCTCGGCGCGCTTCGTTGCGAATGTGCAAAGCGTCTTGGACTTACACGCCCCGACGATTTTAAATTCCTTTGGGTAACAGAATTCCCGCTCTTTGAGTACGACGAGGAGGACGGACGCTACTATGCAAAGCATCACCCCTTCACCGCACCGATGGACGAGGATTATCACCTGATCGACACAGAGCCGGGCAAGGTTCGTGCAAGAGCATACGATATCGTTCTCAACGGCACAGAGCTCGGCGGCGGCTCAATCCGTATTCACACAACCGAGATGCAGGAGCATATGTTCTCGATTCTCGGCATAGGCAAGGAGGAGGCGCAGGAAAAATTCGGCTTCCTGCTTGAAGCATTCAAGTACGGTGTTCCACCTCACGGCGGACTTGCATACGGTCTTGACAGACTTGTAACGCTTCTTTTGGGACTTGAGGACATTCGAGAGGTTATTGCCTTCCCGAAGGTTCAAAACGCATCTGAGCTTATGTCCAAATGTCCTGCATTTGCAAATCCCGACGACTTAAAGGAGCTCGGAATTGCAATTATAACATCTGACGAAGAAAATTAAAAATAAAAAACTTGAAAGGAAAACACTATGTTTAAGGAACTCTTCAAAAGCAAGAAAAATATAGTGATGGCAGCGATCCTTGCAGCATTGCTTATCGCACTTGTTGTGTGCAGCATCGTTGTAAGAAGCGAGTGCCCTCTTTGTGACGGTACAGGTAGCATCGCTATCGTTGACTGCCCCGATTGTGGCGGCGACGGTAAGGTTGACAGCTACTACGGCACATTTATGTCACTTGCAGCGCCAATTATCGCTATTGCTCTTGCACTCATCACAAAGGAGGTTTACTCCTCACTCTTTATCGGTATCGTTATCGGCGGACTTCTCAGCGCCAACTATAACATACCCAAGGCAATCGACGCAATCACAAGCGAAGGTCTTATCGGCGCAGTATCGGGAACGGCAGGTATTTTCATATTCCTCGTTATTCTCGGCGCAATGGTAGTCCTCGTCAACAAGGCAGGTGGCTCGCAGGCATTTGGCCGTTGGGCGCAAAAGAATGTAAAGACCAAGGTTGGCGCAATTATCGCAACCTTCGTGCTCGGCGTTCTTATCTTCATTGACGACTACTTTAACTGTCTTACAGTTGGCTCTGTTATGAAGCCTGTAACTGACAGTCACGGCATTTCACGCTCAAAGCTCGCATTCGTTATTGATGCAACCGCAGCTCCTGTATGTATGATAGCTCCTATCTCCTCTTGGGCAGCGGCAGTTTCAGAGTATGCACCCGAGGGCACAAGCGGACTTGCAATGTTCGTTTCTGCAATTCCATTCAACTTCTACTCAATTCTTACTCTTATCTTCGTAGTAATGCTCGCAGTAATGGGCTTCGACTACGGCAAGATGGCAGGCTTTGAAATCAAGGCTCAAAAGGGCGACCTTAATGCACTTGACGCAGAGGAGGAAAAGAGCGAGGCAAGAGAGGACGGCAGAGTAATCGACCTTATTCTTCCAATCGTTGTTCTCATTATCGCTTGCGTAATCGCACTTATCTATGTTGGTGGCTTCTTCGATGCAAACGGTGACTACTATATGGACTTTATCGGCGCATTTGGTAACACCGATGCAACCGTAGGACTTCCATGGGGCTCACTTATCGCACTCGTATTCACAATCATTTACTTAATCTGCCGTAAGGCAATCTCATTCAAGGAGTCAATGCAGTCAATTCCTAAGGGCTTTATTGCAATGGTTCCAGCAATCCTCATTCTTACATTCGCAACAGCGCTTAAGAATATGACAGGCCTTCTTGGCTCTGATGTCTTTGTTGACAATCTTCTCGGTAGCGCAGAAAATCTCCAAATCTTCCTTCCCGCAATCATCTTTATCGTTGCATGCGTAATCGCATTCTCAACAGGAACATCTTGGGGTACATTCGGAATTCTTATTCCAATCGTTTTGGCAGTATTCCCGGCAGGCACAGTTCTTGGCACAATCGGTATGTCCGCGTGCCTTGCAGGTGCAGTTTGTGGTGACCACTGCTCACCAATCTCTGATACAACCATTA
>JAZTXV010000011.1:0-79797 GCA_045636605.1 Eubacteriales bacterium | reverse complement strand
ACGCTTGTAAGCGAGGTGCAACCATAAAACGCTCTGTCACCTATCGAGGTCACGCTATCGGGTATAGTTATACTTGTAAGCGAGGTACAACCAGAGAACGCACCTCCACCTATCGAAGTTACGCTATCGGGTATAGTTATACTTGTAAGCGAGGTGCAACCAGAGAACGCACCGTCGCCTATCTCGGTCACACTATCTGGGATTGTTACGCTTGTAAGCGATTTGCAATACTCGAACGCAGAGCTACAAATGAATCTTGTACCCTCATTTATCGTGCAAGCGGTTATACTCTTATCCTTTGCTTTTACAAGGACTAAATATGGATTTGTATCATTTCCAAGATATAGCGCATTGTCATATTCGTTGTATTTAAGCGAGGTGCAACCAGAGAACGCACCGTCGCCTATCTCGGTCACACTATCTGGGATTGTTACGCTTGTAAGCGAGGTGCAACCGTAGAACGCAGAGCCACCTATCGAGGTTACACTATTCGGGATTTTAATACTTGTAAGCGAGTCGCAATAAGCGAACGCATAGCTGCCTATCGAGGCCACACTATTACCGATTGTTACACTTGTAAGCGAGGTGCAATCGCGGAACGCACTTAAACCTACCGAGGTTACGTTATTTCCAATTGTCACACTTGTTAGTGAGGTGTATTTATAGAATGCATAGTCTTTTATTTCGGTTACTGTATTAGGAATTACAAGCTCTGTTACAAGAGTGCCATTTAGATATAACTTTGCTCCGTTATTTAGCGGATTTGCGTATGCGTTAGAGAATTCAATATTACACCACTGCTCAATTGTGCCAAGATAATTTACACTTGTAAGCGAGGAGCAACCAATGAACGCATTGCTATCGATCTTGGTCACACTATTGGGTATTGTTATGCTTTCAAGATTGTCGCAACCGCTGAACCCACTATTACCAATTGATATTATACTGTCAAGCATGGTTATACTTGTAAGCGAGGAGCAACCATTGAACGCATAAGGCTTTATTTCCGTAACAGTATCTGGGATAAAAAGCTCGGTTATAAGTGTTCCGTCTATATATAGCTTTGCTCCGTTCCATAATGGGTTTGAAGGAAATATCCCATTATAACTGAACTTAATGTTACACCACTGCTCAATAGTTCCAAGATAGTTTACAATAACAATTGAGGCGCAACCGGAGAACGCACTTAAACCTATCGAGGTTACACTGTTTCCAATGGTCACAATTGCAATTGAGGTGCAATCCCTGAACGCATCTGCACCTATCGAGGTCACGCTATTCGGGATTTTAATACTTGTAAGCGATTTGCAACCGTAGAACGCATCTTCACAAATAACTTTTGTACCCTCGTTTATCTCGCAAGAGGTTATGCTATCATCCTTTGCTTTTACAAGGACTACATACGGATTTTGCTCATTTCCAAGATATAGCGCATTGTCGTATTCATTGTATTTAAGCGGGCAACTCGAAAACGCTCCTTCACCTATTGAGGTTATGCTATCAGGTATAGTTATGCTTGGGAGAGATTTGCAACCATAGAATGCCTTATAACCTATCGTGGTTACGGGATAAATTGTTCCCCTATATGCAATGCTTTCCGGAATAATAGCTTCCTTTATATTTTCCGGTTGCCTTACAACTGTTGCTTCGTTATCCTTTATGCCGTATCTTATACCGTCTATTGCAGTATAGACATATCCGTCGTCTGCTACTTCATTGTTATTACAATCCCAAACGACCGGACAACTTGAAGTGTTCCAATAGCTATCCCAACTGCTCGGTGCACTCGTTGCCTCGCAATAAATTGTAAGCGAGCTACAACCAGAGAACGCATAGCCACTTATCGAGGTTATGCTATTTCCAATTGTTATGTTTGTAAGCGAGGTGCAACCATAGAACGCATAGCCACTTATCGAGGTTACGCTATTTCCAATTGTTATGTTTGTAAGCGAGGTGCAACCACGGAACGCATGGTCACCTATCGAGGTCACGCTATCGGGGATTGTTACGCTGGTAAGCGAGGTGCAATCATAGAACGCTTGGTCACCTATCGAGGTTACGGCTTTACCGTTATACGTACCGGGAATTGTTATATCCGCATCGGTACAAGCACCAATTTCTACAACCTTATATGTATCGGTTTCGGTATCCAATTCGAATTCAAGTCCTTCGCTTGATTGATTGGCTTGACAATATTTGCATTTCCCACCCTCATAAACGTGATCATCTGTAGCAGGAATTTCTTCCTCTTTGACGTCGCCACACTGACAGAACTGCTTCTTAAGTCCAACCTTTGCACAAGTAGGCTCGGTTACAGTTTCCCATTCGCCATAGCTATGTGTATGCGAGGGAGGACTGTTGGACTCGCTTTCCTTTTCCTCTGAGCTGCTTTCTTCACCCGAGGACTCGCTTTCAACAGCAGAGCTTTCCGATTCCTTATTAGATTCGGACTCGCTTTCTGTCTGAGTTTCGCTTTCACTCTCACTTTCTACCTGTGACTGTGACTCCCGCTCACTTTCGCTATCGCTTGACTCCGTTTCGTCGTCACAAGCAACCAAAAGGCAAGAGAACACCGCAAAAATCAATGCAAGTGCTAAAATCAGTAATTTTTTCATTTTTTCTCCTTTGATAAAAATTTCCCTTATTGCAACAAAAAAGAGTGTCGCCCCAAAACGGAAACGACACCCGTAAAAATGCACCCTCCGCCTTGTTGCGACACAATTGATACAATATCCGTAAAGAAAATATGTACGCGAAAAAGGATACACCTCTACCAAAGTGTATTTTTTCTTTACGAATATTCAATTATGTCGCACCCTTATTTTACCACAACAAAAAAACAATGTCAACAAAAAATAGGGCATTTTTCAAAAACGCCCTATATCTATCTTTATAAATTCACAATATTGCTCGGCTCACCGTTCAAAAACGCCTCAATATTAGAAAGCACCGTGTTAAAGCACCTCATTCTCGATTCGTAAGAGCCCCACGCCATATGCGGAGTAAGCGACACATTTTTAAGTCCGTAAAGCCTTGCAAACGGGTGACCGTCAGGCAACGGCTCGCACGAGAACACATCACAGCCCATACCGCCGATTTTGCCGTCCAAAATCGCCTTTGCAACCGCACTCTCGTCCCAAATCGCACCGCGCGCCATATTTATTATAATCGCATCACGCTTCATAAGAGAAAGCTCCCTTTCTCCTATCATGCCTCTTGTCGCATCACTTAGCGGACAGTGAATCGTGATAATGTCACTCTCTCGTAACAGAGTATCCAAATCCACGCACTCAAAGCCCTCAACCTCTGTGCGCTTATTCACAAGAAGCCTGCATCCAAACGCCTCGGCAACTCGGCCAACTGCACGCCCGATATTTCCAAAACCAATAATGCCCCATACCCTTCCGCAAATCTCGTGATAAACAGGCACAAGACAGTTCGCATTACCGCTTTTCGTGTATTCACCGCTAAAAACGCAGTCCTCATACTCCCTCAAATGCGTCAAAAGAGAGCACACCATAGAAACCGTCACCTGCGCCACACACGCACTCGAATACGCAGGAGTATTCGCAACCAAAATTCCGCGCTCCCTGCAATAATCAATATCAATATTGTCAAAGCCCGTTGCCGTTTCGCAAATCAGCTTGAGATTTTTCGCGCCCTCAAGCACCTCACGCACCATCTTCACCTTGTTTACAATAACTATATCCGCATCGGCAAGTCGCTCACGTGCCTCGTCCTGTGCAGTGCGCTCGTATTTTATAACCTCTCCAAAGCGTTGCGCCCCCGAAAGGTCAAGGTCATAACCAAGCGTCGCATAATCCAAAATAACAATTTTCATTTAAATAACCTCTTTCTTTGCCTATAATCGGGCAAAATACTCTCCACAAACGCCCAAAAGCTCCTCGAATGATTAAGGTGTTTAAGATGTGCAAGCTCGTGCACCACAACATAATCAATAGCGCGTTCATCAAATCTCATCAAATAGCACGAAAAATTAATTCGCCCTTTGTCGGAACAGCTTCCGTATCTCGTCCTCGCCCGATTTATCGAAATATGCGTAGGCTCAACACCCATCAAAGCCGAAAAATGTGCAACCCTGTCAGGCAAAACCGCCCTTGCACGCAAAATAAGTGCCTCAACCTCGCTCTCGTCAAGCTCAGGGTATTTTTGAAGCCTCTCCCTTTGCATCTCAAGCTTTTTATTTATCCACTCCGTATGCGCTAAAACAAACGCCTCAATGCGCTCTCTCGTCGCGCGCCGAGGAGCACGCACAACCACCTCGCACTCTCTCGTAATTTGAAGGGAAAGCGTGCGCCTATCCGAATAAACTATCCTGTAATCCATAAATTCCCCCAAAGCTTCTTAACAAAATTGTATCATATAGCGAAAAAAATGTCAACAATTGTGTGACGCATTTTCTCGCGCACCCCCTTGAAAATGAAAAATATATATGATATACTATTAAAGCAATAATGCGAAAGGAGAGAGCTATGGCTGAAAAATCAATTAAAATTATCGCACAAAATAAAAAAGCCTATCACGATTATTTTGTGGTCGAGCGCTACGAGGCAGGCATAGAGCTCTTCGGCACAGAGGTTAAATCGGTGAGGGCGGGACAGGTCAACCTCAAGGACTCGTTTTGCAAGGTTTACGCAGGAGAGCTTTTGGCTCTCGGCATTCACATAAGCCCCTACGAGCGAGGAAATATTTTCAATAAAGACCCCCTTCGTCACAAACGCCTGCTAATGCACAAAAAGGAAATTTTGAAGCTGAGCAGTGCCATCAACGCAGACGGCTATTCGCTTATCCCCCTGTCACTTTATCTGTCGGGCTCAAGAGTTAAGGTAGAGCTCGGACTGTGCAAGGGTAAAAAGCTTTACGATAAGCGAGAGTCTGATGCTAAGCGCACCGCACAACGCACAATCGAAAGAGTAACGAAGGGACAAAGAGAGGACTAAACAATGAGAGATTATCTTATCTATTTAATGCAGGAGCTTGATTTTGACGCAGAGGCAAGAGAAGCACTTTTGGCGGATTTTGATAAAATCGAGGCAAATGACGAGGCAAAGGCAGAATTTTATGCCTGCATCGCTTCCTACGAGGCGGACATCAACACCAACTATGGCACACTTTTGACAAATGCCGAAAATGCGGGCGAAAAGGTAGGCGTTCACAAGTACAGCGCAGGACTTTTGGTATTTATGTGTATGTCAAAGCACCTCAAAAAATGCTATGAGGAGCAGGGCATTGACCTTCAAATCTGGCACGATAGCATGCTCGACCTGAAGTGGAAGCTTTGGGAGTGCAAGCTGGTCAAGGGAATGTGGGGCTCGTTCGTTGCTTGGTGGTTCCCGGGCTTCTTCAATATGACTCGCTTTGCTCTCGGCAGATTACAGTTCGATTTTTGCAGATACGGCAATACATACTCTGACGAGGAATTTGACCTAAAGCCCGATACTCAAATTATCGGCATACATATTCCAAGAACAATGACTCCGTTTGACAAGGCAAGCCGTGACGACGCATACGCAAGGGCGAAGGCATTCTTTGCACCAAAATTAAATGGCGCACCAATGATTTTCACCTGCTATAGCTGGCTCTTGTACCCTGGATACAGAGATATAATTCCCCCAAAATCAAACACTCGCTCATTTATGGACGATTTTAAAATAATCGGTCAATATGACGATAAAGAGGGAGAGTACAACGATGCTTGGAGACTGTTCGATATGGATCAGCCCGAGGATTTAAATGACTATCCCGAAAACACCTCACTTCGTCGCGCCATTAAGCAATATTTGCTTTCAGGTGGCAGAACAGGCGAGGGCTTGGGCATCTTCAAAATGGAATATTAAAATTTAAAAATTCAAAAACTCAAAAATTCAGCAAGCGGACGAAAAGTCCGCTTGCCATACGGGACTGTAAAGGCTTCGACGGGGATTTTGAGGTATGATAAGCGTGGCGGGCTGGCTAATCCCGTATAATGGCTAATTTTAAAAAATAAACGACAGACACACTGTTGCTATGGCTGCCTAACTAATTGCCCCTCGGGGCGATTAGGGCAGTGCTGTGGTCACTTGTACCACCCGTCTTCCCGAGGATGACCGCGACCTCGGCTAAGGCGTCACTTAGCGGTGAACATGCATTGGCGTTTCGCACTTGAACCAATCATGCAAAAAAGTGCTACCGAGCCTTAAAGCCTGTTAATCGGCGTTAAGGCAAGGGAATCCCCAAAAGATTAACTACCCACGAAGAAGGTTATATCAAGAGGTTTTCGGACGCGGGTTCGACTCCCGCCAGTTCCACCAATATGACGGCGAAAGCCGTCTTTTTTTATGAAATGCGGGAGTTGAACCGTAGCCGTTAAGAAACCATTCGGGGAATGGTTTTAGGCGTTGACCGAAGAATTTTTCAATGCACCAATAGTAAATATCGATTATGCGTTGAAAAATTCAAGAGGAGACTCCCGCCAGTTCCACCATAAAAAATACGAGGTTGTAAAACCTCGTATTTTTCTTCCTCAAATTATTCAAACTGCTTAATCGCCTCAACAACCATTTTAGCACAAAGGTCGATACCCTCGTCAGAGAGGTGAATCATATCACATTCCTTGATATATCTATGCACATCACTTGCCACCGCAGAATGTAAATCGTTAATCTTAACCCCAAGCTCCATAAGCCTCGGTACAATAATCTCATTGAAGCGCTGGATTTTATCGTTGTGAGTCCATTCAAACTCATCCCAAACCGGAGTAGTTGTTGCGAAAATAACATTTGGCGTGATTTTGAGTAGCAATTTAGCAACCCTCACCATATTTTCAATATATTCTTCCTCGCTTGTGAAAAGCCCATCGTCAAAAATTTCCGTACAGTCCCAAAGACCGTTGTTCCAATGGATAACATCTGCACCCTTGATGCCGTCACCCCAGTCAAACAAACCGCGCAGAGTATATTTTACAAATCTGCAATTGTCCTCGGGCTGCCAAACCTCGTAACCCTCACCAAGCATTTGCGGAACCTTAGTTCCATATCCCCAAAGGCGAATGGAATCGCCAAGCAATACAACCTTTTTCATAAGAAAACCTCGCTTTTTTAGTTTATATCTCCATTATACTCCCTCATAAATCGCCTGTCAAGCAAAAAACTCTTGACAATATGCGATTTTTATTATAAAATATTACAAGCACACAAAATTTGTGGAGGACTGTATGATTTGCAATTCAATACTGGACGCAATGGGCAACACTCCCATTATCCGTCTTAATAATATGGTAGAGCCCGATATGGCGCAAATCCTCGTGAAATTCGAGGGACTTAACATAGGTGGCTCAATCAAAACAAGAACCGCATACAATATGATTCTCGATGCGGAGAACAAAGGGCTCATTACCAAGGATACAATAATTGTAGAGCCAACAAGCGGAAACCAAGGAATCGGACTCGCCCTTGTCGGCGCGGTTCGTGGCTATAAAACAAAGATAATTATGCCCGACTCCGTTAGCGAGGAGCGCAGAAAGCTCGTTCGTCACTATGGCGCGGAGGTAATCCTCGTGCACGATGACGGAAACATCGGTAAATGCATTGAGGAGTGTATGAATCTCGCCCTCAAAATGCAAGCCGAGGATAAAAATGTTTTCGTCCCCCAGCAGTTTGAAAATCCTGCCAATGCTCAAGCCCAAAGAGACCAAACCGCAAGAGAAATTCTCGAGCAGGTAAACGGTCCAATTCACGGCTTTTGCTCAGGAATCGGAACAGGTGGCACAATAACAGGAATTGGCGAGGTGCTTAAGGGCGCAAATCCCGATATTATAATCTGGGCTGCCGAGCCACGCCATGCCGCAATCCTCTCAGGAGGCTCTATCGGTACGCATGTCCAAATGGGAATAGGCGACGGAATTATCCCAACCATCTTAAATCAAGAAATCTATAACGGTATCTGCATAATTGATGACGAGGAGGCTCTTGAAACATCAAAGGCTCTTGCATCAAAAGAGGGAATAATGTGCGGAATTTCAAGCGGAACAAATGTCTGCTGTGCTCTCAAGCTTGCAAAAATGCTCGGCAAGGGCAAAACAGTTGTGACAGTTCTTCCCGATACTGCCGAAAGATATTTTTCAACTCCGCTTTTTGAGGACTAACCCTTGACAAATAATTAAAAATATCGTAAAATAATAAACAGCAAGCCAAACGGCTTGCTCATTAGGAGGCATAGCTCAGTTGGTTAGAGTACTTGCTTGACATGCAAGGGGTCAGTGGTTCGAACCCACTTGTCTCCACCAAAAAATCTCGCTTTTTGAAGCGAGATTTTTTTATTTAAAACAAATGCGTATAAAGCGAAAATGTTTTGCCAAAATCGCACATACTAACAAAAAAGGAGTTAATATGTGTACGAGTATAACCTATAAAACAAACGATTTTTATTTTGGTCGGAATATGGACCTTGACTACCATTTTGGCGAGCAAATCATAATCACCCCCCAAAGCTATGCCTTGACCTTGAAGCACGAAAAGCAAATAGAGCACCACCATGCGATAATTGGAATAGGCACGGTAATCGACGGCTATCCGCTTTACGCAGATGGCGCAAACGAGAAGGGGCTCTGCGTGAGTGCCCAAAATTTCCCGGGGAATGCCCACTACGAAAAATCACCCGTCAAAAAAGCCTTGAATTTGACTCCATATGAGATAATTCCATACATTTTAGCCAATTTTTCAACCGTTAGCGAGGTCAAGAGCGCTCTTACCAATCTCAAAATAATCGATACTCCCTTCAATAAATCCACACCAACAACCCCTCTGCATTGGCATATCGCAGATGAAAACGAATCCTGCGTGCTTGAAAGCACAAATCAGGGAGTTAAGGTTTACGAAAATCCTGCGGGCGTAATGACAAATTGCCCACCTCTCGAAACACAACTAAGAACCCTATCGCAGTATTCTTATATGAAGCCGACTCCACCCCCAAAATGCGTTGGCACTCTCGGTCTTGATTTATATGGCATCCCCGGTGATTTCACATCGATTTCTCGTTTTTGCCGTGTGGCCGTTCTTAAGAAATTCACCAATAGCGCCCCCGAGGAAGCTCCGAGTGTTTCGACAGTCTTTAGGCTTATGTATTCCGTCGCAATTCCCAAGGGTGCAACCCTTACCGTTACCTCAAATGAGCATTATACCATTTACACCTCCGTAATAAACGCCACAAGAGGAATCTATTACTATACAACAAGCGAAAACCCTCATCTTAAATCTCGCTCATTCCACGATTCCTTCATAAAAAGCGACAAATTAGAAAAATTTTCTCTTTAAAAATAAAAAAATGTGTAACCAAACGCCAAAAAATCGTACTATTCTAATGTAGATGCTTGATTTTTTTAAAATTATGTGTTAGAATATGGGTGAATTTGACAACCCCAATTAAAATAAAGGATTGGTTATGAATTTTTTTGAGAAAATTATTAATGCACTTGAGGGAACAATGGAGGTGCCAACTAACTACGGTTGGTTTCACCTTATGTTTTTTGCCATAGTTATAGCAACAACAATATTGCTTTGCAAGTTTTTCAAGGACTGTAGCGATAAAACCTTTAGAAGAATCGTGCTTATCGCGTGGATAGCTATGGTAGCGCTTGAAATCTATAAGCAAATCGTATTTTCCTTCGGCGTTGAAAATTCAGAGCCCTCGTGGGGCTATCAATGGTACGCATTCCCGTTCCAGCTTTGCTCAACACCGCTTTATGTGTTGCCATTTATCGTATTTTTAAAGGATTCTTGGCTTCGCGATGCGCTTTTGTCCTACATTTCCACCTTCTCATTCTTTGGCGGACTTGCAGTATTCTTCTATCCAAACGATGTTTTTGTAGGCGAAATCGGAATAAATATCCAAACAATGATACATCACGGAATACAAGTAGTATTTGGAATATTCTTTGTTGTTCACAACAGAAGAAAGCTAAATCACAAATACTATGTAAGAGGAATTCCGGTGTTTGCTGCCTTGTGCGCAGTTGCATTGATTCTCAATGTAATTATGCATAGCGTGTTCGTATCAATAGGAAGCGAGCAGGTGTTCAATATGTTCTATTTCAGTCCATATTATAGCTGCACACTCCCGATACTAAGTGCAATTTACCCCAAGGTGCCATATATTGCATTCCTTGGCTTGTATGTTTTGGGCTTCTCATTTATCGCAACTATTATTTACTATGTGGAAATGGGCATTGTAAAGCTCGTCGAAAGGATAAAATCCAAAATTTATGATAAACACGCAAAAAAAGCTTTTTAGCCTCGTAATCGCCTTTTCCGTCACGGAATTGGTGTTAGGAATCTTAGTTCAAACAACAGGTGGGACACTAAATAAATTAGTGTCCTTTCTTGTGGTTATATTGGCGTGCCTTGCTTGCGCGCTACTGTTTACCAAAACAAAAGCATACTATCTTACTCAAATCGCACTCGTTTGTACCGTTTTTGCCGATTTGTTTTTAGTAGTGCTCACTCCCGTGCAAAGAGAACTTGCGATGGTGTTCTTCTCGGGAACTCAAATTTGCTATTTTTTAAGACTTTATCTTGAGCACCAAACAAAAAAGCAGAGAATTGTACACCTCGCAGCAAGGACAAGCGCAGTAGTGCTGTCATTGATACTGACCGTCCTCGTTTTGAAGGAAAAAACCGACTTTTTGAGCCTCATATCACTTTTCTACTACGCTAACCTAATCATAAATGTCATTTATTCATTTATTCAAGTAAAAAAATCGCTCATTTTTGCGATAGGGCTCACCCTTTTTGCCCTTTGTGACCTTTTTGTGGGCTTTAGCGTCCTCGGCTCTCTCTATCTCAAATTAGAGCAGGGCACACTCCTTTATTGGTTCGCTCACCCCGGCATCAACCTAGCGTGGATATTCTATGTCCCCTCTCAAGCCCTGTTGCCCCTGAGCCTTCTTAAAACCAAAATGAATCACCTCAAATAAAAGCACCCCGCCCTAATTTCTCAGGGCGGGGTTTGTTTGCAAAAAGACCCAACCATAAAAGTGGTTGAGCCTTTTTTGGCACCCGCAACGGGAATCGAACCCATAACTAACCCTTAGGAGTTTTCATAAGTTTTGAGGCTATCTTCAAACGGGTGATTTTTGTGTAAAATAAGCGTAAAATCCACTCAATGGGCAGATTTTACGCTTGGTAGGTTGTGTGGTTGTCGGTAGGTTTTGCGGTGGTTTGTAGTATGCGGGTGTACAGTGGGCGTACACGATTTATTTGTTCTTTCGTACACCTTTTCGTTTTCTTCCGCATTCGGGACAACCGCGACCACGTTGCAAGTCGTGTGGAGTAACTTCCCATTTGTGATTGCAAATTCTACATATACACAAAATTTTTGTACTTGTGTTCACATATTCTCCCAATATTTCTATATTTGCATTAACGCTTGCCATTCGCTCTTTAAAGATAGACGTGTTAATTCTAGGACGTCCCGCACAAGTTGGGCATCCATGACCTCTAAGTAAAATTGCAGGTTTCGTATCCCATATCTCTCCACATTTTTTACATTTGAATTTGATTTTCGTTTTGCTATCAACATAAGGCTCCAACGGTATAATATTAGGATTTTCTGTACGAAGTTTTTGCACAAAGACTTCGTTGGGAGTTCGTTGATTAACCGCTTTTTGTGTTTTTGAGCAAACAGGACAACCGCTACCTTGGAGCAACATATGTGGAGTAGGTTCCCAAATATGATTGCAAGTTTTGCATTGACATTTGATTTTTTCTTCTGTACTTCTATATTCACCCAACAACATTATTTGAGAGGATATTTTGTGTAACCTTTTAGCAAAATCGGACGTTGATGTTTTTCTTGAAGCAAGATACGCTTGAACTTTAAGTTTTTGCCACATCTCACTTGAATAGTGACATTTTATTTCTAGCAATAAAAATATTTCTTTCACTAGTTCTATTAAACCATCGAATTCATTTGCGTTAGTGAAATTAGTTTTGTATCTTAAAATATCTTCTGCTTCAAAATCGTCCTTTTCGCAACCATAGTAAATAGTTATTAAACGAATGCCTTTTTCACGACAAAGCTGCCTTTTCATTTTATCGTTTTTTGAAGAATTTTTGTGATAATACCAAGCTCCGGGTTCAATAGCCACTTTTAAGCTTGGAATATATATATCAAGTTCTTTTCCTATCGCTTTTTTATCTCGTGTCAATACATATTCATTTCCAAGAATTTCTCGCAAAGACATTAATATAAATTGTTCGATAAAAGAAGTTGCGGTATGGGAACAGTTAGGGCACCCACTTCTTGTCAAAATATTATGTGGGATAGCCATCCATAGGGAGTTGCATATTTTGCATTTACACTCAATAGGCGTATAAGCCCCGCCATATCTTCCCAAAACTTCAATAGTAGGGTTGATTTTAAATAATTTACTGACAAAATCATCGTGGCTTGTTCTTTTCTTAATCCCAATTACTTGTTTAGCGCATATTGGACAACCTATTCCTTGAAGCAAACTTCCAGCGGTGGGCGACCATTTGTTTTCGCATTTTTGGCAATAGCATTCTATTTTATCACGGTTTATTGTATATTTTCCAAGCAATTTTATGTAGGGGTTTTTTTCGTGAACTCTCCTTTCGAAGTCTTGTTGAGATATCCTTCGAGCTTCTCCCTTTTTCTTCTTGCTACATATAGGACAATGCGAATTTCCGCGAATCAAATTATTAGCAGTTGGATTCCAAACATTGTTGCAAATAGTGCATTTAACGGAAATGGGCGTACTACTATTGACGTATTCGCCTATAACCTCTATATCGTCATACAATTCATGTATTCGTTTTTTAAAAGTTTCATCAGTCCAATTTGTACGTTTTGTTGTCATTAAATCCTCCGATGCAATGTTATATTTTAGGAAACATGATAAGGAGAGGGGTAAAATTGCCGTCACTATGACAATTTAACCCCTCTCCGAGACTTTTGCAAAGTGGGATACCCACCTTGCAAAAATACAATTATCATTCGGATAAAGCAAAGTCATTAATTGCTTTTAACAACAATGAGAAATTTTCAGTAGACCATTCGGAATCAAGCAAAATCAAAGCATTATATAAAGCAAGAAGTTCTTCGTGGAATCCACCAATAACATTGTAATCTATACCATAGCTACCAAGTCTACCTAAATACTGCATTAATTCGTACGAAAAATTTTGGTATGCGATTTCATCATTCAAAAGAGAACTCTTCAATGCAAAAACCCTTTCAATTATCGCTGAAAATTCTTTTTTGATAAAATCCGTTTGGTTTTCAACATTTTGGCTTATATAGTATCTATGTGCAATAGATCTGGCATGAAACTCGCTGTATAGTGCCATGCCCCAGTAACTGTTGTTGTTTTCTATGTGTAAATCACCGTTATTAAATGATATTCTAAAATGTTCATAATCAAACGCATGTGTGCATTCGTGAATGACAGCGCATTCATAGTCGTCATAACCATTCCGTATCAGCAAGTGGTAAGTTTGTCCGTCATAAGGCATAGTTAGCCCATTATATTCTGAAAAATCTTGATTTAGATATTGTCTAATTACATTGTCATCAGATGTAAATAAAATCCAAGAGTCGTTAATATTACCGACAAAGTGAATTTGAATAGGAATATTTTGATGATCGGTTTTCTCAATATAAAAAGTCGCAAGTTCATTTGCACGTGTTTCTTTGTCCGTCATATAACTCCTTAATAATGTTAAAGGCGGTCAAACCGACCACCTCCGCTATTAGTTGGCACCCGCAACGGGAATCGAACCCATAACTAACCCTTAGGAGGGGTTTATTATATCCATTTAACTATGCAGGCATAAATCGCAAGAGAAATCTTGCGATTGTTTTTAATGACTTCTAAATTGTGGCAAGCTCTCGTTTTTGAGCTTGGAAAGAACGGTTTCAAACAGAGAATTGTACTCGTTATTTGCAACAATAAAATGATCTAAAACACCGATATCAAGGCTTGATAGCATACTAACCAAGCTGTAGGTAGCATCCAAATCCTCGGCAGAAGGGGTTACAGAACCGTGAGGGTGATTATGCGCAATTACAACCATAGATGCTCCGGCCTTTACAGCAGGATCAATTATCTTTCTTACAGAAAATGATGCGGAAGCAAAGGTGCCGTCACAAATTTTGACAGTACCCAAATGCTCAAATATATCATTCAAAAGAATGGCATACACAGCCTCGTGCGTTTCACCGATAAACGTTGCTATCAAATGAGCGCCGACCTTTGGGATGGTGTCAAGAATATTTTTACCCTTTGTCTTGTCGAGTAAATAAACCTTCATAATTTGAGGAATAAGCTTGATAAGTGTAGCGGAGTTTTCCTTGATTCCGCTTACCGTTATCAAATCCTCAAAGCTTGCATTAAAAACGGCGCTGAGAGAGCCGAATTTGTCAAGCAACGCATGAGCAATTTCGTTTGTGTCCTGTCTTGGAATAGAGTAGAATAACAACAGCTCCAAAATCTGATGAGGCTCAAAGCCTTCAAGTGATGAATTTAAAAATCTGTTCTTTAATCTTTGACGATGTCCATCGTGAGGTCCCGGTCTGTTCATTTTTTTACAACATCCTCTTTATTAGTTTTTGCAATTATATAGTGAGGTCGCTTTTTCGTTTCTATATACATCTTTGAAATGTACTGACCTATAATTCCTATACAGAAAAGCTGAATTCCGCCAATGAAAAGAATGATACATACAAGTGACGGCCAGCCTTGAACAGGATCTTGGAAAATCAATGCACGTACAAAGACAAATCCCATCATAATAAGAGAAATAATGGTAAAAATGAATCCCATTACCGACGAAATTTTGAGCGGAGTGGATGAAAAATTGGTAATTCCGTCAATGGAATACCTAAAAAGCTTCCAAAAACTCCATTTTGTCTTTCCGGCAACTCTTTCAACATTTTCATAGGAGAGCCAATAGGTTTTAAAGCCTATCCAACCAAAAATACCTTTAGAAAAACGATTTGTTTCACACATGGAAACAATGGCATCAACCATATCCTTTTTCATAAGTCTGAAATCACGAGCTCCATCAACAACATCTGTATCTGATATTTTGTTCATAAGCTTGTAAAAGGCTCTTGCAAAGAATGAACGAATCTTAGGCTCGCCCTTGCGTGTTGAGCGCCTTGTTGCGACACTATCATATTCGCCATCCTCAAGAATTTTTACCATTTCGGGCAAAAGCGAGGGCGGATCCTGCATATCGGCATCCATTACCGCGGTATAATCACCGCTTGCATTGCAGAAGCCCGCATACATAGCAGCCTCCTTGCCGAAATTTCTTGAAAAAGCGATGTATTTAACCCGTTCGTCATTAGCGGCAAAACCCTCTAATACAGAAAGAGTGTTGTCCTTTGAGCCATCATCAATGAAAAGCATTTCAAACTCATAATCGCTCATATCGCTTGTGACGGAGGATAATTCTTCATAAAAAGCAGGTAATGCTTCCTCCTCGTTATAGCATGGAACTATTATGGAAATTTTCATAAAACAGCTCCTTTCCTCAAATCATTTAGTATTTTACCATAATATAATCTATTTGTCAATAGGTGAGATATCAAACTAACGATAATTCCGCCTCAAACGGCTCCAAAAACGTCAAAACACTACGGTAATAATGAATTATTTGCAAATAAATGTAAAATTACACAAATTCACTATCATAAAAGTGTTGACTATTGTGCGATTTTATGCTAGAATGTATTATAGATAAAAATTGGAGGTAAAGTAATATGAAAAAATTACTTGCACTATTCCTTGCATTGATAATGGTTTTGATGGTTTTTGCATCGTGTGATGAAACAGAAACATCATCAAGCGAAAGCGAAAGCCAAAGCGAATCCGCAAGTCAAAGCGAATCTCAAAGCGAGGAAAGCAGCTCTACCGAGGGTGAGAGCGAAAATGATGATTCAAAGGACAAATACCCGCCCGTTCAAAAGGTTGAGTATAATGTTAACATTAACCAAACAGTTAACACAACCATATTTAACAACCTTGATGAATTCAAAAACGATGGTGAGGCAGTTGACTATTCAAATGCAGTTCCTTATGATATTTCAAAGGGCTTGAATAACATCACCCAACCCGGTGTATATCGTCTTTACGGAACTACAACAAAGGGACACGTAAAGATTGACATTGACCGTTTGAGTGATACAGCTCCTCTTGAAAAGGTTGTACTCGTTTTGGATAACGTAAGCATCACCTCGTATCCTGATGCATCCTCAATCCCACCGATTTATTCAAAGGGATGTGATCTTACTATCGTAATCCCCAAGGGAACAGAGAACACTATCACAGATACCAAAACAAACACCCAAAAGGGCGCAATCTATGTAAAGACCGGCAACCTTACAATCGAGGGCGAGGGTAAGCTTACCGTTAAGGCAGTACACAAGAGCGCAATATTCAACACAAAAACACTTACAATTAACGGCGGCGTGTTTGATTTGACGGCAGAATATCACGGTGTTTACGGCGAGACTGCTCTCGTTGTCAACTCCGGAGATTTCACTATGAAGACCGGCAAATCTGGCCTTAAGACTGGCGAATTTGATGTCGACAACACAGCCGACAAAAATGTCGTTGGTAGCATGACCTTGAATGGCGGAAAGTTCAATATTGATTCGTTAGGAAATGCTATTGACGCATACGGCTCTGTTACTGTAAACGGTGGCGGATATTCAATCAAGTCCTCTAAGGACGGCATCAACGCAACCAAGAAGATTGTATTTGGCGGAGACGAAACCAACACCGTAATGATAATTGACGCCAAGGAAGACGGAATTAAGATAAGCGTTGACGAAGGTGCAGTTGAGGGCTCAACTGAAAAAACAACGGCTCCAAATGTTAAAATCACGGGAAAAACCAACATAAAGATTCTTTGTGTCAATGACGGAATAGATGCCGACGATGTTGAAATAGATATGAACGGCGTTCTTTATATAAAGACCGATGCTAAGTTCGTTGAGGACAAGTCACATGGTGAATATATAATTGATAACAAGGAATATTACAAGGTTGACAGATTGCTTTATGAGGGCAAGGCATTCTTTGCTATTGATGGAAGCAGTAAGGGCATTTCTGCAGTTAATTCGATCGTCATTAAGAACGGCCAAATAGGCATTGACTCCGACGAGGACTGTATCGTATCGAGCGACGGCCAAAACGGAGACTCTAAAACCAAAAACGAAATCAGCATTGAGGGTGGACTCTTGAATCTTGATTCTCGTGAGAGCGCTATCAAGGCAGATAACAAGATAACTGTTTCGGGATCCGTAAAAATCAATGTGATCAAGTCCGATAAGGGAATCAACTCCAAGGTCGTAGACATTAAGAATGGCGCACTCAACATAGTTGCTATAAGCGATGCTATTGATGCAGACGATGTATCAATCAGTGGCGGAACAATTTACCTTTTTGATAAGGTTGATTATCCAAGTGCAGACGGAACCTTTGTTGTAAGTGGCGGCACACTTGTATGCGTATCAACAACCAAGGAGCCCAAGGCTCCTACAAGCGCCGAGAGCAAGACAATCGCAATGTCAATTCAAAATCCCGAAAGCTATAAGTTTGGTAGCTTCATCGGTATTGTTGGTGACGGCTTTGAGGTTGTTCTTAAGCTTCCAAAGAATTACTCCGAGAAGATATCGGTTGTAGTTGTATCTCCTGATTTGAATGCGGGCGAATACACCGTTGGTGTGGGTGATTATACAGACGGAAGTGTTTCAAATCTTGTATGCTCAGGCGGCACATTTACCGCTACCTCGGCAGAAACCGTGACAATTCAATAAAGAAAAAAATGCTTATGGGAAACCATAAGCATTTTTATTTATTTGATTATTCGCTTTCTTTCTCAATATATTTAGTCAATACGCACAGAACGATAGAGTAGTACATTGTTGGGTATATGTTGAATATATGGTTGTCAAGCAGGCTTGTTAAAAGAAGCCCAAGAATGACAATACTCAAAAATATGACAGATAGATCACTTCGCTTTTTCCAAACAAGACGAATTGTTTGATAACGATGGAATACATAAGCGCCAAATCCCACAATGCCACAGGTAGCAAGCAATTCAATTGCTGTGTTGTGATATCTGTTTGGATCTATCCCATGCCCGAAATTATCCTCCGGACAGCTTCCGAGACCACCACCGAAAATTGGATTGGATAGGAAATTTTCAATTCCGTGCTTATATAGAGCCAATCGACCGTTATCTCCAAGTCCCTGGCTTATATAGCTTCCTAAAACTGCATAAATTTTATCAAACAAAGCAATCACACCTAAAACACCAATAGCGGCAACGCAAGCTGTAATTACTCTGTTTGTGCGGGTATTACACCCCTTGGAGCAAATAATAACGACGCATATTGCAAAAACTATGGTTGCAAAGAGAAGTGATGAGCGACTGAGAGTAAGAGCGATGGTTAAATAAACAATAACGGCACTAATGTAAAAGATGTAACCATGCTTTTTAGTTGCGGCATAATAAAAATGAACAGGCAAAAGCATAGTAAGCATTCCGCCAACGTTATTCCATACACCCCAACCAAGAATAAGAGATTCCTTTATTATGGATCCGTTTTCATTAAGGGTTGCATCTCTTAGAAGCAAGATTATCATTTCCAAAACGAGCAGCATGGAAGCAACATATAGAATGTATATTACATATTCCAAAATGTCTTTTTTTGCATTTATTCCAAGAAAAAATGTAAAATAACAAAACGCAAAAGCAAAAACCAGGATCAGTGCAAAGGTGATATTTATAGGCTGATAATTTTCAAAGCTGAAAAGTCCATTCAAAAGAAGTGCCCCGGATACTGCAACGATTCCCCAAAATAGCTTTGAGGACGGTAACTCCTTTATCTGTAAATGCTTTTTGTATAAGAAAATATGGGCGATAAAAGCGCCAATAATAAGTACAAGCGCACCTATTGCGAGAATTGCAAATGTTATACCTCCAAGCCAACCGCTAAGAAACGTCTTGTAGGAAAATGTAAATGTAATCATAAAAACGGGAGCTATTGTGTATCTTAAATCATTACATAGAACCGCGCACAGAACAGTGCAAGCGCTTAAAACAATAATAGAAAACGCCTCAATTGAAAGCGTATGGCTTATAAATACGGTAAGCGCAATGAAAACAGGGTATATATTCCCCTCAAAAAACGAGCGTAATCGCTCCCTTATATTTGCCATAATAGCCCTCCTATCTTACAATTAAAGCCCTGTATTTTACACAGGGCTTTAAATTATTTTCTCTTTTTTGGCTTGGAATTATTGGAGTATTCGTCAACAACATCTCCGTATGTGTTGATATACTTTCCGTATCCGCTGCTCCTTGTGTATTTTCCGTAATATTTTCTGTAATATCTGCTATAATACGATGAGGATTTTGTAGGAACTCTGTTAAGAATAGCTCCAAGAATCTTGCAATTACCCTTTTCGAGCTGGAGCTTAACCTCCTTAGCAAAGCGATATCCAATCTCATTAGAGGAGATAACGATTGCGGCACCGTCACAGAACGAAGAAATAACTGAAGCATCGATAACTGCGCCGAGTGGGGCAGCGTCGATAATTACATAATCGTATTTCTCACGCATTGCGCCTACAAGCTCCTGGAATTTCGCAGAGCCAAGAAGCTCAACGGGATTTGGAGGAACCGCACCCGCAAAGATAATGTTGAGATTTTCAAACTGAGTTGCATACAGAACGTCGTCAATCGTTGCCTGAGATGACAGATATTCACTAAGGCCCAAAACCTCGCCATCATTGTCGGTGTATTTGGTGGATAAAACAGATTTACGAAGGTCTGCGTCAATTAGCAAAACCTTTTTCTCTGAAAGAGAAAGTGACTTGGAAAGCTCAAGAGAAACAGTGCTTTTACCCTCGTTCTTTACACAGCTTGTGATAAGAACGGTTTTTATATCGCTTCCGCTAAATAAGAAATTGGTACGAAGAGTCTTAAACGCTTCCTTAACATAGTAAGAAAATTTATCATTTTCGTGAACAAATGTAGTTTTCATTCTCGTGCTCCTCCTTACGCCTCAATATCAATTTCAGGGATAACACCAAGAACACTCAAGCCGAGATAACGATCGATATCGTCAGGAGTCTTGATCTTATCATCAAACATAAATACAACAATTAGAATAACAATCGCCAAAACAGCGCCTACAACTGCTGCCAAAACAGTATTTCTACCATAATTGATATTGGAAGGAGCAGAACTTGCCTTGCCCTCCTTAGCAGTTACGGTTCTGATTGTATCTGATGCCATAAAATCGTTTATGTAATCACCGAACATATCAGCGGCAGATGTAGCAATCAATGCTGACATTTGGCTGTTTGTTGTGGTAACGGTAAATGTAACGATACATGTATCATCGTCTGAGGAAACACTAATAAAGGGAAGGAGTCTTTGACCGTGCTTCAAAATGAAGCTCTCGTACTCGGCCTTGTTGTCCTCGAAGGGAATTTCAATATTGGGAACGAAGAACTCAATAAATGCTCTTGAGAGCTGTCCTGCTTCGCCTTCGGCATTTCTTGCGCTGATAAGATCAGCAAACACACGTGCACAGAATCTCTCGTCGATAAGCTCGGGGCTTGTGACAGCAAGCTGCTTACCCACGTTCCAGTCAGACATGGTTTGTGATGAGCCGGAATCCTGCGTGTTCGTTATAAACATTGTTGCCCTAGAAGTATATTTCGGTACAACCGTGCTTGTGAAAATGATGGCGACAACTGCAAAGCACACCATGGCGAGAATTATAATCCAAGCCTTGCCCAAAAGATAGTTAGCGACATCTCTTATGTCAAGCTCGTTTTCTTCTCTTACTTGATTGTTGTTGGTAGAATCCATTTTAGTCTCCTTAAAGTTTTCTTAAATTTTTCAATATCATGTTCGGGATCGCATAGGAAAGCCGTTCAGCCATATCGTGACCGTACTTTTTTTCAATCAAAGAAACGGCATCCGACATAATCGGTGCAAAATCATTTGCATCGTGAGCATCCGTGGCAATCAAATCCACCAAGGAGCTTTTAAAAAGTTTCTTTATGAACCGTGCGCTTTTACCGAATTTCAATTTTGTGACAGACGAGGCGTTAACCTGAATCAAAACTCCTGCGTCCTTTAGCTCTTTAACTCTCGCTATATCGCTCGAAAGATCACCATATCGCTCAACATGGGCTAAAATAGGGCGAACTCCTTTACGTAAAAGAGTTAACAGAGCAGAGCTCATTTCAAAAAACGGCGTGCTCGGAGAAAATTCAACGAGCGCATACGAGGTGCCTGCGATCTTCAAGCAATCTCCGTTTGAAATCGACATATATATATCGTGATGATACATAATCTCGCTTCCAAGAAAAAGCTGCATGTCCGGATATTTTTTTTCGACATAGTCGCACGCAATCGAAAAGCGTTCTTTGATTTTACCGTTATAGGAGCTGATGTCCTCACTGCTTTTGAAATGATGATGCTTAAAATGAGGAGTAAAGCAAATGGCACGAATTCCGTCGCTATAAGCAATGTCAATCATCTGTTGCATGATATCAATGCTTTGAGCGCCGTCATCAACGCCGAAAAGTGCATGACAATGTAAATCTATCATGAGTGCAACACCCCACAAAATGAGTCATAATTAAGATTATTTTATCACTAAGTAATCGGTTTGTCAAGTAATAAATAATAATTTGCGTGCGTAATTTTGATTTTAAACGCATTGACAGACGGACAAACATTTGATACAATGGTATTGAGGTGATTACTTTGACTGCTTTGATTTGCGCCATAAACGCAAAATATATTCATTCCTCACTTGCTCCTTGGTATCTTAAGGCAAGCATTGAAGCTGTTGATTCCGAGGTCGAATGTAAGGTGCTTGAGCTTACGATAAACGAGAGTGAGGACGAAATTATTCGCAGAATATTGGAAAACAAGTTTGATATGATAGGCTTTTCCACTTATATTTGGAACGTTTCGTTAGTTATATCAATCTGTGAAAAAATAAAACGTCAGACTGATGTGAAAATTTTTCTCGGAGGTCCCGAGGTTAGCCACAATGCTGAAGAAATATTAAGAAAACACGCTTTTATAGATTATGTGATTTGCGGAGAAGGGGAGACTCCGGTTGCCGAGCTTTGCTCCGGAAGGATTCCGTTTGATGAAATTCAAGGACTTTGCTATCGCAAAAACGGAGAAATCGTAATCTCCGAGCCGTTTGTATCGAGCGAGGATCCGCCGTGCCCCTACTCCAAGGAATATTTTGATAATCTCAGGGGCAGAATAGCTTACTTGGAAACAAGCAGAGGATGCCCGTACAGATGTGCGTTTTGTTTGTCGGGAAGAAGCGGAGGAGTGAGATTTTTTGATCTTGATAGAGCGAAAAAAGATATAATATCACTTGCGAACGGCGGCTCGAAAACGATAAAATTTATTGACCGTACGTTTAACGCCGATAAAAAACGGGCAAAAGAATTGTTTTCATTTCTTATCGAAAATTACGGGAAGCAAATTCCAAGGGATGTATGCTTTCATTTCGAGATAGAGGGAGATATTTTGGATGAGGACACATTGAAAATCTTGGCGGGCGCGCCTGTTGGGTATTTTCAAATGGAATTAGGACTTCAATCATTTAATCAAAAAACTCTCAATGCCATAAATAGAAAAACAAGCCTTGAAAGACTTTGCATAAACACTGCAAGGCTTATATCGGTTGGTAATATTCACATACACATCGATCTAATAGCCGGGCTTCCGTACGAAAACCTTGATAGCTTTGAAGAAAGCTTTAATAGAGCGCTTGCTTTGAAGCCACATATGCTTCAGCTTGGATTTTTGAAGCTTTTGCACGGCTCGGATTTAAGAGAAAACCCCGAGTTATATCCGTGCGAATATCAAGTAAATGCGCCATACGAGGTCGTATCAACACCGTGGATTGCACAAGAAGAGCTTCGGCTTCTTCATACATTCGAGGACTTTTTCGATAAATTTTACAATTCGGGAAGATTTCCAAGAGTGGCTGACTACATTCTCGAAAACGTTAAAAATCCATTTAAATTTTACACAAGGTTGGCTCTTTTTGTGCAAAAAGAGCAGAACTCACCTTCCTTGGACGACTTTTCTCTTTGCATTTACGATTATCTTTGCTTGTGCGAGGAGATTGATAGCGACAAGGTGAGAGATTTGATGGCAATGGACAGACTTTCCACTAATAGAATGGGTGCGTTGCCTGAGTTTTTAAGGATCCATTCCCCAATGCTCAGAGAGTGCTTGAATTTACTTGAACAAAATCCTGATACGAGGTCAAAGTCGGGAATAAAAAGATCGATAACTCTTTTGAAAACAGAAAAAGCATTCGTATATGTTGATTACGACTGTAAAAATCCGGTAACAAATCAATATAAATTGATAAAATACATAATTTGACATAAAAATTTTGCCTAAAGGACTTGAAAAAATCAAATTATTGTAGTACAATATATGCGAATTAAATTTATGTTATATAATAGAAAGGAAAAGTAATGGCTGAAGAATGTACTCATGACTGCTCCAGCTGCTCTGCAAATTGCTCGTCAAGACAGGGTGGCGGAATACCAAAGGAACAGTTGAATGAATTAAGCTCGGTAAAGCACGTTATCGCAGTGGTAAGCGGCAAGGGCGGAGTCGGAAAATCGATTGTTACGTCAATGCTTGCAGTTCTTGCTCAACGTAAGGGCTACAAAAGCGCAATTCTTGATGCAGATATTACAGGCCCATCCATTCCCCGTGCGTTTGGCTTGAGGGAAAGGGCACTCTCTGATGGAATTCACCTGCTTCCCGTAACGACTAAGACCGGAATCGATGTTATGTCGGTAAACCTTCTTCTTGAGGACGAAACAAGACCTGTTGTTTGGCGTGGACCTGTTATCGCAGGCACCGTAAAGCAATTTTGGACAGAGGTTGTCTGGGAAGATGTAGATTATATGTTTATTGATATGCCTCCGGGAACGGGAGACGTACCTCTTACGGTATTTCAATCGCTTCCTATAGACGGAATTGTGATAGTAACTACTCCGCAGGATTTGGTTTCAATGATAGTTGAAAAGGCGGCAAAAATGGCTCAAATGATGAATATTCCTGTTCTTGGAATTGTTGAGAATATGAGCTATGCCATCTGCCCCGATTGCGGAAAGGAAATTCACATTTTCGGAGAAGGAAAAATAAATGAGGTTGCTGCCAAGTACGGATATGATGTTTTAGGCAAGCTTCCTATGGATGCAAGGCTCGCATCCCTTTGCGACAAGGGAATAATTGAGCTGATGGAAAATGAGTATCTCGACAGTGCCTTTGCGGCGCTTGAAAAGAAAACTCAGGCTTAACTTACGAAAAATAAAAAAATTCAATACAGAAGGAGATATCTTTATGAAAAAGAAACTCACATCAGTTGCTTTCAATGGCACGCCTGAGCAAGAAGCAAGGCTCGACGCTGTTATTGCGGAGCACAAGGGCGAAAAGGGTGCACTTATGCCTGTTCTTCAAAAAGCGCAAGATATTTATGGCTATCTTCCTATTGAAGTTCAAAAGCATATTGCAAAAGGAATGGACATTCCTCTTTCAGAGGTATATGGTGTTTCTACCTTTTACTCACAATTCATTCTCAATCCAAAGGGCGAATACGCTGTTGCAGTATGCCTCGGTACAGCTTGCTATGTAAAGGGCGCAGGTCTTCTTATGGACAAGCTTGAATCACTCATCGGAATTAAGAACGGTGAAATCACTGCAGACAGAAAATTCAGCCTTGATGCTACCCGTTGTATCGGTGCGTGCGGACTTGCTCCCGTTCTTACTGTAAACGAAGAGGTTTACGGAAGACTCACCCCCGATATGATCAAGGGCATTCTTGACAAGTATAACAATTAAGAAAGGACGGAATAGAAAATGATTAGTACTATCGCAGAGCTTACAAAAATCAGAGATGCGTATGCAGGTAAAATTGCATTCCGTCAAGGCGGTTCAAACGTAACCGATGGAAAGATCGAAAAGCACGTTCTTATCTGTGGAGGTACAGGCTGTACATCCTCAAAGAGCGTACAAATCAAGGCAAAGATGGAGGAGGCTCTTAAGAACGCAGGAATTGCCGACAAGGTACAGGTTGTTCTTACAGGCTGCTTTGGACTTTGTGCACTCGGTCCAATCGTTATCGTATATCCGGAGGGAACCTTCTACTCAAGAATTGAGCTTGACAATGTTGACCAAATCGTAACAGAGCACCTCGTTGGTGGCACTCCTGTTAAGAAGCTCCTTTACTCCGAAACTGTTAAGGGAGACCAAATTCTTTCTCTTAACGAAACTGCATTCTACAAGAAGCAAAAGAGAGTTGCACTCCGTAACTGTGGAGTTATCGATCCTGAGTGCATTAACGAATACATAGGCACAAACGGCTATATGGCTCTCGCTAAGGTTGTTACTCAAATGACACCTGACGAGGTAATTAAGGAAATCCTTGATTCGGGTATTCGTGGCCGTGGAGGCGGCGGATTCCCAACAGGTAGAAAGTGGATGTTCGCAGCTGCTCAGCCTAAGGGACAGAAATACGTTGTATGTAATGGTGACGAGGGTGACCCGGGCGCATTTATGGACCGTTCAATCCTCGAGGGAGATCCTCATGCACTTATCGAGGCTATGGCAATCGCAGGCTACGCAATCGGCGCTAACCAAGGTTATGTATATGTTCGTGCTGAGTACCCAATCGCTGTAAATAGACTTCAGGCTGCTATCAATGCTGCAAGAGCAGAGGGACTTCTCGGAAAGAACATTTTCGGAACAGATTTCGAGTTTGATATGCAAATCAGACTTGGCGCGGGCGCTTTCGTTTGCGGCGAGGAGACGGCTCTTCTTACTTCTATCGAGGGTAACCGTGGTGAGCCACGTCCACGTCCTCCGTTCCCTGCAGTAAAGGGACTTTTTGGAAAGCCTACTATCATCAATAACGTAGAAACCTATGCGAACATTCCTCAAATCATCTTGAATGGTGCTGCTTGGTTCAATTCTATGGGTACAGAGAGATCTAAGGGAACAAAGGTATTTGCTCTCGGCGGAAAGATCACTAATACCGGTCTTGTTGAAATTCCTATGGGAACAACACTTCGTGAGGTTGTTGAGGAAATCGGTGGCGGTATTCCTAACGGAAAGAAGTTCAAGGCTGCTCAAACAGGCGGTCCTTCGGGCGGATGTATCCCTGCTTCCAAGTACGATGTTGCAATCGACTACGATAACCTTATCGCTGAAGGCTCAATGATGGGTTCGGGCGGACTTATCGTTATGGACGAGGAAACCTGCATGGTTGACTTGGCTAAGTTCTTCCTTGAGTTCACAGTTGACGAGTCATGCGGTAAGTGTGCACCCTGCCGTATCGGTACTGTAAGACTTCTTGAAATCCTTACAAAGATTACTGAGGGTAACGGTGAGATGGAAGACCTCGATAAGCTCGAGGAGCTTGCTAACTACATCAAGAGCGCATCTCTTTGCGGTCTTGGACAGACAGCTCCAAACCCTGTTCTTTCAACTCTTGCTAACTTCCGTGACGAGTATATCGCTCACATCGTTGACAAGAAATGTCCTGCCGGCGTATGTAAGAATCTCTTTACATACAAGATCGACCTTGATAAGTGTATCGGATGCGGAGCGTGTGCAAGACAATGTCCTGCTGATGCAATTTCAAAAACCAATTATGTTGCCGAGGGACACAAGCTTCCGTCAATGGAAATTGATGCAACAAAGTGCGTAAAGTGCGGCGCTTGCCTACCTACATGTAAGAAGTTCCAAGCAATTTACAAGGGTTAATGGAGGAAATACAGATGGAAAATATGGTAAATATTAAAATTAATGATAAAGAATATTCTGTTCCTGCCAACTCAACAGTGCTTGAGGCTGCAAGATATGCCGGAATTGATATTCCTACACTTTGCTATCTTAAAGATATCAACGAAATCGGCGCATGCCGTCTCTGTCTCGTAGAGGTTAAGGGCGCAAGAGGCCTCGCTGCCGCTTGTGTATATCCTGTAAACGAGGGTATGGAGGTTTACACAAACACTCCAAAAATCAGACAAACAAGAAAGACAAACCTTGAGCTTGTTCTTTCTGCTCATAAGAAAAAGTGCCTTACATGTATCCGTTCAACAAGCTGTGAGCTTCAAAAGCTCTGCCTTGAATATGGCGTAGATGAGGACCACTTCTGCGGTAACAACAATGCGTACCCACTTGACGAGTCAACACCGTTCCTCGTTCGTGATAACGAAAAATGTATTCTTTGCCGTCGTTGCGTTGCTGCTTGTAAGAATATGCAGGGTATCGGCGTAATCGGCGCAAATGACCGTGGATTTGACACACACATCGCAAGCGCATTTGAGAGAATGCTCGGTGAAACCTCTTGCGTTGGATGCGGACAATGTATCGTTGCTTGTCCTGTTGGCGCTCTTTACGAAAAGGATGACACAGCAAGAGTTCTTGAAGCTATTGCAGATCCTTCAAAGCACGTTGTAATCTGCGCGGCTCCTTCTGTAAGAGCTACAATCGGAGAGTGCTTCGACTATGCTCCTGGAACAGATGTAGAGGGCAAGATGGTTGCCGCAATCAAGGCTCTTGGATTTGATGGCGTATACGATATGAACCTCACAGCAGACCTCACCATTATGGAAGAGGCTCACGAGTTCCTTGAGAGATTCAAGAAGGGCGAGAAGCTTCCACTTATCACATCCTGCTCACCTGGATGGGTTAAGTACTGTGAGCATTATTTCCCTGAATTTACAGATAACCTTTCTACTTGTAAGTCACCGCAACAAATGTTCGGCGCTATGTACAAGACCTACTACGCACAAAAGGCAGGACTTGATCCCAAGGATATCTTCTTTGTATCCGTAATTCCTTGTACAGCAAAGAAATTTGAGGTTACAAGAGATTATCAAAATGCAGCAGGAGTTGCTGATGTTGATGTAGCTATCACAACAAGAGAGCTTGCAAGAATGATTAAGCAAGCAGGTATTGACTTCAGAGCTCTTGGTGACGAAAGCTTTGACGATCCATTCGGCATCGGCTCAGGTGCGGGTGCAATCTTCGGTGCAACCGGTGGTGTTATGGAGGCAGCTCTCCGTACAGCCGCTGAGGTTCTCGAGGGCAAGCCACTTGAGAAGCTTGACTTCAATGATGTTCGTGGAACAGAGGGCATCAAGAGAGCAACATACACCCTTGGTGGAGTTACAATCAAGGTTGCTGTTGTTAGTGGTACTGCAAATGCTAAGAAGCTTCTTACCGCTATCAGAAACGGCGAGGAGAAGGTTGATTTCATCGAAATCATGGCTTGTCCCGGCGGATGCGTAAACGGTGGTGGACAGCCTACACAGCCTGCAGTTGTTCGTAACAACGTTGACCTTAAGGCTCTCCGTGCAAGCGTTCTTTACACCGCAGACAGAAACATGGATTTGAGAAAATCCCACGAGAACTCTGCAGTTAAGGTTCTTTACGACGAATTCTTTGGAGAACCCGGTAGCCACAAGGCTCACGAAATTCTCCATACTAAGTATGTAAAGCGCGGACTCAAATAATAAAATAACAAAAGGACTTGAGCGATGCTCAAGTCCTTTTTAATTGGATTAAATGATAAGTCCGCCGTTTACACCAAGAATTTGACCGGTTATAAACGAGGAGCTCTCTCCGGCCAAAAACAGTAGTGCATCACAAACCTCGTCAACGGTGCCAATGCGTTCAAGTGGAGTTTCCTCTCGTATTTCCTCAATGGCATCGGAATTAAGAGAAGCATTCATATCCGTCTTGATAAGTCCCGGAGAAACACAATTAACTCTCACACCCGAAGGACCAACCTCCTTTGCAAGAGCCTTGGTAAGACCGATAAGCCCCGCCTTTGACACGGAATAATGCACTTCGCACGATGCGCCGACCTCACCCCACATTGATGAAACATTTATAATGCAACCGCTTTTTTTGTTAATCATATGTGGTAAAACTGCCCTCGATGCGTAAAACGCACTTGATAAATTGGTGTCAAGCATTCTATGCCACGCCTCGTCAGTTATATCCGTAAAAAGAGCAAACTCAGATATGCCAACATTGTTTATCAAAACATCAATTCTTCCGAATTTCTCAAGAGTAGCCCTTACCGCATCGTTGATTTGCTCGCTTGATGCTCCATCAGCCTTGATAGCCAATGCGCCAACCTCGTTTGCAAGAGAAATGGCTATTTCCTCAGATTTTAAATAGGTAAATGCAACTCTGTAGCCCTCGCGTGCAAAGCGCCTTACCGCGCATGCTCCAATGCCTCGGCTACCTCCTGTTATAAGTACAACCTTATCCATAATTAGACTCCTTAAAGTATCTTCAAAAATATTTTATCATAACGCGCTCAAAAAGTAAATAACTATTGACTAAATTCTTAGTTTATGATAAAATTTAGTTAATGAAATTTGTTTAGGAGAACAATATGAGATTTTACGAAAACCCCAAAAAAACCTATGAAAATCGCGAAAAGCAAAGGTCATATTATATCCCCGAGGGAAATGCAAAATATACCTCTCTCAACGGCGAATGGAGCTTTGCATATTTTGCTGACTCCGATTTCGCAACCGAGCCACAGTCCTGGGATACAATAACAGTTCCATCGTGCTGGCAAATTCTTGGATATGAAAATCCAAACTATACAAACATCAACTACCCTTATCTTTGCGATATGCCGTATGTCCCAAATATCAACCCAATGGGCGTATATGAGCGCAAATTCGAGGTAGAAAACACCGAAAATGACCACTATGTGGTATTTGAGGGCGTATCCTCGTGCGCAGTCCTCTACATAAACGGCGAATATGTCGGCTTTACCCAAGGCTCGCACCTTCAGGCAGAGTTTGATGTCAGCAAATTCGTAAAGAATGGCGAAAACACTATTCGCGTAAATGTTTATAAATGGTGCGCAGGAAGCTATATGGAGGATCAGGACTTCTTCCGCTTCAATGGTATATTCCGTGACGTTTATGTACTCTCGCGTCCAAAGGGACATATAAGGGATATCGACATCAGAACCGAGAAAAACAAGAGAATTGTAGTTAAAACCGACGCACAGGCAACAGTGAAGCTTTATGACGGAGATACCCTTATCGGTGAGCAGACAGGCACAAAATGTATCTTTGAGCTGACAAATCCAAAACTCTGGAACGCAGAGACACCGTATCTCTATACACTTAAAATCGAGTGCGCAGGCGAGGTTATCACTCAAAAGGTAGGCGTTCGTACAATTTCCGTGTCTAAAAAATACGAGCTTCTTATCAACGGCACTCCTGTTAAGCTAAAGGGTATAAATCACCACGATTCCACCCCAAATAACGGCTGGTGCATGACCGACGAGGAGATTTTAGAGGATCTCAAGCTCATAAAATCTCTTAATATGAACTGCGTGAGAACCTCTCACTACCCACCGCACCCGAAATTCCTTGAATACTGTGACGAGCTTGGCTTGTATGTTGTATTGGAATGCGATAACGAAACACACGGTATCCTTCGCCGTAAGGCAAATGTAGGCTATTCCTACGATATGGAGGAAAATGCTTGGCCAATGAACCACCCCGATTGGAAAAACGAGCATGTAAACCGTATGGAGCGTACATATATGCGCGATAAGAACCACGCATCTGTTATTATGTGGAGCGTAGGAAACGAGTGTGGCTTTGGCGCAAACGGTATCGCTATGAGCGAATACATTCACAAGCATGATAAGCAACGCCTGTTCCACGCAGAAAGCGCAACAGGTCTTGGAATGCACGAATATACAGATGTATTCTCAAAAATGTATCCCGAGCTTCACGATCTTGTAAAATGGCTTGATACCAAGGAATTTAAGCTTCCAATTTACCTTTGTGAGTATTCACACGCAATGGGTAACGGTCCTGGAGATGTATGGGCATATATGGAGCTTGTTCATAAATATCCACAATTCATCGGTGGTTGTATCTGGGAATGGTGTGACCATACGGTAATTGTAGATGGCGTTCAAAAGTATGGTGGCGACTTTGAGGGTGAGCTTACTCACGACGAAAACTTCTGCTGTGACGGACTTGTTTTCTCCGACAGAAGCTTCAAGGCAGGCACATACGAGGCAAAGATGGCATATCTCCCACTTCGCTTTGAATTTAAGAATGGTAAGCTAAAGATTACAAACCACTTTGATTTCACATCATTTAGCCAATATACAGTAAATTATAAAATAAGAATTGACGGAATAACAGTTGAGGATAAGAACCTGAGCCTTGACATAGCTCCGAAAAAGAGCGCAACAATTGTAACCGACACCAACCCAACTGTATGTAAGCTTGGCGCAAGCGTTGATGTTACACTTATCGCTCCGGACGGAACAGAGCTTGGCACACTCTCTCAAATTATTGAGTGCAAAAAGCTCACCGAGCAAAAGGATACCACACCGATAGCTCTTACCGAGGATGTACACTATGTATATGCAGAGGGCGAGGGCTTCAAATATCGCTTCAATAAGCATCGCGCAGGCTTTGATAGCCTTGTGATAAATGGCGAGGAGCATCTTGTTGCACCTATGAAGGTAGGAATGTTCAGTGCTATTATCGACAACCATAGAGGACTCATTCCTCTTTGGTCAAATCAAAATGTATGGCAGGGCGAGAACCTCGACAAGAGCTTCACTAACGTAAGAAGGGTAACCGTCAAGGGCAATACCATTGTGGCAGAGTGTGCATACGGTGGCGTTTCAAGACTTCCTGTATTTACATATAAGCTCAAGGCAACCATCTTTGCAAGCGGTAGAGTATCGTTCGAGCTTACAGGCGATGTAAGAGAAGAGGTTATCTGGCTTCCAAGACTTGGAATTGAGTTTGCTCTTGATAAGAAATATCAGGACTTCAAGTACTTTGGAGAGGGACCGCTCGAAAGCTATGTTGATATGCACCATCATGCAAGGCTTGACTATTTTGCAAGCAATGTTGATTTGGAGTATGTCAACTATGTAAGACCACAGGATCACGGCTATCATAGCAGAACCGTAGAGGCACAAATCGGCTCTCTTAAGTTCGTTGGCAAGAACACCTTCAATTTCAATGCATCAAAGTATTCTATTGACCAGCTATGGAAGGCGGGGCATACCGATGAAATAGGTGACTCCTACGCAACCCATGTAAGAATTGACTATAAATTCAGCGGAATCGGCTCTGGCTCCTGCGGACCTTGGACACACCCGAAATACAGATTTAATGATAAGAAAATTAAGTTTGCATTTGATATGGAAATTAAATAAAAATCACAAAAAGAGCCTTTGCTTAAAGGCTCTTTTTAATTTCACGAGGTTTTTAAATTGATAAATTCTAAAATTCAAAAATTCTTGAATTTTCGATTTCAAATATTAGGAAATGCTCGGCTCGATTTAAACTAATTGTAAAGCATCTTTAGTATAGGAGGGATGTGCATAAATGACCCGTCGATGCGATATAAAAGCTCGCTATCGCTTTCTTTTGGTGTGAGCGGAATCTCCTTCAATGCTATTTCAACTTCGTTTTCTTGAAGGCTTGATTTTGTTGCTATTTCCT
This sequence comes from Eubacteriales bacterium, assembly GCA_045636605.1. Lineage (GTDB taxonomy): Bacteria > Bacillota > Clostridia > Oscillospirales > CAG-272 > RGIG2000. Next base: position 47,156 of record JAZTXV010000011.1, on the reverse strand, counting down.
TAACTGATACAAACTTGTCAAAATCGTTAATTGTTAAATCATAAACGGTGTACAAAACACGCATTACATTTGGTTTGAGTAGCTTTTCCATACTTAAAGCAATTTGATATTGCTCCACCATATTTGGTGATGTATAGCTACCGTTGTGAGAAAAATATATTCCATTACCACAACGGACAGTATTTCCACAAGGCAAGGCACAAGCAGAATACCCCCACTTTTTAGGCTCATTATTTGCATAGTCTTCGTTAAATTTATACGGAAGATTATTTGCAAAGCCTTCACTTGATATTGCATCGTGCAAAAGGGTTGCTAAATTAAAAGCAGTTTCAAAAACCTCATTTGAAGGCAAGGAAGAAAGCATATTTTTCACTCTTAAAATTGTGTCCGCTTTACTTTCTATTGTGTCGCAACCGAGTAACGAGTCAACAGTAACACCGAAAAACTTGGCTATCTCAGGCAAAAGTTGAATATCAGGACAGCAAATGGAAGCCTCCCATTTGCTGACAGATTGATTCGTGACTCCTAAAGCATTCGCCAACGCTTCTTGCGTTATACCCCTTTCTTTTCTTAAAAATGCTATTTGTTCATTTATCTTCATTTTTCAAAATCCTTTCATTGTTATTGTAGCTACAATTAAATTATACAGGACTTTTGAAGCAAATACAATGACGCATTTGTTTGATATGCAAATTTTCTTTCCAACTTGGTGTTGGAAAAAGAATAGAAATATGTTAGAATAAATACAACGTTCCGTTGGATAGGACTTGCTTAACAGTCGCTTCAATTCTCATTTGACGAGTGTTATAATGTAATTACGGTACCGAAACATGTCATTTTGGAGGATAAAATGGATTATTCAATTGGAAAAATCATACGTAAAACAAGAAAAGAGAAAAACCTCACACAAGAAGAACTGGCAGAACAACTACACGTTACATCACAGGCTGTTTCTAAATGGGAAAACGAAACGGGCTTGCCAGATATTACTCAAATTGTGCCTTTATGTAGAGTTTTGGAAATTTCAGCAGACGAGCTTTTCGGTATTCTTGGAACGAATGCAGACGAAGAGGTTGAAAAATTTCTAAAAGAAACAGAAGCTTACTCAAATTCAAAGGTTGATGCCGATGACGAAGAAAAGTACGATAATGTATACAAAAAGTGCTTGGAACAACTGAAGCTATATCCAAACAACACAAAGCTACTTGTTTATACCATAGGATATGCCTATCACTATGCCCATAAATATAGAAGAATGGGGCAAACTAAAGAAGCAAAAGAAGCATTTGAAGAAATTAAACGAGAAGCAAATCTAATAATTCAGTATAGCAAAAATGTTGACGATATAATGACGGCTCATATGTGGCTTGTGAGGACATACTGTGAATTTCAAATGTTTGATGAGGCAAAAAAGGAAGCGTTATACTTTCCAAAAGCTCCCGATTATACAGAGGGAAATCAGCTTGCTTGGATTTATTGGAGTGAAAGGAACTGGGATAGCGAAATCAAAACTCGTTGCGAGAATTTTGCCAACATCTTGACAAGTGTTGAACACGAACTGATAATGTTAGGAAATGCGTATAGATGGAAGAAGATGTATAATGAAGCGCTTAGTACATATGAAACCTTTATAAAAATAGTAAAAGCAATATATGAAAGCGAAGAAAACAATACACCGACCTTCCACGCTTGGTATTGGATTTATATGAATATAGCACATTGTTATTTAGAACTTGGAGAGGTTGAAAAAGCAATTGAAAGTCTTGAAACTGAATACGAAAGATTTGTAGAAGCTTCAAAGCATTATAACGGAAAGCCTAACCTCAAAAAGATTCCAACCTTGAAAGAGTGTGACTTTCCAGAGCATAATGGGCGTTTTCCCATAAAACAGCCAATGTTAGCAAGCCTTAACCAAAAATGGTTTGATGCTATTCGTAATTATCCAAGATTTGTTGCTTTATCAGAAAAAGTAAACACATTGGAATATTGAGATAAAAGCGAGTGTCAGTTAGACACTCGCTTAACTAATTTTAAACCTTATTTTGCAAAAGCCATAAATTTTCTGACCGTTTTGTTTGCGTACAAAATGTTAACAACCACATTTGCTATCACAAGAGAGAGCCCACCCTGTACCAAATTAAACGGTATATTCACCGCCGAGGTTGCAAATCCGTATAATACGCCCTCGAATAGAAAATATCCCAAAACCATAACACACTCTGCCACAAATGCACTAATTATAAACCTGAAGGAATAGCCCTTCAATGCCTTAAGTGCATTGAAAACAAAGAAGCCTAAAAGACACATAAGTGCCTTTATAATGAGTGTTGCCGGTGCATAAATTGCGTATCCAAGAAGTAAATCCGCAAGAGCAGAGCCAACACCCGCACAAATACAACCAAGAGGTCCTAAAATCCAAGCTGACAGGAGAACGAACGCATCACCCAAATTCACATATCCAAAGCCCGCGGGCATAGGAATTGCGATGAAATAAGTGGCACAAAAAACAAGTGCGGTGAAAATCGCCGTAAGAGAAATTTTGTAAATTTTTTCGCTTTTCATTTCATCATCTCCAATCTTAAATTTTCAAAAATTTACTTATGCAAAAATTATAACACTCTCAAGACATCAAGTCAAGATATTTTCACGATAATTTCACTTGAAAATGCAAATAATATGTGATATAATTTTAACAGAAATAAACCAAGAGGTGATAAAATGTTTTTTTATTTGGATTGGACATATATAATTCTCGTTTTGCCCGCAGTAATTCTTTCGATTTGGGCAAGCGCAAGGGTAAATTCTACCTTCAATAAGTATTCTCGTGTCAGCAATATGGCAGGCTTGACGGGTGCTGAGGTCGCAAGACGGATTTTGTACGAAAACGGTCTTTACGATGTGCGAATAGAAATGACGCACGGCCATTTGAGTGATCATTATGATCCTCGTACAAATGTTGTAAGACTCTCCGAAAGCACCTATAACAACACATCAAGCGCCGCAATAGGGGTCGCAGCGCACGAGGTTGGTCACGCAATACAGCATGCTACGAACTACGCACCGCTAAAGATGCGAAATGCGATAATTCCCATCACCAATATCGGCTCAAAGCTTTCAATTCCTCTTATTCTCATAGGCATACTTCTGTCCGCGTTTGGAAGCGTTTTTGCATATGTTGCATATGCAGGAGTTGCGTGCTTTTCACTTTGCGCGATTTTTCAGCTTTTGACACTCCCAACCGAATTTAACGCAAGCAAACGCGCTCTCAAGGCAATTGAGGATGGCGGATTTTTAACCGACGAGGAAACGGTAGGCGCAAAAAGAGTACTCAGTGCCGCCGCTATGACCTATGTTGCCGCATTAGCCGTTACAGTTGCTCAGCTTCTAAGGCTGATTTTGCTCGTTTCGAGTCTGAACGGAAACCGCAGAAGATAATATATATAATATTCTCAAAAAACTTTTGAAAAACTATTGACAAGCACCTTTCTTTGTGGTAGAATGAACAAGCCGCATAATGCCAAGGTCGAAAACAGTCTTTGACTTACCTGGCTTAGCGAGATTTGTTGAAAGAGAGGTGCTTTTCATGTTCGCAATTATTCAAACAGGTGGAAAGCAGTACAAAGTAAACGAAGGAGACGTAATCTTCGTTGAAAAGCTTGGCGTAGCTGAGGGCGATGAGGTTAAGTTTGAGAATGTACTTGCAGTATCAAATGATAACGGATTCGTAACAGGTGCTCCTTACGTATCTGGTGCTTCCGTAACAGCAAAGGTTGTTCGTAACGGTAAGGGCAAGAAAATTTACGTTATGAAGTATAAGGCAAAGAAGAACGAGAAGAAGAAGATCGGTCACAGACAGCCTTACACAAAAGTACAAATCACAAAGATTGAGGGTTAATTCGTAATATGACAAAGGTCGTATTTTACAAGTCAGGTGACACATTTTGGGGTTTTGAGGAGCAAGGACATACAGGACTTGCCGAGAGCGGAGAGGATATTCTTTGCTCGGCAATCTCGTCTATGACAATGCTCATCATAAATGCAATCGAGGTTGCATATGCTTCAAATGTTGATTACGAGATTGACGAAGAAACTACAAACATTAGTGTGAGCGCTCGTAGTGCATTGTCCGACTACGAAGCGGATGAGAGAAAGAGATATGCTATCTCCGGACTCATTATGGCTTATTACTATCAGCTAAATGATTTGGTCGAGGAATACTACGACTATCTTGATGTTGAAGTAGTTGAGAAAAAATTCGAGGACAAATAACAAACGTAAAATTCAGATAATGGAGGAACAATAAATGTTAAGACTTAGTTTACAGTTCTTCGCACATAAGAAAGGTGTAGGTTCTACCAAAAACGGTCGTGATAGTGAGTCCAAGCGTCTTGGCGTTAAAAAGGCTGACGGTGCAACAGTAGTTGCTGGTAACATTATCGTAAGACAAAGAGGAACCAAGATTCACCCCGGTAACAATGTAGGTATTGGCTCTGACGACACACTCTTCGCTCTTATCGATGGAGTAGTTAAGTTTGAGCACCTCACAAAGACCAAGAAGTGCGTAAGCGTATATGCAAAATAATTAAAAATAGCTCTGCCTTTATGGCGGGGCTTTTTTAATTTGTATATTCAAACAAAAGTAAGTATTTTTAATGACTAATTATATGTAAAAGGATAGAAAATATAATAAATAAAAAATTGTTTAAAAAACATCTTCACATACGCAAAAAAATATGTTAAAATAGTATGAAAACCAATAACGGACATAATATAACACTATTTTACAAGGAGAAAGAAAATGCTTAAGCTTGAAAACATTTCCTTCGAGGTTCAAACGGATGATTCCTCAAAGGGAATTTTGAAAAATATAAATCTTGAAATAGAAGATGGCTTTGTGGCAATAACAGGTCCTAACGGTGGCGGAAAATCTACACTTGCAAAGATAATTGCCGGCATCTATACCCCCACATCAGGCAGAATTTATTTTGATGGCATCGATATTACGGACAAGTCTATTACCGAGCGTGCCAATATGGGAATAAGCTTTGCGTTCCAACAGCCCGTGCGCTTCAAGGGACTTACCGTAAAGGATCTTATTACACTTGCGGCAGGACGTAAAATCACAGTTGGTGACGCTTGCAAATATCTTTCTGAGGTTGGTCTTTGCGCAAGGGATTATATCGACAGAGAGGTAAATGCCTCACTCTCGGGTGGAGAGCTAAAACGAATCGAAATTGCAATGATTAACGCAAGAGGCACAAAGCTTTCCGTATTTGACGAGCCGGAGGCGGGAATTGACCTTTGGAGCTTCAATAATCTAATTCAAGTATTTGAAAAGATGCACGAGAAAACCAATGGCTCAATAATCATCATTTCACACCAGGAAAGAATACTCAATATTGCCGATAAGATCGTAGTTGTTGCAAACGGAGAAATTACACAGTACGGAAACAAGGCAGATATTCTTCCCGAGCTTTTAGGAAAGGCATCTGCTCCGTGCAAGGTGCTCACAGATAATTAAGGAGGATGCTATGGATACAATAAAAAATGAATTACTTGCTAAAATAGCGGACCTTCACAAAACTCCGGAGGGCGCTTATAATATAAGAGCAAACGGCTCCCTTGATTCAAGATGCAATACCGCAAATATAGAAATCGTATCAAAGACCGACAAGGACGGTATTGATATTATAATAAAGCCAAATACCAAAAACGAAAGCGTACACATTCCCGTAATTATTAGCGAAAGCGGATTTACAGAGCTTGTTTATAATGATTTCTATATAGGCGAAAATGCCGATGTCGTTATCGTGGCAGGATGCGGAATTCACAATAGCGGAGATGCTACATCTCAGCACGACGGAATACACACATTCCATGTGGCAAAGGGCGCAAGAGTTAAGTATGTGGAGCGTCATTACGGAGACGGTGATGGAAATGGCGAAAGAATTATGAATCCCACAACCGTCATCGAGATTGACGAGGACGGATATATGGAAATGGAAACAACGCAAATCAAGGGCGTTGACTCCACAAACAGAGTTACAACCGCAAGACTCGGAAAGGGCGCAAAGCTTGTTATAAAAGAAAAGCTTATGACCCACGGAAAGCAGTTTGCCGGAACAGATTTTACTGTTGATTTGGACGGAGAGGGCTCTGGTGCGAATGTTATTTCTCGCTCGGTTGCAAAGGATAACTCAAAGCAAATCTTCAAATCAAACATTAACGGAAATAACAAGTGCTCGGGACATACCGAATGTGATGCTATCATTATGGATAGCGCGGTGGTTGTTGCGATTCCCGAAATTACCGCAAACCACATTGATGCGGAGCTAATTCATGAGGCGGCAATAGGAAAAATAGCGGGAGAGCAAATTATAAAGCTTATGACTCTTGGACTTACAGAGCAGGAGGCAGAGGAGCAAATAGTAAACGGCTTCTTGAAATAAAAAACAAATCACCTAACGACTTTTGAACGTTGGGTGATTTTCTTTTTGCCTAAGAATTAAATTTTCAAATTGACATAAAATAAAAGTTGCATAGAATATTAGTATATCATACAACGAAAGGCGAAAAGGATTAAATATGGAAGATTACGTAATCATCAGGGATGAGTCCTCACTTGATGATGCTTTGGATAAACTGAAAAGAGCGCAGATAGAGATAGAAGACTATACGCAAGAACGCATAGACGAGCTTTTTAAAGTAGCGGCAATATCGGCAAATAATGCCAGAATCACACTTGCTCAAATGGCGGTTGATGAAACAGGAATGGGTATAGTCGAGGATAAAGCTATAAAAAATCACATTGCGTGCGAGTTTATATATAATAAGTACAAAAACGATAAAACATGCGGAGTAATAGAGCATAATGACACTCTTGGAATAGATAAAATAGCGGCTCCAATAGGTACGATTGGGGCAGTAATACCTGTTACAAATCCCACTTCTACAACAATTTTTAAAATTCTTATGGCGATAAAAACAAGAAATGCAATCGTAATAAGTCCTCACCCAAAAGCGGCAAAATCCACAATTGCCACTGCAAAAATAATGCTTGATGCAATTGTAAAGGCGGGTGCTCCTAAAAATATAATTGCGTGGGTAGAAAATCCGTCTTTGGAAATAACAAAAGCTCTTATGAGCAAGGTGGATATGATACTTGCAACAGGTGGCCCGGGACTTGTAAAAAGCGCATATTCAAGTGGCAGACCGGCAATAGGCGTTGGTGCAGGAAACACCCCTGTAATCATAGATGAAAGTGCCGATTTGGCTCTTGCAGTAAGCTCTATAATTCATTCCAAGGTTTTTGATAACGGAATGATATGCGCATCAGAGCAATCAGTCATTGTACTTGAAGACGTTTATGAAGCTACAAAGAAAGAATTTTTAAAAAGAGGAGCATATTTCCTTAACAGTGACGAGGCGAATACGATAAGAGAGCTTCTTTTTAAAGACGGGAGCCTTAATCCTGTTTCTGTTGGAAAAAGCGCGAAGGAGCTTGCCGAAATGGCGGATATAAATATCGATGACGAGGTAAAGCTTTTAGTTGCCGAGCCTAAATGCGTAGGAAGTGAAGAGCTTCTTTCACACGAGAAGCTTTGCCCTGTGCTTTCAATGTATATGGCGAAAACATTTGACCAAGCAATCGATATGGCATCAATTTTGATAGAAACGGGAGGACTCGGGCACACAGCATCAATATACATTGATGAAACAGCAAATTCTAAAGCGATAGACGTCGCCGGTGAACGATTAAAGGTCTGCAGAATATTGATAAATACTCCGTCATCCCAGGGAGGCGTTGGAGATATATACAACTTTGCATTGCCACCGTCCTTTACACTCGGGTGTGGATCTTGGGGTGGAAATTCCGTTTGCGAAAATGTGGGAATAAAACAACTAATGAATATAAAAAGTGTTGCAACCAGACGTGAGAATATGCTATGGCTAAAAGCGCCTGTAATTTATATGAAAAAAGGATGCTTTTCAACAGCCTTCGAGGAAATGAGAGACAAAATATCTGGGAAAAGAGTGTTTATTGTTACAGATAAATTTTTATTCAATAATGGATTTTTAACACCGATTATCGAAAAAATCTCAAAAATGGATTGTATATGGGATACCTTTTACAATGTAGAGCCCGATCCTACACTTCGTTGCGTATGCGAGGGAACTGAAAAAATGAGAGGATTTTCCCCCGATGTTATAATTGCGTTTGGGGGTGGCTCTGCGATGGATTGTGCAAAGGCTATGTGGCTTTTGTATGAGCATCCCGATGTTAAATTTGATGATATATCGCTCCGCTTTTGCGATATCAAAAAACGAATCTATTCATTTCCAACCTTAGAGAGTGTGTTTTTTATAGCGATACCTACAACCTCGGGAACGGGAAGTGAGGTTACGCCCTTCACAGTTATAACGGATGAAAAATCATCCTTAAAATACCCTATTGCTGACTATACGCTTTTGCCACATGTGGCTATAATAGATACGGATTTTCATACGAGCGCACCAAAATCGCTTACTGCAAACACGGGTATGGATGCATTAACTCATGCTCTTGAGGCATATGTGTCTGTGGCGGCAACAGATTTTACAGATGCTTTGGCAATAGGAGCCATACAAATTATTTTTGATAATCTTGAAACTGTATACAATAACGGTGCAAATCAATTGGCTCGAGAGAAAATGGCAAATGGAGCAACGATGGCAGGAATAGCATTTTCAAATGCTTTTTTGGGTATATGTCATTCTATGGCGCACAAGCTCGGTTCGTTTTATCATTTGCCTCACGGAGTAGCGAATGCACTTTTAATAGAGCAGGTAATTAACTTTAACTGCGCCGAGGCTCCAACGAGAATGGGGACGTTCCCGCAATATAAATATCCTATTGCAAGGAAGAAATATGCCCGTATCGCTCGAGCTGTTGGTGTTGTCGGTGCATCGGATGAAGAACTCGTAAATGGGCTGCTAAGCAAAATCAAGGAGCTTAAGCAAAGACTTGGAATAAAAAGCTCAATCAAGGAATACGGAATAGAAGAAAGGGAGTTTTTGTCCAATCTTTCGAAAATGTCATTTATGGCATTTGATGATCAATGTACGATTACTAATCCAAGATATCCTCTTGTGAGCGAAATAGAACAGCTATTTTTGAATGCTTATTACGGAAAATAAGCCGTTGTCCTTGTAGAAATATCAATATAATGAAATAAAAACCTACTCGAAAGGGTAGGTTTTTTGATTGTTCTATTGAAATGGTGTTTTTAATGTGATAAAATAATTGTAGCGTTAGTGAAAAAGGAGTCCTAAAATGAAAATAATTGATATTGTCAATGCGGATAAGCCTTCGCTTTCATTCGAGGTTTTTCCTCCAAAAACAAGTGATACCTTTGACAGTGTAAAGGGCGCAATTAAAAAAATTGCGAGCTTGAAGCCTTCGTTTATGAGTGTTACATATGGCGCGGGCGGAGGAACGAGCGAATTTACGATGTCCTTGGCAAGCGATATAGAAAGAGGCTTTGATGTGACATCAATTGCGCATCTTACATGCATAAATTCAACAAAGGAAGATATAATACAAAGATTAACCTCCTTGAAAAATGCCGGGATAGAAAATGTTTTGGCGCTTAGAGGCGATATAACACCGGAAAACAAGGATAAAATAAGGTTTGATTACAAATACGCAAGCGAGCTTGTTGAGCAAATAAAGGGCTTTGGTGGCTTTTGCATTGGTGGTGCGTGCTATCCCGAGGGACACCCGGAATCACACTCTTTGTCTGATGACATAAAAAATCTGAAAATAAAGGTTGATGCGGGATGTCAATTCTTAACTACCCAGATGTTTTTCGACAATAATATCCTCTACAACTATATGTACAAGATAAGAGAAGCCGGAATTACAGTTCCGATAGTTGCAGGAATAATGCCGGTTACAAATGCAAGTCAAATAAAAAGGATTTGCGCTCTTTCCGGAACGTATTTACCGCAACGCTTCAAGGCGATTGTTGATAGATATGCGTCCAATCCGGAGGCTATGTGTCAGGCGGGAATTGCATATGCTACGGAGCAGATAATAGATCTTTATGCAAACGGGATTAACGCAGTTCACGTTTATTCTATGAATAAGCCCTATGTGGCTGCAAAAATTCAGGAAAACGTATCGGAGATAATAAAGTGAGTGTTCGCATATTGCGTGTCGAATGTGTCCAAAATTTGAAGATTAGCAAAAAAGAGGTTTTGAGGTATTTGAGGGCAAAGGAAACCACGCCTGAGCTTGATTTGCTCATATCAGAATGTATTGACGAGGTGTACAAGATTGCATCTCCGAGAGCGGTGTGCCTTGAAAGCTCTCTTGAAATTTTGGATGATAATACGGTAGGGCTTGATTTTATGACTGTTTATAGTCAAAGCCTTGCCAAAGCTCTAAAGGAATGCACGAGAGCGTGTGTATTTGCCGCTACCTTAGGAGTAGAGCTTGATAGATTGATTGACAAATATTCGAGGGTTGCTCAGGTTAAGGCATCGATATGTCACGCAATAGGCTCGGCCTTGATAGAGAGCTTTTGCGACTATGTAAACGGGAAATTGATTGAAAATAAAATTGCTACACGCAGATTTTCCCCGGGCTATGGGGATTTATGCTTGGAATGTCAAAGGGAATTGCTTGATGCGCTTGATGCACAAAGAAAAATAGGAATATTTTTAACAAGCTCACTTTTGATGGCTCCGTCTAAAAGTGTAACTGCGATAATAGGAATTAAATGATGGATATAATATCAAAATTGAAAAATGAATACCTCTTTTTTGACGGAGGAATGGGAACATTGCTTCAACAAAGAGGCTTAAAAATGGGAGAAATCCCTGAAATGTGGAATATTACGCATTCGGAGCAAATAACAGAAATTCATCGTGCGTACTTTGAAGCCGGTGCAGATGTTGTTACCACTAATACGTTTGGTGCAAATCCGCTAAAGATTGATAATGTTGAAGAGGTTGTAAGGTGTGCCGTTGCCAATGCGCAAAGAGCAAGGACTAAATCGGGGCAGTACATTGCTCTTGACATAGGTCCCACCGGTAAGCTATTGAAGCCACTTGGAGATCTTGACTTTGAAGATGCGGTAGAGGCTTTTGCTACTACTATAAGAGCAGCAAACGGATTGGGATGTGACCTTATACTCATAGAAACAATGAATGATCCTTATGAGATGAAGGCTGCTATTATAGCTGCAAAGGAGAGTTCCAATCTTCCAATTTTTGCAACGTTTGTTCTTGATGAATCGGGAAAAACGATGACAGGCTGCGATATAGATGCTATGGTCGCCATGCTTGAGGGCTTGGGGGTTAGCGCATTGGGAGTTAATTGCTCGCTTGGAGCGCAAAAGCTTAAGGAATTTGTTCCACGTCTTATAGAACGCTCGTCTGTTCCTGTAATTGTCAATCCAAATGCAGGAATGCCGTACCTGTGTGACGGAAAAACGTGCTTTGACAGTACACCTGAGGAGTTTTATGAAAACATGATGCAGATAGCCGAGATGGGCGCAAGAGTCCTTGGCGGATGCTGCGGAACTACACCTGAGTTTATAAGACTCGTTACAGCCTCTCTTAAAGGAAAATCTCCAAAGCCGATACAAAAAAAGAGCATTACTGTTGTAAGCTCTTATTCCAAGGCGTGTACATTTGACGGGAAGGTTGTTTTAATAGGAGAGAGAATAAATCCAACAGGAAAGCCTCGCCTTAAGACTGCGCTTAGAGAAAATAATATTGATTATTTGATATCTGAGGCTGTTTTACAAGAGGAAAAGGGTGCCGATATGCTTGATGTCAATGTCGGATTGCCTGAAATTGACGAACCTACAATGCTTGTGAGGGCAGTAACTGAGATACAGAGCGTTACATCCTTGCCATTACAGCTTGATACATCAAATCCGATAGCCTTGGAAAAAGCAATGAGAGTTTATAACGGAAAGCCGCTCGTGAATTCCGTGAACGGTAAGCTTGAATCCATGGAAGCGATACTACCGCTTGTTGCAAAATATGGTGGAGGGGTAATTGCTCTTACTCTTGATGAGAACGGAATACCGAATACGGCTCAGGGCAGATATGAAATAGCAAAGAGAATAGTTGATTGTGCAAGAAAATACGGAATCGACAAAAAGGATATAATAGTTGATCCCCTTTGCCTAACTGTAAGCTCCGATTCCAATGCTCCGACTATTACACTCGAGTCAATTAGGCTTATAAAGGAGAATTTAGGAGTCAAGGTCTCTCTTGGCATTTCCAATGTGTCGTTTGGGTTGCCAAATCGAGATTATATTACATCAACATTCTTTGCGATAGCTCTTCAAAACGGTTTGGATGCCGTTATTATGAATCCCTATTCAAATGAGATGATGAAGGTTTATTATGCTTATAATGCACTCTGCGGAATAGACTATGCTTGTCAGAGTTATATTTCGTTTGCATCTGACACGGCACAAGAAGCCTTGCCAACATCAAGGGATAAAAAAATCACTCTTGTTGATGCGATTGTAAAAGGCTTGAAAAACGAGGCAAGAGAGCTTACAAAGGATTTGATTACAGACACTCCCCCCCTCGAAATAGTAAACAATTATATTGTTGTAGCGCTTGATATTGTTGGCTCTAATTATGAAAAGGGAATATCGTTTTTACCACAACTCTTGATGAGTGCAGAAACAGCCAATATTGCTTTTGAAATCATTAAAGAAAAAATACCAAATGATAGCTCGTCGGAAAAGGGTGGAATAATAATCGCCACGGTAAAGGGCGATATTCACGACATCGGAAAAAATATTGTAAAGGTGATTTTGCAGAATTACGGATACAGGGTGCTCGATTTGGGTAAGGATGTTTCGCCCGATGTGATTCTTGATGCTGTAAAATCTACGGGAATAAAGCTTGTTGGCTTGTCAGCGTTAATGACAACCACTGTGCCTTCAATGGAAGCGACAATTAAGATGTTGAAGGAGCATGATCCAAGCATAAAAGTAATTGTGGGTGGTGCTGTTTTGACACCCGAATACGCAAGAATGATATGCGCAGACAAATATGCAAAGGATGCTATGGAGGCTGTCAGATATGCTCAGGAATTTTATGATAATTGAGCATACATCAAGCCTTGAATTTAGAAGGGGTAGTTATGGAAAACTTTAAAATTTGTGTAATCTATACGGCAAAAAGTGAAGCGGACAGAGAAACATTCATATGTGAGCTTAAAAATTCCGGTATAGTTGAGCAGATAAGAAACGAGGACGGATGCTTGAAATATGAGTATTATCTGTCCTTGGATGATGCCAAAAGAATTGTTTTGTTTGAGGAGTGGCGAGATAGGGACTGTCAGAGAATTCATATGACACAGCCGCATATGACGCTTGCTATGCAAATCAAAAACAGATATATAGAGAGCACAGAAATAAAAACTGTAAGCATTCAATAAAAGAAAAATGGACGAGATTCTCGTCCATTTTTTATGTTTCGGCCTTTGGAGGGATAATATCAGGTCGAGATTCAAGCTTATCTATCGCTCCGGATACATAGCTTGATGCTCGGTAAATATGATATCCATCATAATCGTCAAACTTCACGGCGATTGCATCAACCGGATCTACACCTTTTATGGAGTAGACAGTGAAATCCTCAAAATACTGCGTAGCATTTATATCGTCATATCCTTCTGCGAGACCATCTCCCAATAGGATGTCAATTTTACTTTGAGATATTTCATTTCCACTGGAATAGTTGATATCGTTAAAGACAACAGAAGGGTATTTTTCGTAAATTGAGCGCTCGTCCCATGGCGTTTTTTCATTACCTTGTCCAACATACTCTACATTTGAGTCGTAGTCTTCTGTGCTTTGCGTGAAAAAGGTGGGAATGAATATTATTGCAGAAATTATCACAATCAAAAAGGATGCGCAAAGTGTGCCAATTTTAAAAAATTTCCTTTTGAAAAACGGAGAATATGAGTATTCGTCTGCTTCTTCTATGAATTTGTTATCAATGTCATTTGTAAGTTCATAAATGGATTTACTCAATTTCAAACCCTCCTTTCTTTAATTCTGTCTTAAGAGATTCACGTAATCGGTGCAAAATGACCTTTACATTGCTTGATGATAGTCTCATTCGCTTGGAAATTTTTTCGATACTGTCGAAATACCAGTATTTTCGCACGAAAATGATGCGTTTTTCTTTTGGAAGAGACTCAAGAAAGTCATTTATTATTTTCTTGATTTCACTGGCAAATAGTTTGTCATCAATTGAATCGGAGGATGCAATTTTGAAATCAAGATCATCAAGGCTTTGAGTGCCAAGCGCTCCACCTCGTTTTTTTGCGTTACTTGCTTGTAATCTGTTTAAAGAGAGATTTCTTATAATCCTTCCACAGTAAGATTTCAAATTGTCGGGATGGTTTGGAGGAATTGTTTTCCAAACACCGTTAAGCATATCGTTAAAGCATTCCTCTGTGTCCTCGTTATTTTTCAAAATACCATAGGAAACAGACCAACAGTATGCACGATATTTTTCATTAAGCTCAGTTATCGCCAATTCGTTTCTCTCATTGAACAGAGCGATAATTTGCTCATCGGTCATGTGATGCTCCTTTCCCGCAATCCAAGTCCCTAATATAAAGACAAACAAAAAGTGAGATGGTTACGAAATTTTTTAGAATTTTTTCTTTATGGCTTCCCAATAAGCACGGGCAGCTTGCTCCGTTTTGTTTTCGCCAAATGTATAATAGACGACGTTTTTTAAGTCGTCGGGTAAATATTGCTGGTCAACCCAGCTTGACGTAAAATCGTGTGGATATTTATATCCCTTGAATAAGGGTGCCTGTAAATGCAACGGAATGGTATTTCCTTTGCCGGAATTTACATCTGCGGTTGCTCGGTTGATCGCTTGATAAGCAGTGTTTGATTTGGGTGCTGTTGCCAACATTATGGCGCAATTTGCCAATGGAATTTTCGCCTCGGGCAATCCAAGCTCTCTTGCACTGCAGCAAAGTGCATACGTGATTTGCGCAGCTTGGGGATAGGCAAGACCAATATCCTCTGATGCTATAACCTGCAATCTTCTGCAACAGGAAATTATATCTCCGCCCTCAAGAAGCTTTGCTAAATAAAACACTGCCGCATCGGGATCGGATCCGCGAATGGATTTTTGAAGTCCCGACAAGAGATTATAATGCATATCGTCACTACGGTCGAATGCGCCTGCAGCAACAGAGGGGATGAAGCTTTTGGCTATATCTGTTGTTATTACGTCGTCACATGCGTAATAAGCGCCTTCCAGAAGAGTAAGCGCGTGTCTAACATCGCCTCCTGCACAGGATGCAAGGTATTCAATCGCTTCTCCGTCATAAGACTTCGCCTTGCCAAGCTCCTCGTTTATAGCATCTACTGCCTTTTTCAAAACAGGGACGATTTCTGCAGCGCCGACTCTTTTAAACTCAAATACAGAGCATCGTGAAAGAAGCGCATCATATATGTAAAAATACGGATTTTCGGTGGTCGATGCAATAAGAGTAACTCTACCGTCCTCAATGTATTCGAGCAACGATTGTTGTTGCTTTTTGTTGAAATATTGAATTTCGTCAAGATACAATAAAATTCCGTTAGCAGAAAAAATCGAACCCGATTGAGAGATCACTTCTTTTACGTCGGAAAGGGAAGCCGTAGTGGCATTTAGCTTGAAGAGCTCCATTCCGGAGTTTTGGGCGATGATGTTGGCAATGGTTGTTTTTCCTGTCCCGGGAGGGCCGAAAAATATCATGTTGGTTATTCTGCCCGAATTGACCATTCTACGAATAACCCCTGTTTTAGATATAAGGTGCGATTGACCTGCAATTTCGTCAAATGATTTTGGACGAAGCTTATCGGCTATCGGTTGATTTGTCATAATAAAACCTCTTTCAGTGATGTGCGTTGACTCTTAAAACATTTTATCATAGATTTTAGGAAAAATCAATATAAATGTACTATGTTTTACAAGAGGTGAGCTATGAGATTTTTTTATGTCATTGAGCCGGAGGACCGAGAAATAAAAAGGAAACTCAAAAATTCTATTTTTGCCATTTCTTTTGCTTTTGCCTTGAGTGTGATAGGCATATTTAGCATCACGGAGCAAATGAAGACAATCAATATAGAAAATTCGCATATGGATCTATTAGTCGGAGAGTACATTTTCGAAATAATAGAGTTAGATTGGAAACCTCATAATATCGAGAATAGTGACGATTTAGTTCAAAGATATATTGAAAGCAGAGGAGAGCTTTCAATATTTGATGAGCTTTTCAACAAGAGGATTAACGGTAATAATGGATAAAATTGGCGAAAAAATAGGGCTAATAGCAATTTTTTTCACTATGATGAGCATTTCGTCATCTCCCCATCCGATAATATTGCTCTTGACCTACTTGATACACGAAAGCGGACATTTGTTTTTTGCCCATATCAATAGAATTCCAATGAAAAAATTCAGAATTGGCTCATTTAGGCTTAGCTTGTCATATGATTGCTCGGGTGTTTCTTATAAAAAAGAGCTCTTGGTGTATATGGGAGGAGCGATATTCAATTGTGTATTTGCCTTTGCCTTTATGCTTGTCGGTATGGGAGAAAATGGGGCGATAAGCTTTTTTGTTCTCTGCAATATATCCTTGGCATTGATGAATTTATATCCTGTATCCACACTCGATGGGGGAGGAATTTTAAAATGCGCTTTTATGATGATTTTCGGCTCGGATGTAGCAGAAAAAGCCGCAAGGGCTGTGTCATTTGTTGCAACATTTATCCTATGGCTCTGCGCGGTCTACCTGCAGCTTGTTTTTAATGCCAATGTTTCGCTTCTTTTTATCTCGATTTTTCTTCTTATTGAACTTTGCTTTTCATAGAATGAAAAAATATTCAGTCCAAAGAATATTTTTTTAAAATAACTATTGCACATTTCTTTTATATCTGTTATAATTCAAGTTGACTTACTTACAAGTGCGAAAAAAGAAGATTTTTGTTTCTGTAAGTCAAATTTGTGAAAGAACGGGGATAGAAATGAACGAAAAAAAGATCATTGAGCTAAAAGGCGTTGCTAAATCCTTCGACGGAGAGGTTATTCTTGATAATATTGACCTTGATGTTCACGAGAAGGAATTTATGACATTACTGGGCCCTTCAGGATGCGGAAAGACTACAACCTTGCGTATAATTGCAGGCTTTGTTACTCCTGATAGCGGAGAGGTAATGTTTGACGGCGAGCTAATTAACGATTTGCCACCGTATAAGCGCTCGGTAAACACCGTATTCCAAAAATATGCGTTGTTTCCGCATCTTAATGTTTATGAAAACATTGCTTTTGCTCTTCGATTGAAAAAGGTATCGGAAGAAGAAATTTATGAGCGTGTAGAAGAAATGCTCACAATGGTAAACCTAAGGGGTTTTGAAAAAAGAGATGTTAATTTACTCTCGGGTGGACAGCAGCAAAGAGTTGCTATCGCTCGTGCGCTTATTAACAAGCCGAGAGTTCTTTTGCTGGACGAGCCTTTAGGAGCTTTGGACTTGAAGCTTCGTAAGGATATGCAGAATGAGCTTAAAAATATTCAAAGAAAAACAGGTATTACCTTCATATATGTAACTCACGATCAAGAGGAGGCGCTTAGTATGTCTGATACCGTTGTTGTAATGGCAAACGGAAAAATTCAGCAAATAGGAACGCCTACAGATATATACAACGAGCCTGAAAATGCGTTCGTTGCGGACTTTATCGGGGAAAGTAACATAATTGATGGTGTTATGCTTGATGATTATAAAGTTAAATTCTCGGGACAGGAGTTTGATTGCCTTGATAAAGGCTTTGATAAGAATGAGCCTGTTGACGTTGTTGTGCGTCCCGAGGATGTTGATGTGGTAGCTCCGGAGAAGGGAATGCTTTGCGGAGTTGTCGACTCCGTTACATTCAAGGGTGTTCACTATGAAATTATCGTAACAATCAATAATTTCAAATGGATGATACAATCCACCGATTACGTTGCGCCCACACAAAAAATAGGACTTTATATTGAGCCCGATGCAATTCATATAATGAAAAAGTCTGAATATTCCAATATGTTTGGAGATTACTCGTCCTTTAGCGATGAGTTGGATAAACTATCTGACATTATCGAGGAGGAAGAATAAATAATATGAACAAGAAGGGCTTAATTCAAAAGATGGCAGCATCGCCTCACATCGTGTGGGCTGTGCTGTTCATTATTGCACCGCTGCTTTTTGTTGTTTATTATGCTTTTACGGATAGCGAGGGAAATTTCACGTTTTCAAATATCGGAGAGCTTGCCCAGGCAAGTTATCTGGAGGTGTTTTTGAGGTCAATTTGCTTTGCCTTTTTGGCAACCTTCATCTGCCTTTTGATCGCATATCCTATTGCGTATTTTATGACCAAGACAAGCCCCAGAACGCAAAAGATCCTTATAATGCTTGTTATGCTTCCTCAATGGCTCAACTTCCTCATCCGTACATATTCTTGGATGGCGTTGCTTGAGGACACAGGAATTATAAATACGCTTATCGGCAAGATTGGTATGGAGCCAATACATATGATAAACACATCAGGCGCGGTTATTTTGGGAATGGTTTATAACTATTTGCCTTATATGATTATACCGCTTCACTCGGTTATGAGTAAAATTGACACAAGACTCCTCGAGGCTGCATCAGATCTTGGTTGTAGTCCATTTAGAGTAATAACGGGTGTTGTTCTTCCGCTTAGTGTATCTGGTATAATATCGGGAGTTACTATGGTATTCGTACCATCAATCAGTACCTTCTATATCTCGCAAAAGCTCGGTGGCGGAAACTTCGACCTCATCGGTGATACGATAGAAAGGCAGTTCCAAACCGCATATAACTATAACCTCGGTGCCGCCATGTCACTCGTGCTTATGATAATCATTATGATTAGCATGGCTGTAATGAATAAGTATTCGGGCGAGGATGACGGAGGTGTAGTTGTATGAAAAAGAAAATTGCACAAAATATCTACACCATTCTTATCTTTATATTCCTTTATATGCCGATTGGCGTGCTTATTCTGTATTCGTTCAATGCGTCGAACAGTACAAGCACCTTTGACGGCTTTTCGCTCAAATGGTATAGGGAATTATTTAGCGACTCTGCATCGCTAAATGCACTTAAAAATACACTTATTCTTGCTATTGTATCAGCTGTAATTTCTACAATTATCGGAACAATGGCGTCATATGGCATTCATAAGATGCAAAATAAGTATGTTAAGAGCGCAACAATGTCTGTGACTAAAATACCAATGATGAACCCCGAAATCGTAACAGGTATCTCAATGATGCTTTTGTTCGTTTTTGTAGGCGTTTTGATTGGCGGTAAGGCATCTCTTGGCTTTGGCACGGTATTGATAGCTCATATCACCTTTAACCTGCCTTATGTAATTTTGTCTGTATTGCCTAAATTCAAGCAGATGGACAAAAGCCTGCCTGAGGCTGCGCTTGACCTTGGTTGCACTCCGTTTCAGTCCTTCTTCAAGGTTGAAATGCCCCAAATCCTGCCGGGAATAATCTCTGGCTTGATTATGGCGTTTACTCTGTCACTTGATGACTTTGTAATTAGCTATTTTACAATAGGTAGTGGCTTTGAAACCTTGCCTATAAGAATCTATTCGATGACTAAAAAGCGTGTTACTCCTGATATGTATGCGCTTTCCACATTGATTTTCGTTTCAATTCTCGTCTTGCTCGTTGTTTCTAACCTAATTTCTGACAAAAACAGAGATAAGATGAGCAAGAAGGCGAAGAAAATTACAAAATTTGTTGTTAGTGGCGTTTTTGGCGCGATCGCTATAATTACTCTTGTAGTACTGATAGCTTCGGCAGGAACAAAGACACTTACACTCAATGTTTACAACTGGGGAGAGTATATCTCCGACGGTAGTGAGGAGTCATTTGACACCAATGCCGAGTTTGAAAAATACTACGAGCAGTGGTATGAGCAAACATACGGCGAGAAGGTGAATGTTCAGGTAAACTACACAACCTTTGCAAGCAACGAGGACTTGTATGCTAAGCTAAAGAGTGGCGCAACAGGATATGATGTTATAATCCCATCTGACTATATGATTCAAAGGCTAAAGTCAGATGGACTGTTACAGCCTCTTAATTTGAATAATATTCCAAATTATGAGAACATAGATGAGCAATTCCAAAGTCCATTCTATGATAATGACCCCAATGAAAAATATACCGCTATGTACACCTACGGAATTATCGGTATCGTGTATAATAGCGAAAAAATGGACCCTGCCGACCTTGAAAAAATCGAAAACGGAGAGGCAGGCTGGGAGCTTCTTTGGGACGAAAAATACGCAGGTCAAATCCTTCAATTCAATAACGCGCGTGACGCGTTTGGTACAGCGATGTACTCTCTTGGAATTGATGTAAATAATGCTACCCTCGACGAGTGGAAGATGGCATACGAGAAGCTAAAGGCGCAAAAACCGCTTGTTCAAAGCTATGTTATGGACGAAATCTATAACAAGATGGAGAGCGGAGAGGCGACTCTCGCTGCTTATTACGCAGGCGACTGTCTATCAATGATCGCCAACAACGAGGCGCTTGGCTTCTTCTATCCAAAGAATGATAAGGGCGAATATGTAACAAATATATTTGCGGACGCTATGTGCATTCCTGTTGGCGCTCAAAATAAGGAGCTTGCAGAGGCATATATCAACTTTATGCTTGATGACGAGCAGGGCGCCGCAAGAGCCAATGCGGAGTATATTTACTACGCATCTCCTAACAAATCTGTATTTGAAAATGCAGAGTATATGGATTATTTGGGCGAGGACTACGAGCTTATCTATGACCCCGCATTCAATGATCCGTACACCGAGAATGGACAAACCTACATCGAGTATATGTTCTCAACCTATGCATACAGAGATATGTCTGAGGAAAACAGAGCAATCCTGAACGGTCTTTGGGAGGGCTTGAAGGTTGATTCTGCATCGTTTGGCGGTGGAATTTACGTTATATGCGCAGTGCTTGTTGTATTGATTGTTGCATTTGGTGTATATAAGTACATTCAAAAAAGACAGCGCAGAAGACTCTATTGGAATAACCCTACGCCCACAAACACCTTTGAAAATACAATGAGTATTCCAAGAGTGGTTGCTTCGACAGGCAATGACGACTCAACAACAAAATAAAAATCACCGAGATTTCTCGGTGATTTTTTAATTGTCTGTATTCTTTCTGCGAAGCTTTTCTGCTTGGTCGATTTGATCCGGATGAAATCCATCAATTTCACCGCGCTGAATTGCGCCTAAAATTCTGTGATAAAGCCCCGGATGCTCTCGCTCAAACGGCTCTAAAAACTCCTTCATTTTTGCACGCTCTGTGTGTCCGTCGGCAGGACATGGAGCTTTGTAAATCGGCAAGTCTTCCTTTGCAGCAAACGCCTTGATTTCCTTTTCGTGAGTATATATAAGAGGCCTTATCATAGTCAGATCCTTAATAGAAAGGTAAGTCACGGGCTTGAAGCACCCGATTCTTCCCTCGAAAAAGAGATTAAGCATAAAGGTTTCAACAACATCGTCAAAATGATGACCGAGCGCTATCTTGTTACAGCCTAATGCCTTTGAAGCATCGTGCAACGCACCACGCCTCATTCTTGCACAAAGAGAGCAGGGGCTCTTTTCCTCTCTCACCTTGAAAATTATCTCGTAAATTTGCGTGGGAACAACATGGTATTCCACTTCCAATTCTTCACAGAGCCTTGCAATTTCGCTAAAATCTGCGCCCTCGAAGCCCATATCTATGGTTATGGCAACAAGCGTGAATTTCTGCTTTAAAAACACACTAAGACGCGCCAAGGCACAAAGCAGAGTAAGAGAATCCTTTCCGCCGGAAATACCGACAGCGATTCTATCTCCTTCTTCTATCATATTGTACTCCTCAACCGCTTTGCGAGTGTGGCTGAGAATTCTTTGAATATATTTGAATTCCTTCATAGTAACCTCTTTTTTGAAAATGAATAAAATATCTAAGGGAGATGTCACAATTAAAGCAGTGTTGTGTCAGAGCCGACTATAAAAAAGGGGTGATATAGTGGCAATAAAAATTTATATAGACCAGGGGCATAATCCGAGGAGTCCCAACACAGGTGCGGAAGGTAATGGCTATGCCGAGCAGGATATTACCTACGCAGTGGGGCAAAGCCTTGCCATGCTTTTAAGAAATAACGGCAATTTCGAGGTTAGACTTTCAAGACCTACGCTCGAAACACAGCTCGGTACATCTAACGCCTCGAGCCTGCGAGTAAGAGTAGATGAGGCGAATGCGTGGGGAGCAGACTACTTTATAAGCATTCACACCAACGCCTCAAGCTCAAGCTCCGCAAGCGGAAGCGAGGCGCTCGTCTATACAGTCCCGTCGATAGCCGAGGATTTGGGCGAGGATATTTTGGTAGCACTAAACGAGGCGACAGGACTCAAAAACCGTGGAATAAAGGTACGTCCGGGGCTTTATGTTTTGAGAAAAACAAATATGCCTGCAGTCCTTATCGAAATAGGCTTCATATCAAATCCGTCAGATGCCAATCTTATGGCAAATAACCCTCAGCTTTTCGCAAGAGGTATATATAATGGCATTCTCGATTACCTCGGTCTTTAATATTCTAACATAACAAATCAAATAAATCAATAAAAATCCCTCGTTTTTTAAAAACTGGGATTTTTTGTTAATTTTTTACTGTATATGTGATAAAATAATGTATCGTAAAAAGCACGATTGTCACAAGATTTATAATACATAGTGCGTACAGGTGATAAAATTATATGAATTTAAAAATTCAAAAAATCAAAAACCGCTTATAAATCCTTTGACAAAAGGAAATAAGCGGTTTGCTTTTCAATAATTATCCCTCGAATTGTCTGCCTAAAAATGCGCCTGCGGTTTGAATTAGCTTTGCCTCGGTTGGATTTTCACCCTGGTCATTGCCCGAATAAATTGATGCAATACAACCAACCACATCACCGTCAGAAATGATCGGCATAGCATATTTTATAAATGATGCTCCGCCCTCGACAATGCTAATTTCAGGTGAACCTTGCTTGTGAGAATACATTGACCTTCCCTCGATTATATTCTCAAAATCCTCGCTCAAACGTCTGTCGAGATATTCACGTCGCGAGACTCCTGCACTTGCAATAACACTGTCTCTGTCCGTCACAATAACTGCCATTTGGCAGGTCTTGTAAAGCGTATCAACATACTGTGAGGCGAATGATGCAAGCTCGCCGATAGGGGAGTACTTTTTAAAAATCACCTCTCCGTCCTTTCCTGTATAAATTTCAAGGGGAGCGCCCTCGTGTATTCTCATAGTTCTTCTAATCTCTTTTGGAATGACGACACGTCCTAAGTCATCAATCCTTCGTACAATTCCTGTAGCCTTCATTGGAAAAATCTCCTTTTTGAATTTTGTTGCCTTGTTATTGTTTGTCGCTTTTGGAGAATTATGCGAGATTTTGAAAAAATCACAAGTTTTCCTATAAATTTGTTCGTTCGTATTGAAAAATTTGCTTACACATGGTAAAATAATTATGTATATGTATTTTTACTAACTTTGCGAAAGGAAGAAAACGATGGAAACAGTTGGAACAGTAATATATATTGCTATTGCTGTTGTTGCTCTGTATGGCGCACTTCGTGGCGCAATGAAGGGACTTTATAAATCTTTAATAGATTTGGGCGTAACGATTGCAGTTGCGTTTTTGTCAGTTTGGATTGCAAAAACCGTATCAAAAACTCTTGTTAACGAGGAATCGCTAATCCAATTTTTTGATTGGGTTGCTCTCAAGATTCCTGATTTTGCCCAAACGATAGGCTCGGTAAAAGAAATAATTGTTGATTTTTCTTCCGACACAAATGTTGTTGGAATGGCATTATCGCTTCCTGCGGTTATACTGTCACCAATTGTTTTTATGATATTGTTTTTGCTTATCGGCATAATCATAAAGATCCCTAAAATGATTCTTACAAGATGTATATTTGGAAAGAATAGAGGCGAAACATATCATGGTGGCAGCAGAATTATAGGAGCCGCCGTTGGTGCTGTCGCAAGAGCTTTGTCGCTTGCGGTATTCATAATCCCGCTTGTAGGATATTTGAACTTAACAAACGACACACTTTTAAGCATTGGACAGTCCGGTCAAGCACAGGTAGAGTATATTGAACAGGCAGAGAGCGAGGAGCTTACTGACGGTGAGCAGTCGTCAGATGCCGCATCTACGCTTTCCGAAATAAATTCGCTCTGTGCCGATTTGAGAACGGCATATATTGTGCCTATTGCGGATAATTTTGCTATAAAAACGATTCATACCTGTGGCGGAAAATGGATTTTCAAAACCTTGTCAAGCGCTAAGGTTGATGATGTCGAGGTTTCCTTGACTAACGAAATCGGGGTGTTAACCTCGGTTTACAAAAGCGTAGGGCCACTTTTGGAAGCTCCGATTGCAGAATATGGAGAAACTCAATCAAATGCGATAACGAGCATAATGGCGACTCTTGATGATGCAACAGTTATTCCATCAATTTTGTCCGGATTTTTATCTCATACATCTCAGGCTTGGCTTGACGGCAAGGCTGTATTTGGATTTGAGAAGGTAAATGTTGGTGAATATTACGAGCCGACTCTTGACGAGATTTTGACGCTTCTCTCAAGCACAACAGAGGATACAATAAAGCAAGATATACACACAATTGGCAACATATTTACGATTTGTATAGACGAGAATGTGTTCAAAGAAATTTTGGGTGGCGGAGAGGCAATTAACGTTGCTAAAAACGAGGAGTTTTTAGGAAAAATATTTGCTGAGATTTATATCAACCATCTGACAAGACCGCTTACGGAAAATATGGTAAATGCTCTGAAAAACTATATATACAGAGTATATAATGACGTTAACGGAACATCAGTTCCCTATCCGGAGCAGTTGGTTATGGATAATCTTTCTGCAGAGAAAATGTACGATGAGGGTGCACTTTTTGCAAGCATTGTCGGCGATTTTATGAAATTCTATCAATCCTTTGATATGAACGAGCTTGATAACACAAAGCTTTTGATTCAAACAGACCTTCGTTCGCTTGGAAGAGGACTTGATAAACTAAAGAGAAGCATTATAATCGGAGATTCTTACAATTTCATTATACGGGCAATTTTGAAATCTGAAGGCGCATCTCAGCTCCAATTTTTAACACCCGAATTTATCGAGCTTCTTACTAATACAAGCACGAGTATGGAGATCGTTCTTGTATCAAGACAGCAAATAGCCATAATCCTTTCTGCAACAAATACCGATGATAGAGGAGATGCAATCAAGCATATTCTTGAAAACGTTGACAAGGAAACGGCGGCAGTTATCATGGAAACACTTTCTCCCGATATTTTGTGGAATTTTGGTATGAGTGTTGATAAATCCAATATAATGTCAGGTACGATAAATTCTCTTATTGGCGAAATCGCATCGAATGAAAGAGAGTTTACCGAGGAAGAGCTTCAAGCGGAAATTGATGCAGTTGATAAGCTTGTTACGACTGTTCAATCTGCCGCAAACAACAAGGGAGCATCATCCAACCTTTTCTCAACAGATGATAGCACAGAGTCTATGACAGGAATGACATCGACAGAGATTGTCGAAACAGTAGTTGGCTCAAATATTGTTTCCTCAGCTATCAAATCGGCGACTGTTGACGAAAACGGAAATGCGATAGAGGATCCATATAAAATTTCGAATAAATTGAGTGAGAATGATAAAACATCTGCTAAGCAAGCGATAGAAAGCTACTATAGCGAGAATGCTAAGTCGGATGCGGATAACACAGAGCTTGAAAAAACGCTCAGCTCTCTTGCTTCAATTTTTGGAGTGGAGATAACTCTTTCAAAATAATAAAAAGGCACCTTGAAGGGTGCCTTTTTAAGATTAAAGATAACTAGTTTGATTTTATTGATTCGTCAATAAAATGTAAAATTTTCCTTGACTAAATCCCTTATATATGATAAAATAAGTTAAAGTAGTAAAACAGAAGGAGGTGCGCATGCGTGGAAGAAAGAGATTTGAAGGAAATTGCTGCTCAAAATATATTTTATCTAAGAACGATCAATCATATGACTCAATATGAGCTTGGAGAACAGCTTAACTATTCCGATAAAGCAATCTCAAAATGGGAAAGAGCCGAAGGAATCCCCGATGCCTATGTCTTGAAAAAAATTGCGCAGCTCTTTGGGGTTACTGTGGATTACTTGCTTACTGAGCATTCGGAACAGGATAAGAAAATAGAGAAGAAGCCTGTTAATACTAAAGCGAGAGCGCTTGTTTTTAATGTGGCGATTATATCTGTGGCTACTGTTGCTGTGTTTTTGTTTGTAATTATAGCTCTTGCAACTCAAAAATACGTATGGCAAATATTTATATACGCTCTTCCTGCGGTCTCAATTGTTGGAATTTCATTTTCTGGAGTATGGAAGAGAACCTTTGGGTTGTTTTTGTTCATTTCCATGTTAGTGTGGTCCATATTGCTCACATTGTATTTTGCTATGGGTGTACACGGCACATGGCTATTATTCCTTCTTGGAATACCTGCGCAGATTATTGTTTTCCTTGGATTTGGTATAAAAATCAACATTAGAATGAACCAAAAGGATAATCCTATTTTGATAACAGCAATGGAAAAAATCCAAAAGAAATCAAAGAAAAACAACGAATAACCGACACATCACCCGCCACTCTACGAACAGTAGAGTGGCTTTTTGGTGCTCTACTCGTTCGTTTTTTTAATGTAGAGTAATAATTTATAATAAAAGTGTGGACAAAAGCTACTGTTTTTGATAAAATTTCAATGGATGGCATTAAACTGCACACATCAATAAAAATGATTGAAGGATAATAAAATGGCAAATTATGTAATTAGCGCATGCTCAACTATGGACTTGAGTCCGGAATATGCTTCTAAAAGGAACATTGAGTTTTTGAATTTCAGATACTTGCTCGACGGAGTAGAATATTATGACGATATGTTTGAGAAAACATCGGCAAAGCAATTTTATGATTCAATGGTAAACGGAGCCGAAACAAAAACCTCTCAGGTTAATGTGGATGCTTACATTGAGTTTTTTAGAAGTGTTCTTTCGCAAGGAAAGGATATTTTGCACATTGCTTTTTCGTCCGGACTTTCCGGCTCTTATAATTCAGCAAGGATTGCGGCCGATGAGGTAAGGGCTGAATTTCCTGAAAGAAAGCTCCTATTGGTTGATTCTCTTGCGGCATCATCGGGATTCGGTTTGCTCGTAGACAAGGTGGCAGATTTAAGAGATGAGGGCAAAACCATTGACGAGGCGTTCGAATGGGCGGTGTCAAATAGGAAAAGAGTCCACCATTGGTTTTCTTCGTCGGATCTTACATTCTACATAAAGGGCGGAAGAGTTTCCAAGGTTGCGGGATGGTTCGGCACTATGCTTAAAATTTGTCCCGTACTCAATGTAGACCATCAAGGAAAGCTTATTCCTCGTGAAAAGGTTAGAGGAAAGGCGAATGCACTGCGTCGCTTGGTAGACAAGATGGTGGAAAATGCAAACGAAGGATTAGAATATTCTGATAAGTGCTACATTTCCAATTCTGATTGCTATGAGGATGCGGAATTTGTAAAAAATCTAATAGAGGAGCGTTTCCCTAATCTTAGAGGAAAGGTTCAAATTTTTAACATCGGTCCAACGATCGGATCGCACACAGGCCCCGGTACTGTTGCACTGTTCTTTATGGGAAAAGAAAGAATTGACTAATCTGAAGAGGTTTTATAATGGATAACAACCACAACAAAATTAACGGCGAAGATTATCGTAAGCTAATTATTACGGCGGCTCAATATCTTGAGGAAAATGAAGAAGAAATAAACGAGCTTAATGTATTTCCCGTTCCCGACGGAGACACAGGCTCTAATATGTCTATGACTGTTTCGAGGGCTGCAGAGGAGCTTTTGAGGCTGGGAACCGACACAACTCTTGATGAGGTGGCAAGCACGACTGCTAAGGCTATGCTTCACGGCGCAAGAGGTAATTCTGGAGTTATAATAAGCCTGCTGTTTAGAGGAATTGCAAAAGGACTCATAAATGCGCAGGAGGCTGATGGAATTGCGTGGGCAAATGCGTTGAGAAGCGGTGTAGATGCCGCATATAACGCAGTTGATAATCCTGCCGAGGGAACTATTCTTACTGTGGCAAGGTGTTGCGCTGAGGCAGCAGAGCAGGCAGCGTCAGAAAATAATAACTTTGAGTATGTTTTACAAAAGGTAATTGAAGCGGGAGGCAGAGCGTTGGCGCAAACCGTAAATCAGAACCCTGTGCTTGAAAAGGCGGGGGTTGTAGATGCGGGCGGCAAGGGGTGGCTTTTGGTACTTCAAGCGATGCTTGATGCGTTAAATGCCGATGGAGTAAAGCTTGAGTTGAAGCCTGTTGTGCGTGAACAACCTAATTTAAGAGCAGACTTTTCAACCTTTAATACAGAAGACATTACCTTCGCTTTCTGTACGGAATTTATCATAAAAAAACACAATCCCGACTCGGATTCCTCTTCACTTAAGAATTATCTTGGAGGTATGGGAGATAGCCTTGTTATGATAGATGACGGCGAAATCATAAAGGTTCACGTTCATACTAACGAGCCACACCAGGTTTTGGGAGAGGCTCTCAAGTATGGAATTTATGAAACTGTTAAGGTTGAAAATATGCGTACACAGCATACAAGCAAAATAGTTGATACTCCGGTTCCCGAAATGAAGAAATATGGTTTTGTAAGTGTTTCTAACGGCGCAGGAATGGATGCTATTTTTGCTGAGCTTGGCATAGATTTGATAGTTTCGGGTGGGCAAACCATGAATCCCTCAACCGATGATATCAGTATGGCAGTAGAATCTATTAACGCAGAAACGATATTTGTTCTTCCTAACAACAAAAATATCATAATGGCTGCGAAGCAGGTTGCAGAGCTTACGAGTAAAAACGTCATAGTAATTCCTACACGTTCTGTTCCTCAAGGATTTTCTGCAATGCTTGGCTTTGATTTCGATGCCGATGCGAAGACAAATGAAGCGACAATGACAGAATGTGCTCAAAATGTTGATACAATGCAAATCACATATGCGGCAAGAAATTCCAACTTTGACGATATGGATATTTCAGAGGGCGATTTTTTGGCGCTCTTTAACGATAAGCTTCTTTGCTCAAATAAGGAAGTCAATGTGATTTTTGACGAGCTTATAGCGAAAATAAAGGAAAATCAAAAAAGCTTTGTAAGCATTTATTATGGCGATAGCGTAACCGAAGCGGAGGCTGAAAGCACGGCAAAATATTTTCAAACCATACTTGGCTCAGAGGTGGAGATTAACCTTTACAATGGAGCGCAAAGCGTTTATTTCTATGTGATATCTGCCGAATAAGAAATTAGTGAAAATAAAAATGGAGTCTTTTTATGACTCCATTTTTTGATTAAATTTAATGGTTTGCAAAGATTATCAACTTGTCGGAGGCTTCAAGCTTTACCTTGATTTTGCTTTGGTCTCCGCCGAATAGAAGCATTTCTCCGTTTTTCCTTACGTAACCTAAAACAACAGAGAAGGTTCTTTGATCCAAGGAAAGTGAAGGATCGCTTGAAGCGGCATATACAGCACGAATGAGCTCTGCAGCGGTACATTCTCCCGGTATCTCATCGAAAAAGCGGCTTACCTTCTTTATGTACAGCTCCTTGCTATCTCTCTCTCCTTCTGAATCATATGTTAAAATATCCTGATAAAAATCGAAAAGAATATCCTTTTCTCCAAGCTGAGTAACCATTTTACTAATGTAACGATTACTGATAACGACATTGTTGACACTATAACTTTTTACTATATCATAGTGTTTCGGGTTGATAATTTCCACGACGACATCAAGCTTGCCCTCTGTAAATGTTGGATCTGTATTTAACTTGTGATTTATTACATCTCTAACATAAATAAGATTTGCTATTGCGTTAGAATCAATATCGCTATTAAGGACGGTATCGTCGGAAAGAATAAGAACAGAAGTGTCCGTTTCGTTTGCATCAACTATTCTTTCGATCGTTTTGCAAATTAGATCTCTATCAAAAATTTCAGCTTCAACAGTCTCTGTTACGTATGGATAATCCTTATAATAATCCATTTTCTTTAGATGCTGCTCATCGGCAATTACGACAATGTTCATTATTTCTTCGTTTTCAAGATTCCATTCCTCTCGGAAGCTATTAAATCCATCCATGATGTCCCGAATTTTGCTATTGTGACCTAAAATAATGACATTTTTGCGCTCCAACCAATAATTTCTATTTAAAGCAACCGTGTAACCGGAAGATTCTACTATGGTGGTTTTGGTGTCGTCGCGCTCGGATTCCGCGGAATAGAACGCAAATCGGCCCTCATTTTCATTTAAAATAGAAAGAGGAATGGAATGCAAATGCTCACCCATGTATTTTGTTGTCCAGTCGTATTCGGAGTCCTCGGAGCAAGGCTTTCCGTAGAAAGTCATACCTTTGTTGGAGAATAGTTCTTTGTATACCATATTTAATTCCGGCATAAGTGAAAACTGACAGAGAAGTCGTCCGAGAATTTTATTAGTAGCAACGGGTACAATGTTACATTTCCCCAAAACTCTTTTTGTTTCAACAATTTTTTCTACAAGATGATATGTCCAAAGATCTTCTACCTCAACAACAATCTTTTGATTGTCAAAAGAAGTTTCGCGGCTTGTAAGATCAGCTACTTGAACTAGAGTTTTTACAACCTGAGGGTTTCCTTTTTCGTAATCTTCAATTATAGATCTGGCTTCAAATTTACAAAGCGTGTTATTGACGTCATTGCCAAGAATAATTATTGAGCTTGCTTTGTCAATAGACACATCCATTAACTGTTTAGTTGAAAAAGTATCGCCTTCTCTAACTATAACTACCAAATTGCTTTTGAATTTTCTTTCTCCGCGTTTTCGATTTTGATTTTCTTGTGAAATGGTATCCGCAATTCGTTCGGCAATTTCCTTTTCAATTGTTTCTTTACCCGATGGAACTAAAATAACGATATACTGTTTTTTCTTGTTGTATAGGTGGTCATTTACAATTTCGGAGGCTCTTGAGTTCCAGTTTAAGATTACGGTGTGGTTTGAAAGATATATCTTATGAGAGCCCAAATTGGCATTTCCTATAAAATCAGAAATATAGTTTGTCAAATAACCGATTACAGCACCAGTAAAAAGAACCATTCCAATTACCACGATTATTATGCAGGCAATGACAATTGATACTCCAGCTGCGCCGATGTCGCCAACAACGCTTTCAATTCCCCCTGCATCCAAAATCATCATAGTTGTATAATATGCGGCATGCCAAAAGTTCATATTTTCTGTCCCGCTTACAGACAGAAGTGAAATTACAAGTGCCGAAATGAGAATAAACAATACGTTCAAAAGTAAGATCGATAGTAGAACTACACGACCGGGATTTTTTGAAAGTTGAATGCTTAGCTTTTCTTTGATCCATTTAAACATAAAATTCTCCTTGTTGTAAGATTTTAGTGGCTGTATTTGTTTTTTATGATTTGCTAAAAGAATCTGCGGCAACTGCATCAAGCTCTGCAGTTGAAGAATTTGCAGAATCGATGTGAATTGCGGCACGACTTGAAATTTTTCCAAAGTAAAACAGAGAAAAGAGATTTTGAAGTCCGCAAATGAAAATTGAAGCTCCTAATACAATTAAATACAAAATCATATTTTCTTCGCTGTAATGCATTCGAATAAGAAAAAATCCACCTAAAATAGCCATGCATGCAAAAATCAGCAAAAACCACCACATTTTGAGATTATATTTTTTTGCATTTATTACGGTTTGTAGCTTAAATGAGCCATCCATAATTATCATAAGTCCTATTATTACAGGATAAAATTGTATGGTAGCGTTAGGAAACATAAAGGCAATGGCAGCGCAAATGAAGGTGGATGCATCAACAATTATTGCAACAGCAAATCCAAAGCCTCTTTTTCTGTTTGCCAAAATGTTAACAAGCTGAACAACAGATGCAATCAGTGCGACAGCTCCGATTATATAACTCGTAGTGGTCATGGATTGGGTTGGATATACAACGAAGCAAATACCGATAGCGCAAAGAACAAAAGAAAGTAATAAATATCCCCAACGAAAATTTTTGATTTTTTCATAAAGTCCCATATCAAGCCTCCTGACCTTCAAATTGACTGTGGTATAGCTCATAATAAAAGCCTTTTCGTTTTAAAAGTTCTGCGTGAGAGCCTTGTTCAATTATTTTACCGCTTTTCATAACAAGGATCACATCAGCTTCTCTTATAGTAGATAAACGGTGTGCTACTACGAAGGAGGTTCTGCCCTTCATCATAAGAGCGAATGCGTCCTGGATTTTGATTTCTGTACGAGTGTCAATAGAGGAGGTAGCCTCGTCAAGAATCAGCATCGGAGGTAGGCATAGCATAATTCGTGCAATGCATAGAAGCTGCTTTTGACCTTGAGAGAGTAGGGAGCTATCCTCGGAGACGACAGTGTTATATCCATTGGGAAGTCGTTTGATAAAGCTATGTGCGTGGGAAAGCCTTGCCGCTTGAATAATTTCTTCATCGGTGGCATTAGGATTACCAATAGCAATGTTATCACGAATTGTAGCGTGACGTATCCAAGTTTCTTGAAGAACCATTCCGTAGCTTTCGCGCAGGGAAGCTCTTGTTACCTCTCGTATATCGTGACCGTCAACGCAGATTGAGCCGCCATTTACATCATAGAACCGCATTAAGAGATTTATAAGTGTGGTTTTTCCGCATCCGGTGGGACCAACGATTGCAATTTTTTGCCCGTGCAGAACGTCAAGAGAAAGCCCTTCTATGAGCCTTTGCTCCGGCGTATAAGAAAAGCTAACGTCATTAAGAGAAACATATCCGCTTACGTTTGTGAGAATTGTAGCATCTGATTTTTCTGCTTCCTCGCCTTTTTCGTTTATAAATTCGAAGATTCTGTCTGCACATGCCAATGCGTTTTGCAGCTCGCTTATAACTCCCGAAATTTCGTTAAACGGCTTAGCATATTGTGTTGCGTAGCTTAAAACACTGGAAAGAGCACCTATGCTGAGTGCAACTCCTGCACTATCAATAACACAGAATGCGCCTACGAGAGCCGCCGCAGCATATACAAGCGCATTCACAAATCTCGTTGTAGGATTTACAAGAGATGAGAAGAAAATCGCTTTAATAGAGCATTTTTCAAGTCTAAGTCCAACCTCGTCAAATCTTTCGATTGCCTCGTCCTCGTGCGAGAAGGCCTTAACAACCTTGAGATTTCCTATCATTTCGTCGATGGTAGCGGTTTGCTCTGCACGTGTTTTTGATTGATCGTGAAACATAGAATATGTTTTCTTAGCAATAAAGCTTGAAATGAATAGCGAAAGCGGAGTCAAAAGAACAACGACAAGTGCAATTTTGAAATTGATTGCAATCAAAAATGCAATCGTACCCAAAATGGTTACAATTCCGGTGAATAGCTGAGTAAAGCCCATAAGCAAGCCATCGGCAAACTGATCCACATCGGAAATGATTTTGCTGACAACCTCGCCATAAGGGTGAGAGTCGATATACTTTAGTGGTAGAACCTGTAGCTTGTCAAAGGCATCATTTCTGACATCTCTTACAACATTATAGGTGATTTTGTTGTTTATACTACTCATTATCCACTGTAAAACGGCAATAATAACCGCAATTACACCTACTTTTACAAGCAGATTTGTAACAGAATTCATATCAACGGTTCCCTTACCGCCGACCAACAAATCAATAGCGTTTCCAATCAAAATTGGAATATAGAGTGTTAGAGCAACTGTTACAGTCGCAAAAAGAATAGACAAAATAAGCAGAGGAATGTATCTTTTTACGTAGTGTAAAACCTGCTTTATGGTGGAGAGCTTAAGCTTGTGGTTTTTCATTATTCGCCCTCCCTTTTGAACTGAGAATTGTATATTTCAGAGTAAACTACACAGCTTTCAAGAAGCTCGCTGTGTCGTCCTATTCCTACTATCTCTCCGTCGTCAAGCACTATTATTTTGTCAGCGCCGGCAATAGATGCCGTTCGCTGAGAAACAATAAATACAGTTGGCTTGTGTTCGATTTTTGAAATCGAGGCGCGAAGACGAGCATCGGTTGCATAGTCGAGTGCGGATGCGCTGTCATCTAGGATTAAAATTTCCGGCTTTTTAACCAGTGCTCTTGCAATAGTGAAGCGTTGTCTTTGTCCACCCGATAAATTTCTTCCGCCTTGCTCAATTACAAAATCAAGTCCCTCGGGCTTGCCATTTAAAACATCTAATGCTTGAGCCTTAGTTATGGCATCAATAATTTCTTCATCTGTTGCGTTTTCGTTTCCCCATTTCATATTTTCGCGAATAGAGCCACTGAAAAGAACTGCTCTTTGAGGAACTATACCTATTTTCTTGCGTAAAAGCTCAATAGGGTAGCTCATTACGTTAACGCCATCAACTAAAACATCTCCTCGTTCAGCATCATAAAATCGAGAAATGAGATTTACAAGAGATGTTTTTCCGGAGCCTGTTCCTCCAATAATGCCTACAACCTCTCCTTTTTTAATAGAGAAGGTAATATCGTTAAGAGATGGCTCGGAAGCGTCTGCATATCTAAGATATGCGTGCTTGAATTCTACGGCAATATCTGTGTCAACCTGCTCAAATGTGCTTCCGTCTGTCATCGATGGATTGATTTCAAAAACCGATTGAATTCTGTTGCCACACGCAACAGCCTTAGTTATAGTTACAATGAGATTTGCAAGCTTTATAAGCTCAACCAAAATTTGAGACATATAATTGTAAAGTGCAATAACCTGGCCCTGAGTGAGAGAACCGCTGTTGACCTTGATGCTACCGTTCCAAATCAATATCGAAATTGCGATGTTCACAACGGCATATGTTGCAGGATTCATAATAACAGATATTTTTCCCACGAACTTTTGCGCAATGTTGAGCTCGTCAGTCGCAGATCTAAAGCTTTCTCTTTCATCATCCTCGTTGGCGAAAGCACGTATTACTCTAACACCCGTAAGTCCCTCACGGGTTATGCCCAAAACCTTGTCAAGCCTTGCTTGAACCTTTTTGTAAAGCGGGATGGTGGCCCACATTATGCCAAAAACGACAACAGACAAAACGGGAATTGCTATGGCAAAAACAAGAGCAGAGCTTGTGTCAATGGTGAATGCCATGATCATTGCGCCAAATACGATAAACGGAGAACGCATAAACAGTCTCAAGGTTAGATTTACTCCTGATTGAACCTGATTCATATCGCTTGTCATACGTGTTATCATAGTGGATGTGCCGATTGTGTCAATTTCTGTGTATGAGAATGACTGAATATGAGAAAATAGAGAATGCTTCACCTTTGTCGAGAAGCCGACGGCTGCCTTGGCGGCATAATACTGTGCAAGAAGGGTGCAAGAAAGTCCTACGACTGCAAGCGCAACCAAAATAAAACATCTTTGGATAACGTAATTTTTATCACCGTTTGCAATTCCGATATCAATTATGCTTGCAACAACGAGCGGCACAAAAAGCTCAAAGCTGGCCTCTAAAAGCTTAAAAAACGGGCTTATAATGCTTTCTTTTATGTAGCCCTTCATGAATCTAAGTAACTTAAACAATGTAATTTCCTTTCGTTTGATAAAAACAAAGTACGCAAATTTACAAGATAAGTATATCACATACGCAGGGGCATTACAATAAAAATATTAGAAAAAAGGAAAAAACACGCAAAAAGCGTGTTTTTTCTTGTTATACAGTCATAATTATGGGCAAAATCAAAGGCTTTCTTTTCGTTTTGTTGAAGATATACCTCGAGATTGCATTTTTTAAAATTCCTTTTAGGTCGCCCCATTCATGCGCACCCCTTGATAAAGCATCGATGATGGCATTGGTAGCAGCCTCCTTTGCGCCGTTCATAAGCTCTTCGTTTTCTCGCACGTAAACGAAGCCTCTTGATAAAATTTCCGGTCCGGACAGTAAAATTCCTTCCTCGCTAATTGTGGCAACGGCAACGATTATGCCGCTTTCAGCAAGATTCTTTCTGTCTCTCAAGACGATGTTTCCTACATCACCCATTCCGCTACCGTCAATCAGAACCTTTCCAGCTGTGACAGGGGTGGCAGAAAATCTTGCGCCATCCTCGTCAATTTCAATAACTCTGCCTATATCGGACACGAAAATATGATCACTTGGCATTCCCATACTTTCGGCGAGCTCCTTGTGCTGAATAAGATGCCTGTATTCGCCGTGAATTGGCATAAAATATTTAGGCTTTGTAAGAGAATGCATAAGCTTTAATTCCTCTTGGCAAGCATGCCCGGAAACATGCACCTCTACACTTGAATCGTGATATACGTTGACTCCACGGCGGTAAAGCTCATTTACTATTTTTCCTACCAATGGCTCGTTTCCAGGGATAGCGCTCGAACTCAAAACAACAAGATCCTTGTCGGTAAGAGAAATCTTGTCGTGGTCTGAAAACGCCATTCTGTAAAGTGCGCTCATAGGTTCACCCTGGCTTCCCGTTGTAACAACAGTGATTTTTTCGGGTGGATATTTCTTTACGTTGTCTATGTCTATGAGGACGCCGTCCGGTACATTCATATAGCCCAGTCTTACGGCAGCATTTACAACGTTTATCATGCTTCGTCCTGTAATGGCAACCTTTCTGCCATGCCGTACGCTCGAATTTATAACCTGCTGAACACGGTGAACATTTGACGCAAAGGTTGCTATGATAATTCTTTTGTCCTCAGCTTGAGAAAAAATTCTTTCAAGAGAAAATCCGACCTTGCTCTCTGATGGAGTGTATCCCGGGCGCTCTACGTTTGTCGATTCGCAAAGGAGCATAAGAACCCCAGCATTTCCAAGCTCTCCCAATCTTGCAATATCCATAGGCTTGCTTTCGACCGGGGTTAAGTCAAGCTTAAAATCTCCTGTGTGTATTATAACACCCTGAGGAGTAGTAATTGCAAGTGCACAAGCATCGGCGATGGAGTGGTTTACCCTAATAAATTCGATTTTAAAGCAGCCTGCGCTAATTTTGTCGCCGGAAGAAACCGTATTCAATTTTGCGCTTTGAAGAATCTTGTGCTCGGCGAGCTTGTTTTCAAGAATTCCTAAGGTGAGCTTTGTTCCGTAAACAGGAACATTCATTGATTTTAAGAAGTAGGGAAGAGAACCGATATGATCCTCGTGACCGTGGGTGATGAAAACTCCCCGGATTTTGTCTACGTTTGCTTCTAGGTAGCTGAAATTGGGTATTACAAGGTCAACCCCGAGCATATCGTCATCGGGAAATCCTATTCCGCAGTCGATCACAATAATGTCATTTTCGCATTCTAAAACCGTGATATTTTTACCTATTTCGTTGAGCCCGCCAAGTGAGAATATTTTGAGCTTTGGCAGGCTCTTTTTCGGTTTTTTTGAGGGAGTCTTTTTGACAGGTCTTTTCGTGGCTTTTTTTGTTGAAACAGTAGATTTCGTACCGGTAGCAGATGTGGTCTTTTTTGTACTCGGCTTTCTCCACCTTGATGTAGTGTTCTTTTTAGTATTTGGCATAAAAATCCTTTCTTAATGCATAGCAAAAAACCGTCATACGACGGGAAATATGTAGCAAAGGCGAGAGCACGTAAATCGTCCCCGTGCAATGACTTTGCGTTTTTGAAAACGAATAATTTGTTATTCTATTGTAGCATAGCTTGGCTTGGTAGTCAATAAAAAATTAAAAAATAAAGGAAAAAATCAGCATTCCCGCGATGCCAACTGCTAATCCTATCAAAAAACAGAAAAAAGACGAAAGATTTTTCTTTGGCTTTTCAAGCCTTTTGCGAAAGGGATTTTGATTGATAATAGCGGTAGCAGTCCTTACAATATCTTCCTCGAAACCTTCTTCGTATGGCACATCCTTTTTCAAAACAAAATATGCCTCATCAAATAAATCCGAGCCCGTATTTTTGACGAAAATCATTCTTTTTTGACAGCCTTTAATCATACTAAAACTCCTCGCTTTTTTGAGGATTGTTAGCTTTAAAATATCAAATTATTCAATTTTAAAATTTTGAAATTTGAAAATTCATAACATTTTCTATTCCAAAGCTTTATATAGAAGGCATTGCGGGTT
This sequence comes from Eubacteriales bacterium, assembly GCA_045636605.1. GTDB lineage: Bacteria > Bacillota > Clostridia > Oscillospirales > CAG-272 > RGIG2000. Next base: position 8,850 of record JAZTXV010000011.1, on the reverse strand, counting down.
AGTCAAAGAAAATTCTTGCAACTATACATGATAAAAAAACACAAAAGACCGATACAAAAAGAGCGCAAGGGAGGGCGTATTTGGTTTTTTTTACTTTCGTTGTGGAAAAATATATGCTTATTACATAGATTACCGTATCGGAAGAAGCCATAATAAGCGATGCGCAAAGAGCTTCGTACGAGTCAACTCCGCATTTTGACAGTATTTCTTCAAACGTTGCAAGAGACGCCCCTCCCGACAGTGGTCGAGTTATAATCAGTGGGAAAAGCTCGGGAGGAATTTTTAACAAATCACAAATAGGAGCAAGCAGAGTTGTTAAAAAATCGCTAACTCCCGATGAGGAGAAAACACTGACTCCGACAACCAAGGCACAAAGTGTAGGAAAAAGCTTTAAGGCACTTAGTGCGCCATCTTTAATGCCTGATAAAAAACACGAAAAATAGTCGCTTTTCCCAAATAATATTGTCATTGCGGCTACGAGCAAAACTATTGGAATTATTAAAGATGATATTATCTCAAGAGCGCTCATAAAGCTTACCTAATATTCTACAAAGAACAATGCTCAAAATACAGCAGGCCCCGGAGCATATCCATACAGGAACGATAATTTCGTAAGTAATGGTTGCTTGCATGGCAGAGCGAATGGCTATTATAGTTGTAGGAATCAAATTGAAAGAGCAGCATCCCAAAACCGCGAGTGTAATCATATCCGAACTGGCCACAGTTGAGCTTTCGTGCTCGTCCAATTTTTCTATTGCTCGAATTGCAATCGGGGTAGCCGCATTGGATATTCCAAGCATATTGGCGCTTATGCAGGCTGTGATTTCCTCTGTGGCAATGTTGTTTTTAAATGATTTTGGAAATATATGCTTTAACAACGGCTTCAAAAGCTTAGATAGTCGTTCAATAATTTTGGCTCTTTGAAAGATATTTAAAATTCCGTTCCACAATGCCATAATTCCCACAAGTGAAATGGTCAAGCTCACACTTTTTCCGGCTCCGTCTAAAATTGCAGATGATACGGCAGTGGTGTTACCGAAAAAAATCGAGAAAATTATGGAAACTATAAGTAAAACGCTAAAGCACTTTCCAATCATCCTAATACCTCGAAAAACATACTTAAATTTATTTCGCGAAAATATGTATTGACATAAATCATATTCCCGTGATAAAATATATTCAATTAAAAATTGAAAATGAATGCTTTAGGAGAACTTTATGGAAAAAATTCTTAACTACAAAAAGCCCGCAAATGCATTTGAGGAGGCATTGCCTCTTGGCAACGGCTCGCTTGGTGCTATGGTTTACGGACGTACGAGCATTGAAAGAATTTCTTTAAATCACGATACACTTTGGTCAGGCAAGCCCGGGCAAACATTTGTAGAGGGTGCAAAAGAAGCTTACGAGAGAGCGCAAGCTCTTGCCTTGGATGGGAATTTTTACGAGGCTCAAAAGGAACTGGAAAGAAATTTTACAGGTCCATGGCTTAATTCTTATATGTTTTTGGGTGCTATTTATATAAAACGAGAGGGAGCAAGCGGAAGCTTTTCTGATTATTCCAGAGTCTTAGATCTCGAAAAATCGTTGGTTACTGTTTCTTATGCGGAGGATGGAATAAGCTTTGAAAGAGAATATTTTGTTTCTCACCCTGACAACTGTGTGATGATCAAGTTAAGATCCTCAAAGCCCGTTTCGTATAGTTTTACCGGAGAATGCGTTGGTAAAAATGCGGTTACCTCAGGTCAAGGAGCACTTTTCCTTTCGGGAGAATGCCCGGCGGCGATAAGTCCTAATTATGATATGAGAGCAAGGGCGGTCGTTTATGATGGAGACGGGGTTAAGGTCAGCGGAATTCTAAGGGTAATTTGTGACGGTACAACCGATTACTCGGGAAATAGCTTGATTGTTAATGATGCCACTGATGTTACGGTTTATTTTTGTGCCGAAACGAGCTTTATAGATTTTGATGTGCTTCCAACCAAGCCGACATTTTATCCCTGCTTAAATAGAATAAACGAGCTTGTTTGCAAGTCATATGAGGAAATTAAGGAAGGACACCTCAACGACGTTGTGCCGCTTTTCAACAGGATAGAAACCGATTTTGGCGGCAAGCCAAGTAACCTTCCAACTGATGAGCGTATTCGTTCCGAGAAAAAGGAAACTTCGCTTTGTGAACTTCTTTACAATTTTGGAAGGTATTTGATTATTGCATCCTCCAGAGAGGGATCTCGGGCAACAAATTTGCAGGGAATATGGAATGAGCATTTTTATGCTCCGTGGTCATCTAATTACACCGTTAATATCAACACGGAGATGAACTATTGGCCGGTTCTGATGTGCAATCTCCCGGAATGTCACCAACCGATGATTGAGTTGATAAAGGGTGTTAGTAAAAACGGAAGAGAAACAGCAAGACACTATTACGGTGCAGATGGCTTCGTATCTCACCACAATCTCGACCTTTGGGTGAACACAACGCCGGTTGGTAACAAGGTGGAAAATTCTCCGAGATACGCATATTGGAATATGTCATCGGGGTGGCTTTGCAGACATCTTTTTGAACATTATGAGTACACGATGGATAAGGAGTTCCTTGCTAATGTTGCGTATCCAATTATGAAGGAAAGTGCAAAATTTTATCTGTCGGTGATGGTAAATGATAACGGAAAATGGATAGTGACTCCATCCACATCTCCGGAAAACGGTGTTGTTATCGATGGCAAGGTAATCTTCACGACAAGATATACCACTATGACACAATCAATAGTAGAGGATTTGTTCTTGAACATCTCGAAATCTGCCGAAATATTGGGAATAGATGACGATTTTGTGTCTGAAATAAGAGAAAAATTGCCTGATGTGCGGATATATAAGGTCGGTTCGGATGGAGCACTTTTGGAGTATAACGAGGAATATGCTCAAGAGGATGTTCATCACAGACACGTATCGCACCTCTATGCTATGTATCCTGCCGGAATCATAACTACGGAGTCCGCTCCTGATCTCGCAAAGGCTTGTCGTCAGACTCTTGAAATAAGAGGAGATGAGAGCACCGGCTGGAGCATGGGATGGAAGGTTAATCTTTGGGCAAGGCTGAAGGACGGAGACAGAGCATATAAGCTTGTCAAAACGCAGCTTGCTTTTGTAGAACCTGAAGCAGAGCTTAAATATGGTCAGGGAGGAGGAACATATGCTAATATGTTCGATGCTCATCCGCCATTCCAAATCGATGGCAATTTCGGGGTGGTTGCAGGAATTACGCAAATGTTTTTGCAATGCGAGGACGGTAAAATAAAAATCCTTCCTGCGTTGCCGTCAGAGATGAAAAGCGGAAAAATAAAGGGACTTTTGGCGAAGGGTGGTATAAAAGTCGATATTGAATGGAAAAACTCGAAGCTTTCTTATCTGGAGCTTGTAACACCTACGGCTCAGACTGCTATAATAAATATTGAGGGCATTGACAGGGAAATTGTCCTTGAGGCCAATAAAGCATTTGTTATAGCATAAGCGGAGGTACATATGAAAAATTTGGGATACTATAACGGTAAAATAGGACTCATCGAGGAAATGAAAATACCTATGACGGATAGGGCATTTTATTTTGGTGACGGAGTGTACGATGCAGTCATGTGCCGAAATAATATCCCTTATCTTTTGAATGAGCATATTGATAGATTTTATCACAACTGTGATAGATTATCTATTGTAAATTCAATCTCAAAGAGCGAGCTGTTTGAAACTATTTGCGAACTGGTAAAGGTTGTTGATGGGAAAGAAAATTTTGTGTATTTTCATGCGTCTCGCGGAAGTGGATTGAGAGAACACGCTGCGATGCCGAGATTCTCTAATTTGTGCATTATGATAACAGAACAAGGACTTGGGAATGTCAGAGAAAAAATGACTACGATTTTGGTTCCTGATACAAGATATCAATTGTGTGATATAAAAACCTTGAATTTGCTTCCGGGAGTTCTGGCGGCTCAGCAAGCAAAGCGGCAAAATGCGGACGAGGCGATTTTTCAACGAAATGGAGTTATTACAGAAGGCTCACACTGTAATGTGTCAATAATAGTAAACGAAAAAATCGTTACGGCTCCTGCCGACTGTCATATACTTCCCGGGGTTACAAGAGCGTGCTTGATAAAGGAAGCACAAGCACACGGAATTACTGTGGAGGAAAGAGAATACACAACAGAGGAACTATTAAATGCAGATGAGGTTCTTATCAGTAGTTCAAGTAAACTTTTAAGGGGAGTTTTATCTGTCAGTGGAAGGCGTGTGGGAGGGAAAAATCCCGGTATGCTGAAGCTTTTACAGGATAAGCTTTTGGAAAATTATATAAGCTATACCGCATTGTAAGCGCTTAACCATTTCGATATTGTGAAAAATCAACATAAAATTCAAAAAAAGTTGACCGAATTTTTATTGTTTTTAATATCCAAAATCTATTGACAAAATAAGATATAATATGCTAAAATAATAAACGGTAAGATTTTTGCAACTGACGGGAGGCGGATATAACCGCATGGGAGCAAAGATCGTTAGTGTCGACCGTCTGGGCAATTCTACCTCCATAGGTGGGATTGCCCTGTTTCATTTTGATTATTTTAAAGGAGATAGAATTATGAAAAAAGTAGCAATCATTATGGGTAGTGATAGCGATCTTCCGATCGTGGAGAAGGGCATAAATGTTCTTAAAGAATACGGAGTTGAATTCGAGGTTCACGTGTATTCAGCTCATAGAACTCCTGTTGAAACAGCTGAGTTTGTAAAAAATGCTAAGGGTAACGGATTTGGTGTCATAATTGCAGCAGCAGGAATGGCAGCCCATCTTGCAGGAGCCGTTGCAGCTAATACTGTTTTGCCCGTAATTGGAATCCCTGTTTCTTGCAAAAATACAGGTGGATTTGACGCTCTTCTTGCAACAGTTCAAATGCCAAGTGGAATTCCGGTTGCTACGGTTGCAATCGACGGAGCGGCAAATGCCGCATTGCTTGCTATACAAATTTTGGCGCTTTCTGATGAGGAACTTTACGACAAGCTTGTTTTGGCAAGAGAAGCGGGACGTGAAAAGGTTCTTTCCAGAAATAGAGAAGTTGAAGAAAAATTTAATGCTTAATTTTGGCGCAAAAACGCACCTTGGTAGGAGATAAAATTTTATGGGAATTTTTGCAATAATAGGAAAAGAAAAAACGAATGTTGCTTCGAGTGTTTATTACGGGCTTTACGCACTTCAACACAGAGGACAGGAAAGCGCAGGAATTGTTGTTAATGACGATGGACTGTTTCGCTTCTATAAGGACTCCGGATTGGTGAACGATGTTTTTTCGAGTGAAAGGCTTGAAAAATTAGGCGAGGGGAATATGGCTCTTGGACATGTTCGCTATGGTACACTTAAAACTAAAGAGAGAGTGAATGCCGAGCCCATAGTTGTAAATCATGTTAAAGGTAGAATGGCAATTGCAACTAACGGACGCTTGGTTAATGCAGATGTTTTAAAAAGAGAGCTTGAACTTCAAGGACTTATATTTCATACATCAAGTGATGCCGAGATAATTTCTTGTGTTGTTACAAAGGAACGCTTGACAGCTCCATCAATTGAAGAAGCTGTTAACAGAGCTATGAATAAGCTTGATGGTGGATATACTTTCGTTGTTATGTCTCCGCAAAAACTGGTTGTTGCAAGAGATCCGCACGGATTCCATCCTATATGCTATGGAAAAAGAGAAAACGGAGAGTATGTAATAGCCAGCGAGAGCTGTGCACTTGATACTGTTGGAGCGGTTTTTGTTCGTGACCTTGATCCCGGTGAAATATTGGTTTTTTCCAAGGATGGAATTAAATCCATAAAGGATCACTGCGCAAGCAAGAAAGAATCGTTGTGTGTATTTGAATATATTTATACGGCGCGTCCGGATTCAATTATAAGCAATTGTGCGGTTCAAATAGCAAGAAAAAGAGCTGGGGCTTTTTTGGCGAAGGCGCATCCGGTTGAGGCGGATGTTGTGGTTGGAGTTCCGGATTCTGGACTTGAGGCTGCTCTTGGTTATGCCGAAGAATCCGGAATACCATACGGAATAGGACTAATAAAAAACAAGTACATTGGCAGAACGTTTATTGCTCCCGGTCAAAACGTACGAGAGGATAAGGTTAGAATAAAGCTTAATCCTGTTATAAATACCGTTCGTGGCAAGAGAGTAGTTTTGGTTGATGACTCAATTGTAAGAGGAACCACATGCGCAAGGATAGTTAAGCTCTTGAGAAATGCGGGAGCTAAAGAGGTTCATCTTCGTTCATCTGCACCGGCCTACTTGTATCCATGCTATTACGGTACAGATATTGAGTCGAGAGAGGCTCTTATCGCATGTAATCATACGATCGAAGAAATGGCCAAAATATTTGATGTCGATTCTCTTGGGTTTTTACCACTTGAGGATGTTACCAAGCTCGGAGAGGGTGGATGCTGTACAGGATATTGTACTGCTTGCTTTGACGGCAATTATCCCACGGACATTCCGGAGATTGCGACAAATAAATTCGATTATAAAATTTCTGAAAATAAATGAGAAAGTGAGAACTAACAGTGAAAAATTCAAAATCTGAAAGCTATGCAGCTGCCGGCGTTGATATTACAGCGGGCTATAAGGCAGTAGAATTGATGAAAAAGCATATTGCACGTACAAAAAACGAAGGCTGTTTAGATGATGTCGGTGGCTTCGGCGGATGCTTTGGCTTGCCGATTGCAGGAATGGAGGAGCCCGTTCTTGTTTCCGGAACTGATGGTTGCGGTACAAAGGTGAAAATGGCAATACTTATGGATAAGCATGACACAATTGGTATTGATGCGGTTGCTATGTGCGTAAATGACATAATTTGCTGTGGCGCCAAGCCGTTGTTCTTTCTCGATTACATAGCTTGTGGAAAAAATATTCCCGAAAAAATTGCGGATATAGTTGGTGGTGTGGCCGAGGGATGCGTACAATCCGGTGCAGCACTTATTGGTGGAGAAACAGCAGAGCATCCGGGTCTTATGCCGGTGGATGAGTACGATCTTGCGGGATTTGCAGTTGGTATTGTTGATAAGAAAAAGATTCTTGACAATACTAAGATGGCTGAGGGGGATGTCGTTATTGCACTCGCATCAAGTGGAGTACATTCGAACGGCTTTTCACTTGTTCGCAAGGTGTTTGATATTGATAACAATCCTGATTCGCTTTATGTTCCTTGCGAGTCTCTCGGAGGAGCATCAATTGCAGAAACATTGTTAACTCCTACCAAAATTTATGTAAAATCAATTCTCGCTTTGATTGAAAAGGTTGATGTCAAGGGAATTTCACACATTACAGGTGGTGGATTCTACGAGAATATTCCAAGATCCATTCCAAAGGGACTTACAGCAAAAATTGATAAAGCCTCAGTTAAAGTGCTTCCTATATTTGATTTGATTCAAAAGACAGGCAACATTCCCGAAAGAGATATGTTCAATACATACAATATGGGAGTTGGAATGAGCGTTGTTGTTTCTAAGGCAGATGTAGATGTTGCTCTTGAAATATTGAGATCAAACGGTGAGGACGCTTACATAATCGGTGAAATTATCAAATCCGATGAGGGTGTAGTTCTATGCTAAAGAAGAAAATAGCAGTTCTTGTATCCGGCGGAGGTACTAATTTACAGGCTCTAATTGATGCACAAGTCAGAGGAGAGCTCGGGAACGGCGAAATATCCTTGGTTATCGCATCAAAGCCGGGAGTATATGCTCTTGAAAGAGCAAAAAACAATTCGATAAAGTCAATAGTCCTCTCAAGAAGAGAGTATGAAAGCATTGCTGATTATTCAAAGGCTCTTGTTGATGTAATGGTGGAAGAAAAGATAGATCTCGTGGTTCTTGCAGGATTTTTGACAATCATAGATGAACAGGTGTACAATCAGTTCCCAAACAAGATATTGAATGTGCATCCTGCTTTGATACCATCCTTTTGTGGAAAGGGATACTACGGACTTTATGTTCATGAGGCGGCTCTCGCAAAAGGAGTCAAGATTTCCGGAGCAACCGTACATATAGTGACACCTGAGTGCGATGCAGGTCCTATAGTACTTCAAAGGGCTGTTGAAGTTTTAGAAAATGATACTCCCGAAACACTTCAAAAGCGTATTATGGAGCAAGCTGAGTGGAAAATTCTTCCCGAGGCTGTTAGATTGTTCTGTGATGATAGAATAAAAGTTGAAAGCAATAAGGTTTACATTAAAGGAGAATAAAATGAAAATATCGACAATTGCTAACGAGCTTAATTCCTTAGCGTATCACGGTAGAGGAATTATCATAGGAAAGAGTGCGGATGGGAAAAAGGCAATAACCGCTTACTTTATCATGGGTAGAAGCGTAAACAGCCGTAACAGAGTATTCGTTGCCGAGGGTGACGCTATGCGTACAAAGGCATTTGATGAGTCTAAGATGGTTGACCCACATCTCATCATTTATTATCCGGTTAGGGTTTTGGGCAATAAGACAATTGTTACCAACGGTGACCAAACTGATACGATATACGAACTTATGGACAAGCAAATGACATTTGAGCAGGCGCTTAGAACAAGAGAATTCGAGGATGATAAGCCAAACTTTACTCCAAGAATTTCAGGCATAATTCATCTTGAAAATGGTGATATGAACTATGCTATGTCAATCCTTAAGAGCGCAGAGGGGAATGATTCCTCTTGCGAAAGATTTACATATGCATACTCCAATCCTTTGGCAGGTAAGGCGAAATTTATTCATACATACAATTGCGACGGCAACCCTCTTCCTTCATTTGAAGGTGAACCCAAGACAAGTCGGAGGCCAAGCGGTCT
>JAZTXV010000010.1:0-36488 GCA_045636605.1 Eubacteriales bacterium | reverse complement strand
ACCTATCGAGGTCACGCTATCTGGTATTGTTACGCTTGTAAGCTTGGAGCAACCATAGAACGCAGAGCTACCTATCTCGGTCACGCTATCTCCGATTATTACGCTTGTAAGCGAGGTACAATTAGAGAACGCAGAGTTAAGAATGAATCTTGTATTCTCATTTATTGTGCAAGAGGTAATGCTCGTATCCTTTGCTTTTACAAGGACTAAATATGGATTTGTATCATTTCCAAGATAAAGCGCATTGTCATATTCGTTGTATTTAAGCAATTTGCAATCAGAGAACGCAGAGTTACCTATCGAGGTTACGCTATTCGGTATTGTTACGCTTCTAAGCTCGGAGCAATACATGAACGCACTTTCACCTATCTCGGTCACGCTATCGGGGATTGTTACGCTTGTAAGATCGGAGCAAGCATAGAACGCATATTTACCTATCGAGGTCACGCTATCTCCAATTGTTACGCTTGTAAGCGAGTCGCAATTAGAGTACGCCCAGCCGCCTATCGTGGTCACGCTATCCCCAATTGTTACTCTTGTAAGCGAGGTGCAAAAATAGAACGCATCTTGACCTATCTCGGTCACGCCATCTCCAATTGTCACTCTTGTAAGCATGGGGCATTTATAGAACGCAGAGTTACCTATCGAGGTTACGCTATCTCCAATTGTTACGCTTCTAAGGCCTTGGCAATACATGAACGCCCAGTCACCTATCGAGGTTACAGGCAAGTCATCATATGTGTAAGGAATAACAATGTCGGTATCTGTGCAGGTGCCAATACCACTTACTGTGTAGTATGTGCCGTCAGGACTTTTGGTGTAAGTAAGTCCCTGGCTCTCCTTGTAAATCTCATCATTGCACATCGTACAGATGTAACTGCCTTTAAAATGGTGTTCACCCAATGAGTCGATTGTTTTCTGTGCAACTAAAATTTCACCACATACAGAGCATTTTTTGCCCTCTGTTAAGCCTGTTTTGATGCAGGTAGGCTCAACTCGTGCGAGTGTTACCTCTGTGTGACTTGCGTCAATTATTTGCTGTGCAACCAAAATCTCGCCACATACAGAGCACCATTTACCCTCTGTAAGACCTGTATTGGTGCAGGTTGGCTCAACCCGTGTGAGCGTTACCTCTGTGTGACCTGCGTCAATTATTTGCTGTGCAACCAAAATCTCACCACAAGTGGAGCATTTTTTACCCTCTGTTAAGCCTGTTTTCGTACAGGTTGGCGCAACTGCAGGGATTATTTCCTCGAAGTGAGTGTGCGTTTCACTCTCGAACTCCTTTTCGCTTTCTTCTTGCGATTGGCTTTCGCTTTGCGAGAAACTCTCGCTTGAGCTTGTTTCTTCCTCGTCACAAGACGCAAGGACAAGTGCAAAAGAAAGCAGAATTATCAAAAGTAGTGCTAAAATTTTTCTCATAATGCTCTCCAAAAAAATCAATATTACTTTAATTATATCACACGCGCACTCATTTGTAAAGAGAAAAGGAGCGAAAATCGCTCCTTTTGTCATTATTCGAAATACAACTCAATCACATCAATTGAGCCCTCGCCCTCGTATTTGAAGTAGAGAGCGCTTTTGCCCGAAATTTCGACACAGGTGTGGGCATTTTTCCATTCCTTAGAGTCGCAAATTGCTATTTTTGCAATCGCCTCGCCCTTTTCCTCTGTCATTACCTTAAGTGTGCCACAGGGGGTAATATCACCGGAGCGATATTTTACCGAGATTTCCGTCTTGCCCGAAAAATCAAAATACTTGTAGCCGAAAAGACAACCGTTTTCAACCTCGCAAAGAAATCTCTCGCCGTTTTTGCAAATGATATGAGGGACTCTTTCACCCTTGCACTCTCCGTAGTGTAGTCTGTAATTGGTGAGCGCACAGCAAATAATTGCAGGATAAGTGCCCTGCGCTATAAGCGGTGCACCGTTAAGACCGCACGAGGTAATTTCTACCTGAGGAATAAATCCGTTTTCGAGGATTTCTATTTTCTCGGCACATGCTTGCCTTGAAAGCTCTGTTTTGGTGGTGTGCCTGTGATAGAAAATATACCACTTGCCGTTAATTTCAATAATGCTTCCGTGGTTGTTGCCAACACGCATTATCTGGTCCTCGTATTTTCTGCCGTTTAAGCCTATGTCACCATTGGAAACGATAACTCCGCCAAAGGTGAAATCCCTGTCGGGGTAGTCGCTTGTCGCATACGCAAGCTCGTGTCCGTTGAAGGTGGAATAGACAAAGTAGTATTTTTCACCCACCTTGCGCATAGAGCTTGCCTCGAAAAATTCGTGCCCCTCAAACGATGTGCCGCGCATATCTCTTGGGAAAATTCTTTTAGAGTCGCCCTTGGTTGTCACCATATCGTCGCAAAGCTCCACGCAGAACGGACCCATCACGCCGTCAGTTGCGCCCTCAAGCTCCTCGCGAGTCATCTTGAAGGTTGACATTTGACGCCTTAAGCTCTCCTCACGGTCGAAATCACGCTCGAAATTCCACCACATTCCGTAATATAGAAGAATTTTTCCGTTATCGTTTATCACCGCGGGGTCAAATATAACACCGTCACTAAAAATCTCTCCGCTTGGCTTTTTTATATGTCCGTGAAAGGAGAATTTGCCGCAGGGAGTATCGCAAACTGCCACGCTCATAACATAGGAGCAGTTGGGATAATCGTTTGACAGGGAATAGAAAAGATAGTACCTTCCGTCATTACCCTGAACAACATCAGGGGCGAACATGTATCTGTAATTGGGGTATAACGGATCGCTTTTTGCCTCGTAAATTACGCCCTCGTATCTCCAATCGGTAAGGTCATAAACGCTTGCCGAGTATGTGACATAGTCAAGCATACAGAAATGGTCGCCGTTTTCCTTATCGTGAGAGCCGTAAATATACACTCTGTCCCCGAAAATATGAGGCTCACCATCAGGCACATATTCGTCAAGGGGCAAAAAGGGATTGAAAATCTGCTTCATAATAGCTCCTAAAATTTAACAGTAACGCTCTGACCAACCTTAACAAAGACCTTCTTGAAGTCAAGTAGCTCGGGGTGTGGCTCGTATTTGAATTTCAGTACCGCATATGAGGTGTCCATACCACCCTTGTTTATTATCTCGACTGTATTCTCGTCAAGCCATTTCTCCTCAATGTCCGCATAGGTAAGTCCGTGTCCAAACGGGTACAGAGGAGAGCCCTTGAAGAATTTATATGTACGGTTTTCCATACTGTAATCTCTGAACGGTGGCAAATCCTCAGTTGAGCGATAGAAGGTAACAGGCAAGCGTCCGCTTGGAGATACCTTACCCAAAATCACATCTGCAAGCGCATTACCGCATTGTGCACCGCCGTAGAAGCATTGAATTACCGCATCGCATCTTTCGTCCTGATCGCAAAGAGAAACACAGCTACCACTGATATTTACAAAGACAGTGGGCTTGCCAAGCTCCATAACCTTGTCAAACAAAATTCTTTGTGATGGTGGGAGTAAAATGTCATTCTTATCGCCTGCAACATCACCGTTATAGGTGTCGCCCTCCTCGCCCTCCATTGAGGGATTAAGACCAAGGCACATAATGACAACATCTGCCTTTTGCGCTGCGATAATCGCCTCTCTTACAGGATTTCCGCACCAGTTGCCGGAATTTGCGTCGTAGGCGTGACAGCCGATAGCATAAAGCACACGACCGTCAAAGCTCTCCTGAAGACCGCGAAGAGGCGTATAATATCTTGAAGGAGTGCCGTGATAGTTGCCTGTGATAACACCGTAGCAGTCCGCATTAGGACCGATAACCGCAATAGTCTTGACATCCTTGGAAAGTGGCAAAATGCCGTTGTTTTTAAGAAGAACGATGCTTTCCTGCGCCATTTTTCTGTTAAGCGCAGTATGCTTTTCACACTCGACAACCTCGTAAGGAATATTGTCATACTCACAATCGTCATCAAACATTCCAAGCCTGAAGCGAGCCTCAAAAAGCTTCGTAACCGCCTCTGTTATCGTTTCCTCGGTAATGAGGTCCATCTCATATGCCTCATAAAGACTCAAATACGCATCACCGCAGTTGAGGTGACAGCCGTTATTAAGCGCAAGAGCAACGCTTTCCGGCTCACTGTCAGTAATGTGATGTCCTGCGTGAATGTCACGAATAGCACCGCAGTCGGAAACAACATAGCCCTTAAAGCCGAATTCTCCGTAAAGAATATCCTGAAGCAAGGTCTTGCTCGCACAGCACGCCTCGCCGTTTACTCGGTTATACGCGCCCATAACCGCAGAGGGATCTGCGTGGTCAATACAGTACTTGAACGCGCTAAGATATGTTTCATAAAGGTCAGTTTTTGATACCTTAGCATCAAAGCCGTGACGCTCATATTCAGGACCGCTATGCACCGCATAGTGCTTAATTGTCGCATCAAGCTTGCGATATTTGCCCTCGCCCTGAAGTCCTTTTATAAACGCAACACCCATTTTTCCTGTAAGAAGTGGGTCCTCTCCGTATGTTTCATGTCCGCGTCCCCATCTTGGATCTCTGAAAATGTTTATGTTAGGTGACCAAAATGTAAGTCCCTGATAAAGCTCTGTTGAGCCGAACTTCTTAAATTCATTATATTTAGCTCTTGCCTCATCTGAAATTGCCGTTGCAACCTCATACATAAGCTCCGTGTTGTAGCTTGCCGCAAGACCGATTGCCTGCGGAAAAACAGTTGCAACGCCTTGGCGTGCAACGCCGTGAAGACACTCATTCCACCAGTTGTAAGCAGGCACACCAAGACGCTCAATAGCGGGCGCATCATAGCGCATTTGAGCCATCTTCTCCTCAAGTGTCATCTTAGAAACCAATTCTCTTGCTCTTTCCAAAAAGGTCATAATAAAATCCTCGTATCTAAAATTATCTTAAAGGGGCTAAAAAGCCCCCTTGAATTATTTGATTATATGTCCAATAGTTTTTCTTGCACACTCTGAAATCTTAACCTTTGTATATCCAAAGATAGTGGTTTCAAGCGTATCGTTTATAGGGTCTGTCCATTCGCTACCAATACCCTTGGCACCGTTTATGATGCCGACAATAGAGCCGACGGTTGCACCGTTGCAGTCTGTGTCAAAGCCAGCCTGAACCGCTCTGCAAACAGATTTGGTGTAATCACCCTCGCCGTAAAGCAGAGAAGCAGTAACAATCATAGCATTTGAGATGGTATGGCACCAATGATGGAAATTGTGGTCGTCCCAAAGCTCATAAATCTTGTTGAAGCATTCGTCACAGGATACACCGCTGTTGTACCAGTCAATTACATTTACAATGCTCTCGTAAAGACGGGATGTTTTTGGGATTTGGGCAAGACCGCCTCTGATAATAGATTCAATATTGCTTGTCGAGAACGCACACGCAATCATAGCCGATGCCCACATCTCGCCGTAAATACCGTTCTTAATGTGAGAAATGCACGCATCTCTGAATGCCATATCAGCCGCCATTTCGGGAGCCTGAGGGTTTATATAGCCAAAATAGTCGCCGCGAATTTGAGCGCCAATCCATTCTCTGTACGCATTCTTGTATTGCGCCGATGCAGGTGGCTCAAAGCCGTTTACAAAGTTGATGAACGCAACTCTCTCCGCTGTGCAATATGAATCCTTAGGCTGAAGATGCAACCATGCACGTGACATATTGTATGGGGTGAAATCTCTTCCAAACCAGTTGATAACCTCTTGACCGAGCACCATATAGTTCGTATCGTCGTCAAACGGCATATAGCTTACCTTGTCTGCAAAGCATTTACCCTTAAGCCAAGGATATTTTTCCTTTATCTCGTCGCTGAATCTGTCATAGTGAAAGTATTTGTTCATAGGGAAATTGTCGTTGCCCTTGAGCATCTCCCAAATGTGCTCCTTCCAGCAGCCCTCGATAGGCTTGCCGAGAAGACATCCGCAAATCCTTCCGAGCCAAGCACCGAGAACCTTGTCATAAAGCGTAGCGTCGTCAAGGTCAACTTTTTCGATTTCAAACGGCTCTCTTAGCGCCTTGATTTCGTCAAGCGTCGATGGCTCAACATACTTGTAGCCCTCACGTATCGGAGCGCTGCGCACAAGGTCAAAAATAACGTCTGCCAAACGCTTTTTTTCCTCCGAACGTGGCAATTTTGCGACCGCCTCGAAAAGCTCCTTGTATTTTTCCACATCAAGACCTTCCTCGATGGATTGACGGTATTCCGTCATAAGCTCCTCAAAATAAAGCTCCCATCCGTGAAGCTTATCGTAGCTTGGTGTAAGCTTAGTGCTTTCCATTTTTATTCTCCTTCAAAAAACAAAAATATTTACATTTTAATTTTATCATATATACGCAAAAAAGTCAATCAAAAATCCTTTAAAATTTGTATAGAATATAATAAATTTTATCGTTAGCGTCGGGCGTATTTTAAAAGTGCAAATATGGGGTTGAAAAGGACATTTACGCCTCAATGTGCTTTCAAAGCAAAAAGACTGTTGCAGAGCAACAGCCTTTGATTTTTAATATCCAATCGCAACTCCGAAGAACAGAACCGCAACGGTTACAATGAACACGATAGCCTGTAGCTTCCAGGTCCATTTAACCCATTTTCCGTACGAAACATTCGCCATCGAAAGACCGACAAGCAAAACGGGATTTGTCGGCAAAATAACGTCCGTAAATCCATCGGCCATACAGTAGGCAAGTATTACGAGCGAGGGCGAAATGCCGAGCGCAACCGCAATAGGCATGATAATAGGCATAATAAGAATAATCTTTGCCGATGCAGAGCCTATAAACAATTGTAGGAACAAAATGAAGAAGTAGATAAGCAAAATCGCAACGAAGCCGTTTTTGCCGTCAAGCAAATCAATTACAAAATGCATCGTTGTATCAATGATTCCGCTTTCCGTCATAACAAGCTTAACCGATGATGCGATAGCAATCATAAGCACTGCGGGAAGCATTGAGGATGCGCCCTGCAATAAGTATTTGAAGATATCCCTTTTGCTTTCGGCAACGATAAGACCGCAAACGATACCGCCGATCAGAAAGCTTGCACTCAAAATCGGAATTGCAAGCCCCGATATTGCACGAACGGTCGCAAGCAAAATCAAAATCACAATCTGCACTCCAAAGAACACGCAAAAGACCTTAAAGAGCTTGTCGTTTTCCTCGCTTGACTCATAGGTGTAGTCTGTCATGCCCGCGCGCTTTTCAAGGTCAATTTCATATGACGGTGAGCGCGAGGGGTTTTTCTCGATTTTGCGAAGATGTAGCATCAAAAACGCGCAAAGAATTCCGTATGTCAAGCCAAAGAAAACAATGCGAAGCCAAACACCGTTTGTAACCGCAACTCCGCCAACCTGTGATGCAAGACCGACAGAGAAGGGGTTAGTTATCGCCGCCGAGAAGCCAAAGCACGATGCAAGAAGACACGCACCAAGACCTGTCATGGTGTCCATATTCATTGAAAGCATAAATATGATGATAATAGGTAAAAGCGTAACGAGCTCCTCGAACATTCCAAAAAAGCTTCCAAAGAGCATAAAAATCAACACCGTGATACAAACCACAGGACCACCCTTGCTACGCAAATGGCACATAATTCGTCCGATAAATACCTTAATGCCACCCGTCTTATCAAGTAAATTGAACACACCGCTCATTATAAGCAGGAAAATGCTTATCATAATGATGGTTAGCGCGTCCTCTGATGCGAAAACACGCACAGGCGCGGTAATTATTCGCCAAATTTCAATTCCGTCAACCTCACCTTGCGTGTAAGAGCCAATGATGATAGCCCCCTCCGCATCGCGCTCAAACGAGCCCTGAGGAATGAAATATGAAAGCACACCGCTAAGAATAAGCACGCAAAGAAGAATGCTGACAACCGTCAAAAAGGAGCGAATACCTATTGTGGCAAGTGCCTTTTCCTTTTTGTCGGCTTTAACCTCTGTATTACTCATAATGTTTACCTCCAAATCAAACACTCGCATCTGCAAGCTCTCTTGCCCTGTCAACGAGTATAATTGATGCCATATACCACTCAACACAGCTTCGCTTTTCAGTTGGCACAAAGTAGTAAATATCCTTGCCAACATACGTTTCAAAGTTTTCACCCGAGCCAAAGAGAAGTCTGTAAATTTGGTTGATGGGGAAGAATAACTCTACGTTTTCGCCATCAAGGGTTCCAACATACTTAAGACCGCTTGAATCAAGCGTGCAGACTCCTTGACCTGCTAACCTCAGCGAGCCCTTTCCGGCAATGGATCGCATCTTAAGCGTAACCTCGGAGCTCATAGAAAAGTCCGGATCACACTCTATTTTTTCTCTCAAAATCTTAAATTGCCAATCATACCACTGAACAAAGCTTTCGAACGGAGCAGACTCCTCAAACAGATATCGACTGTTAAGAGTAGCTATTTTTCCGCATTTTTCGCAGAAAATATCACGTCCCCTTGCGCTGAGAGTGAATTTGTCGTTGCATTTGGGACAGGTTGTCAAAATGTTCTCAAGTCCCTCGGCTAAGCTCCTCGAGCGATATTCAAGCTCGGGATGTGAGGCAAGCCACTCGAACTCATTGTAATAAAGACGCTCTGTTACGCCGTCACGTATTTGTTCAACGGAAAGCTGTGAAAGCTCCTCGGCAGTAAACAGTATGTCAAGCTCCGCCTCAACGTACGAGCCACGGCGCATGCCGTTACCCCATTTGGGAGAGCAGAAATAGTCGCCACTCATTTTAATCGTATAAATCGGCACGCCGGCCTTCTTCAAGAACGAAAACGTTTCCTCTTGGATGTCCTCGAAGCGACCGACAGTGGATAGCCTTGCCTCGGGCATCATAGCCAAAACTCCGCCGTACTTGAGAACTCTAAGACAGTTTTTGGCGCTTTCCAAATCTGATGCAAACATACTTTTTGGGAAGCAGCCGAAGCGTCTTAAAAGCTTACCAAACCATTTTTTGTAGAAATACAACCTTGCTACGATAAAATTCGGCGCCTTCTTTTTCAAAAGAGTACCCGCATAAATAAAGTCTGTAAATGCCCCGTGGTTACAAAGCACAATAGACGGCGTTGCCACATCATCAACCTTTTTTATGTACTTGACCTTTATTCTTTTGAAAAACAACACGATTTTTGAAATCGCAAACGGCAAATTAAGAGCAGATGCCTTGTATTTCTCGACCGTTGTTTTGGAAGAATACTCGGGCTTGTCAAGATAAGCATTGATTTTTGCGAAAATTACATTTCTCTTTATCGCAACTATTGCGATAATAACAACAAGAATAGCAAAGATGCCGACTGAAACCACCCAGCTCGATGCAAGGGCAATATGCCCCAAGCCGACTCCTATACAAACCGAGGGAATAGCGCCAAAAGTTGTAATAGCTATGTATCTTGGGTATTTCAAGCCCATGCTTGCCGCCAAAAAGCAAATCATTCCGTAGGGAATAGCGGGAAGAAAATATAAAATGAAAATTACAATCGTAACCTGCGCCAAATACGACGCTTTTCCTATGTCAACGTGCAAATTCTTTACAAAATATTCTCCGATTCTATCTCCAAGAATCTTGTAAAGCAGGAAAATAAACGAATTTCCAAGCACAACGCCGATAGCGCAGCATAAAAGTCCAACAGGGAACCCAAACGCAAGTCCTGCAAGCACTTGAACGGGCTCTGCGGGCAAGAATGGAATGATTACCTGAAACATCGAAAGGATAACTACCGTCGCCCATCCTCTGAAGCCAAGCTCCGAGAGCGTATCTTGGATTTGGTCGTTAGTCAAATTCGGAGCAAAAACACTCTTTATAATGCCCAGATTTCCTCCCGACAGGAGCAGCATCAGCACAAATGCAAGGACAATAATGAACGAGAGTAAAACAATACCCTTGATTTTTAAGCTTTTCTTTATCATATCTAAAATCCTATTATAAACAATTTAATGATGAATTATGGCTGTGCCATAATGCAAATACATATCTATTATAACACACATGTTATAAAATATCAACCCCTAATTGAAAAAGCTGTCGATTCATATCGAAGCGACAGCTTTGAATGCTATATTTTAGTTGTAGGAACAGTTTTATCGTGATGCTTAATTCTGTTGCTCGTCTTGCTTTCGGGATCAATTTCTCCCGCCTTGGTAAGCGACATCTTAGTAAGGAACGGACCTACGATCTCGTATATAAGAACCGAGAACAAAACAATGTTGGAAACGATAACTCCAATGCTTCCAAGCGCCATTGCCTTTATCGCCATTCCAAGCGCAACGCCCGCCTGTGGGAAAAGGGTAATTCCAAGGTATTTTTTTACATTTGAGTCAGCTCCTGAAATATCGGCACTGATTCTTGCACCAAAATATTTTCCAAGGCAACGGAAGCTAATGTAAACAAGACCGATAATGACAACCATGTAGTCGGTGAAAACACTGAGGTTTAGCTCTGCGCCGCTAAGCACGAAGAACAAAACGTATATGGGCGCAGTCCATCTGTCAAGACGGTCCATAAGCTCAGCCGAGAAGTCACAAATGTTGCAAAAGATAGTTCCGAGCATCATACAGCTAAGAAGCGACGAGAATGCAATGTGAACAGTACCTATGGAGAAGGTCATCATCGAAATAGCAACGGTTAAGAATACAAACGCAACCGATACGGCAAGACGCTTTGACCTTGAATGGAAAAATCTCTCGATAAATGTAAAGATAACACCCATAATGGCACCGAGCGCAAGTGATAGAATAACTTCAAGTAGTGGCTCAAGAATAATTGAGAGCAGGTTAACCGTGCCCGCCTCGATTGCTCTTGCAACTCCAAAGGATATAGCGAAAAGGACAAGACCGACAGCATCGTCAAGAGCAACAACCGGGAGCAAGGTGCTTGTAACAGGGCCCTTTGCCTTGTATTGCTTAACTACCATAAGCGTTGCCGCAGGAGCAGTAGCTGATGCAACCGCACCGAGAATTATCGCAGCCGAAAGAGGAAGCTTGTCGGGAATGATAAAGTGCAGACCGATAAGCGCACCGTCAACGATAATAGTTGTAATCACCGCTTGAAGAATGCCGATAATAGTAGCCTGCTTTCCTATGTGCTGAAGCTCCTTTAGTCTGAACTCATTACCGATAGAGAATGCAATAAAACCAAGCGCGACATCTGAAATGATTGAGTATTCCTCAACGTTTTCAAGAGAAATGAAGCCGAGTCCCTCAATTCCGAATGCGCCGAGGACAAACGGGCCAATCAGTACGCCTGCCACAAGATAGGCAGTAACGGCAGGGAGCTGTAAAAGCTTAGCGACTCTTGAAAGCAAAAGTCCGGCAAAAAGCGCAACGGACAAGCAGAACAAAATTTCCATAAAAATCCTCTTAAAATAAATTATTCGTAAAAGCCTTATACATTGTAATACCAACGACAAAATTTGTCAAGACAAAAATAAAATTTTCAGAGCAGATTTTCCCGAAAGTTAATAAAAATCCAAAATAAAACCGCCTGTTCTAAGGCGGTTTTGCTTTTATCTGTCTATTAAGTCGAGCAATGCCTGTTGCTTCTTTTCGGATAGCTTGCGAAACGAGGCTATAAGCTCCTTTTCCTTGCTACTCAAAATCTCTATATGCTCGTCCTCAAGGAAAAATTGAGAAAGAGTAATTCCAAATGCTTCGCAAATGCATTGTAAGGTTTCAATTTTAGGGGGATTTCCTCTTTGGAACATTGAACTCAATGTTGACTGCGTAAGCCCTGCTTCTAAGGCTAAATCATAGTATGACCAACCACGAGAAAAGCACATTTCGGAAATTTTTTGATTTATTTTGTTCATGTCATACACCCCTTTTTTATTCCGTTATATCAATTATAATACGCAAATGCGTAAAAATAAAACGCAAAAGCATTGACAATCAAACGCATTTGCGTTACAATTGTATAAAAAGGTCTTAAGGAGAGATTTGTTTATGATTAAAAAATATTCGAGTGAGCTGGAAGGGCAACGGGAATTTTACGAAAGTTTTTTGCCTCTTGTTAATAATGAATTATCGGTCACCTCTGTCCTCGAAGATAATACCGACGGAATTGTGAATGGCAACCTGCTTGAATTCAAATTAAGCATTAACGATTTGAATGCGGTGCTGTTTCAAGCTGTAAAATACCTATCTGCGCGCAGAATTAAAGGAAAGTCCATTCCCTCAAACATAATTCTGATTTCATTAAACTCAGGGAAAGCCTACTTATACAAATCCAATGATTATTTGAAACACATAGAAACGGTTTATACCGGTAGCGCATCAAGGGATAATTACGGCTTTATAGCCGACAGTCCTGTCGAGGTGCTGTTTTACGCTCAAAGTCCTCTTGATGAAGCAAAATTAATTGCACATTTGAGAGAAAAGAAGTACACTAAGATTCACATAGACGAGAATAATATTGTCGGATGGGCAACCTCGTATTATAATCAATTTCCAAATGCAAGAAAATCGGATTTTATAGGAGATTTAACAGGAAAGGTTAAAATCATAGGAGAAATTCGAAACCCCGATAAATTCAGAGAATTCATCTATCCGTACAGCGGAGTCTCCAACACAAAATTTCAATACTTGATGGATAAGCTGAACGATGATTTGCAAAAGAAAAATTTGGGCGCCTTTTACACTCCTACCGTTTATGCACAAAAATCATTAGAGCTGTTGAGAATGGCAATAGAAAGAGTTCCCGAGGGAAATGATTACGTAATAATAGACAGGTGTGCCGGGACTGGAAATCTTGAGCTGCTTATGACAGACGAGGAAAAAATGCACACAATAGTTTCTACAATAGAATATTATGAGTACAAGGTCTTGTTGGAAATTTTAGGAGATAAGGTACGGCATATTATTCCGCCTACCGAAAAAGAAGACACTTTCAATATGGGCTTAGTCAGAGGAGCAGATGCGTTAAGCGAAGAATATATTAATAATCCGGTAATAAAAAGATACATTGAAGATCCCAAGTGCACTATAATTCTTTTTGAAAATCCTCCCTATTCGGAAACCACCTCTTTAGAACACCAAAGAAAAAACAAGTCAAAGTTCTCTTCGTCGTGGAAAAACAGCTTTGTGGTCAAAGAAATGAAAAAAGAAATAAAGGGCTCTGCTTTAAATGATTTAGGCAACGCATTTATCTGGTCAGGCTTCAAATATTACCTTCGTCAACCGACAGACAGCTACATTGTTTATTCTCCAGTAAAATATTGGAAAGCACAGCATTTAATAAACAAGCAATTTGTAAGGGGATTTGCTTATAATCGCAGACACTTCCACACTAATACAGATGCTTGTGTAATGGTTGCACTGTGGGCAAATGTTGATTCTGATATAGAGGAATTTTCATTATCCGCCTTTGATATAACTCAAAATTCGGAATTGAAGTATTGTGGGGAGTTGCAGATAAAAAGGATACATGAGCTTTATAGCACCAGATACTATGAAAAAAAGCCGTTTTTAACGAGCTTTAACGACGGCATTCTTACGGGGTTGAATGGATTAGAGGCGGATTTTTCGGTAAAAAGAAGAATAAAGCCACTGTATTCGGACGAAATGCTGGGATATTTGGTAGCCGATAGTGTTGGCTTTGACAATCCGGATGCAAAATCAAGCTTACTTGTTGCGGGACGCTATAATGGCAACGGGTGTTTTTTACATAAGGATAATTTCTTGGATAAGCTTCCAATGTTTGCTTCAAGTAGATATATCAGCTACAATCGTCAATGGACGGAAAGAGCAAGAATAATGAAATCGGCAGACGGTTATAAGAGATTTTTGGAGGATGTAAGCACAGGAAAACTGAATGAATATTTACTCAAGGTGTTGTTTTTTACGGTTTTTGAAATGCAGAATCACATGCAGTCGTTTGTAGGAAGTGATGGGAGATTTTACAGAAATGAATTGTGCTTAGACACTACCAATGGAGAAACGGTAGCAAGCAAAGAATTAAAAAAGCTTAATATGAATTTGAAGGAGCAAGAAATCCTTTCTCTGTGGAAATCAATATTAAAAGAGGCTAAAGCAACAAAAAAATATGATTCCAATATCACTTACGGTATTTATCAAATATCAAATGATTTAGATACCTTTGTCAAAAATGAGGAAAACGATAGAATAGAGTACGATTATCCTGAATTGCACGGAAATTTATTGACTCTTAAAAAGCTAATCAAGGACTATTATAATGCGGAAATAGTTCCTATATTGTTTGAGTACGAATTTTTGAAGTGAAGCAATGTTAAAGCATTGTATTCAAATCACCCCACCTCATTTGAGGTGGGCTTTTGCTTTGCAAAAATAATTTGAATATAAATTTTGCAAAACATTGACCTTGCTTGCTTTGTGTGCTATAATCGTGTTGGAAAACTTTTCAACTGAAAGGCTAAATATAAATGAGATTAACCGAGGGAAAAATTTTTAAGACATTATTTATCTATTCCTTGCCGCTGATTTTAACAAACGTGGTACAGCTTTTGTTCCACGCTGCCGATGTTACAGTGCTTGGAATTATGGTTGATGACTACGCAGTTGCCGCCGTTGGTGCGTGCGGACCTATAATATCCTTGCTTGTAAGCCTATTTGCATCCTTTGCAACAGGCGCAAATATTTTGATTGCAAAGCATGTCGGTGCATCTGATAAGGAAAGAGCAAGAAGGGCAACGGGAACGGCTGTACTTATCGGCTTTTTGTCGGGCATTATAATGATGGCTGTTGCTATTATCTGGGCAAGAGATATTCTCGTTCTTATGAAATGTCAAAGCGAGGTACTCGACCTTGCAGTCACCTATATGCGTATCTACTTCTTGGGTATGCCAATAATTATGCTCTACAATTTCGTTGCCGCCATTCTTCGCTCCGTTGGAGATAGCCTTCGCCCGATGATTTATATGCTAGTCGCAGGCGTTGTCAACATCGGTCTTAACGTATTCTTTATTGCAGTGTGTGATATGACCGTTACAGGTGTCGCTCTTGCAACGCTTTTCTCTAATCTCGCATCACTTGTTCTTGCTCTTATTGCACTGTTCAAAAACAAAGGCTACTGTAAAATCGAGTTTAAAAATCTTCGCATCTTTAAGGACGAATTTAAGGAAATTATCAAAATCGGTGTTCCTGCGTGTTTGTGTAGCCTGTCCTTCTATGTTGCAAATCTCTTTATGAGCGCGGGTGTAAATTCCATAAGTCCCGACGCAATGACCGCAAACGCAATCGCAGGGCAGTTTGACGCAATCGTCTATAACGTAGGAATGTCAATCGCAATCGCCTGTATGTCAATGGTAGGACAATGCTATGGTGCAGGTATGATAAGCAGGGCGGCAAGGACCGTCAAAATAAGTGCGGCTTACGTCGTTGTAGCGAGCCTGTCACTCGGCTCACTTGTCGTCATATTTTCAGAGCCCCTGCTCGATATTATGACAGATAGCTCAACCGTAATCGCAATAGGCAAAGAGCAGCTTACTGTAGTTTGCTTAACTCACTTTATCACAAGTCTTATGGAGGTGCTTTCCTTTAGCCTTCGTGCCCTGAAGCGCCCCAACTGCACAATGGTTGTCGGATTTGTCTGCGGCTTCGGGCTTCGTACCCTCTGGGCAACGGTAATTTGGAAAATGCTCGGTGGCTCTGTCGCCACCCTGTTCCTCGCCTACGGAACAAGTGCATTCTGCGCTATGGTGACATACACCATAATATTTGCAAGAGTAATCAAAAAAGAAAGACTTGCGCTTGCAAGCCTGAATGTATAAAAACAAGGAGAATTGTTATGAAGCTTAGTGTTTGGTCAAGCTACTATTATGATCTTTCCCCGGAGGAAGCTCTGCTCGAATTTAAGGCACACGGATATAACTGCTGTGAAATTTCCTTTGAGCACGCTTGTGTCATAATGGAGCGAGGAGATATTAAAGAGGAGGGTGCAAAATTCGGCGAATTTGCACGTGCTCTCGGCTTTGACATTTCACAAGGCCATCTTTCCTACGAGGCAAAGCTCTGTAAAAAAGAGGGAATGGACTTTTTGAAAAAGCAAATCGACCTGTTTCTCGCAATGGGCGTGAAAAACTCCGTTTTGCACTGCGATTCTCTTGCGTGGAAAGAGAATAAGCCTACAACGGAAGAACAAATCGAGGAAAACTGCAAGGCGTTGGCTGAGCTTTTGGACTATGTAAAGAATACAGATATGGTTATCTGCCTCGAAAACCTCATAAGCACAGAGTTTGTCAACAACGTTGATGGGCTTATGTACTTTATCGAAAAATTCGATAGCAAAAATCTCGGTATTTGCCTTGATACAGGTCACCTCAACCTGCGTGACATGGATCAAGCGAATTTCATAAAAAAAGCGGGTAAGCACATAAGAGCGCTTCACTTGGCCGATAATCAAGGACAAACCGACCAGCACCTTATGCCATTCGGATGCGGAAGCGTGAATTTCGAGATCGTCATTCGTGAAATGAAAGGGCTCGGATATGAGGGACTTTACAACCTTGAAATTCCCGGAGAGCGTCAAGCTCCCATCGAAATCTTGGGCTACAAGCTCGACTATATCCAAAAAATAATGCAATATCTTGACAGAATAACAGACTGAGGACAAAAAATGATAGATTTTATTTTAGAAATTCCAAAGGGCAAAGCCCCCGTGATTTTGCAGCTCTCAGATCCTCAAATGCTCGACTCATCGCAGGCAACAGATGGCAGACTAAGCTATGGCGAGGACACCTATTGGGCAAGGGACAAAAAGGAAGAAAGATGCTTTCGCTACATTCGTGAAATGGTAAACGCCACTAACCCGGACCTTATTTTAATTGCAGGCGATATAGTTTATGGAGAATTTGACCATGATGGAAGCGCACTCCTTTCCTTTATCGAATTTATGGAAACGTTAAACACTCCATGGGCACCGGTTCTCGGTAATCACGAAACGGAGAGCCAAATGGGTGCGGACTGGCAATGCGCTCAGCTCGAAAATGCAAAAAACTGTCTTTTTAAGCAACGTACTCTCACGGGAAACGGCAATTATACCGTAGGTCTGGCGCAAGACGGAAGGCTGCTTCGTGTATTCTATATGATGGACTCCAACTCCGGCTCCCCAAGTGAAAAATCAATAGCTAACGGCCATTCTCAACACGTTGCAGGCTTTGGAGAGGACCAAATTTCGTGGTACACAGACAGTATAACCGAGCTTCGCACAAGCTCCCCTGATACCAAAATTTCATTTGTGTTCCATATTGCCCTTCACGCCTTTGAGATAGCATACGAAAAATACGGCTATACAAGAGACAGAAGCTCGAGGAATTTCCCGATAATCATTGATGAAATGGACAAAACCAAAAACGATTTTGGCGTAATTCTTTACCCCATCGACCATTGGGACACCGATAACCGAGTATGGCAATCCCTTAAAAGCTTAGGTGTTGACTCGATTTTCGTAGGACATGACCACGAGGTCAGTGCAAGCGTCGTATATGAAGGAATCAGATGCCAATTTGGACTGAAATCATCTACCTATGACAGCAATATCTATATAGACGAAAAAGGAGAACTCAAAAAGAGTTGGATTCCCGCAGGTACTCCAATGATAGGCGCAACCGTTATTGAGCTATCCTCAAGCGGAGAAATCCAAAGAGCATACCATCACTATTGCAAAAACGTAACCTTTGAAAAGTAAACAAATTTTATTTGAAGGCTATTGTAATCAAGGAGACAAAAATGAAAATTCCAAGACCGGAGCATCCAAATCCGCAATTTGAAAGAGAAAATTGGATAAATTTGAATGGAGAATGGGAGTTTGAGCTTGACCGTGGAGTTAGCGGCAGAGACAGAAAATTCTACGAAAGAACCTCTCTTGACTCAAAAATCATCGTTCCGTTTTGCCCTGAAAGCAGGCTTTCGGGAATAGGCAATACCGATTACCTCGGTTGCGTTTGGTACTTGAAGCGAGTAAAAATTGAAGAATGCGACAAAAGAGTGATTTTGCATTTCGGCGCTATAGACTATGAAAGCTATATATACGTAAATCATAAGCAGGTGTATCATAATATCGGCGGATATGTCGGATTCGATATTGACATAACCGATTATATAAAGCCGGGTGAGGAAAGCATAATCACCGTTTGCGCAATAGATGGCCACCCCAACGGAAAGGCATCGGGAAAGCAAAGCGAAAACTATTATTCCATAGAATGTTGTTATACTCGCACAACGGGAATTTGGCAAACTGTTTGGCTCGAATATGTTGAAAGCAGTCACATCAAAGGAATAAAATATTATACATCCCCCGAGCAAATGGCTGTTCAAATGGAAATTGAAACCGTAGGCGATGAGATCCTTACGGCAAGAGCAACTTATAATGGCAATCCCGTTGGAGAGATTAGCGCAAGCCTGCGTGGCGGAATAAATCATCTGACGCTTCCACTGAACGAGCTTCACCTGTGGGAAGTCGGAGAGGGAAATCTTTACGACCTTGAGCTTACATATGGAAACGATAAGGTTAAAAGCTATTTCGGTATTCGCTCAACAGCCTTTGACAACCAAAATTATCTCTTGAACGGTAATCCGGTATTCCTTCGCACAGTGCTTGACCAGGGCTTCTATAAAAACGGAATATACACCGCCGAAACAGAAGAGGAGCTTATAAGAGACATTTATTTGTCGCTTGACGCAGGCTTCAACGGCGCAAGGCTACACCAAAAGGTCTTTGAGCCGAGATTTTTATACCATTGTGACAGGATGGGTTATTTGGTATTTGGAGAATCTCCCAATGCGCATCTTGATTATTCTGATATGAATCAATTAACTCCGTTTTTGCTTGAATGGCAAAGAGAGATATTAAGAGATTTCAACCATCCGTCGATTATCGGCTGGTGCCCGCTTAACGAAACGTGGGATTGGGAAAACAGACACCAGAACGACGATTTCATAAGGGCTCTGTATTACACAACAAAGGCGATAGATACAACCCGCCCCTGTATCGGTACAAGCGGAAATTATCAGGTCGTCTCCGATATTTACGATCTCCACGATTATATCCAAGATACAGCCGACTTTGAAAAAATCTACCTTGCTCCAACGCAGGATGAAATGCTTGAAAATTATGACAATCACCCGTGGCATAGCGGAGTTGCCAAATATCAAAAATCATCGCTTTACAAAAATATGGCGTTATTTTTGAGTGAATACGGAGGAATAAGGTGGGATGTTGACGGAATTGAGGGTGGCTGGGGCTATGGAAACGCACCCAAAACGGAAAATGAATTCTTCGAAAGGTTCAAAGCCTTGACTGGCGCACTCATAAAATGTCCATATATTTGCGGCTTCTGCTACACACAGCTTTACGATATAGAGCAAGAGGTAAACGGTATTTATACCTATGACAGAAAGCCCAAATTTGACATATCAAAGGTTAGAGAAATAATCAACGCCAAAAGAGAGAAATAAAAATCAAAAAGGACACTCGACGAGTGCCCTTTTTGATTTTTATTTGAGTGTAGACCATTTTTTATAAGACATACATGGAGCAATGTTCGGCTTTGCTTCTTTTCCCTTCATGCAGGTCTTTCCCGGATATGTAGGATCGTCTGTGTATACACATAGGCTACCGCAAAAATCCTTTATGGTTCTTTTGCCGGGATAATATTCGCAGGTAAGACAGCAGGACATTGAAATGAATCCGTTTCTTATATCAACCTTATACATAAGAGGCTCTCCTTTCGCAAATTTGTTCAATATTATTTTAGCATCTTTTTTTGAGGTTGTCAATAAAAATATGAGAATATGAGAAGGAGGATTGAGAAAGCATTGACTTTTAGACTGAATAGTGATACAATGATGGTGAAGACAAGCGCTTCACTACATATCAAAAGGAGAAAAATATTATGATTTTTGCAGAAAATGCAGTTATTCAGGTTAAAGACGATTGCCATTTTGACTGGGCAGGTCAATGCCCAAGATGTGGTCATGTTGAGATTTCGTGGACAAGAAACGCATACATCAGCTCGGGAGGCTACAGAGCCAGCGCTTCACTCGGTAGAAAAACCTGCTCAAAGTGCAAGACTCAATATCAGGTTAAGGTATATAACCAAAAATAATCAAACGAAGGACAGAAAATTTTCTGTCCTTTATTGTTGGCTCTGACACAAAACGAGGTTGGTTTTTGACGAAAAGTACCCTTGAACTTATGTCACCATTGACAAGCGTTGATTTTTTGTTGTATAATGAAGGAAACGAGCCGAAAGGACGTTAAAATCACAAAAATTGGAGGAGATTATTATGTATACTAAGCATAAATGGGAAAGTGATAGATATTTCAATTTCGGATATACCAAATATCTGCCCAAGGACTTTGACGAAAATAAAAAATATCCACTCGTTTTCTTTTTACACGGCGCAGGGGAATGGGGAGATGACCTTGATATAGCATGCCGTCACGGATTTATGAAGCACGTGCGAGAAAGCGGCAAGGAATACCCCTTTATCTGCATTGCTCCGCAAATTCCTAAAAACAAATATTGGGGCTGCTATACGGAATCCGTGCTTGCATTTCTTGACTACATATGCCAAACGCTTCCCGTTGATATGGACAGAGTGTATCTTACAGGACTCTCTATGGGTGGCACAGGCACATGGATGCTTGCGATGGCTGCAAACGATAGATTTGCCGCAATAGCGCCTATCTGCGGAAGCGGAATTTATTGGTTTGGAGAGGCGCTTGTAAATATACCGATAATGGTGTATCACGGTGATTGTGACGATGTAGTGCCGCTTGAAAACAGCATCGAAATGGTGCGCTCCGTCAACAAGCGTGGAGGAAATGCCGAGATAAAAGTGCTAAAGGGAGTTTGGCACAATGCGTGGGATAAGGCATATGAGGGCGACGAGCTTTGGACGTGGCTACTCTCCCATAAGCGCAAGTAAAATTAAAGAAAAAGCCGTTTCAAACGGCTTTTTGTTTTTTATACATTAATTGATTTGCTTTTTGATTAGATTTCTATAAGTCTTAGGTGTCATATGTGTAAAGCTATGAAACGTTTTGATAAAGTAGCTTGTAACGGAAAAGCCACATTCTAAGCCGATTTCCGTTATACTTTTATCTGTCAGGGCAAGAAGCTTTTTTGCGTTTTCAATTCGTATTTGATTAACATATTTTGTGAAGGTTGTTTGTTTGTGCTTTTGAATTGCCTTAGCTAAAGCGCTATAGCTGATATGAAATTGCTTTGCGATTTCATATGGAGAAAGCTCATCCATATAGTGCGCCTCAATGTGCTTATATATCATTGGCATAGTTTTGCTTTGAGATGTTGAGTCAAGGTCTATTCCTTGACTTGTCCAATACTGTATCAAAAAAGAATATATTTGTAGCAAAATAGACTTTGCCATTAAATTCTCTGAATAAATAGAATTAACCATTGTATGCTCATGAAATTCGTTAATAAGCAGTGGCAAGCGCGTACTCTCGAGATTATGTAATATGCATAGCTTGAGCACATCGCTTGGAAGAGAAAGACCTATGCCACCTGTGCCAAGGCATTTTTCTTCAAATCCAAGCACTATTTTTTCGGCAGTATCGTCCTTACAATCACAGCAGTGCAGCTGCTTTGGTGGAATAAAAACCATAGAATTTTTTTCTAATGTATGCCAAGAATCGTTAAACATTATGTTGACCGTACCCTTAACGACGAATATGATTTCTGCCCCATTGTGCCAATGAGGCAGCGTTTTGTTAGGGCCGTATTGATAGTCGCTGCAATAGCTGTTGCTTACATCAAGGTCGAATGCCTTAGGTAAAAAATTATCCATGTTAAACTCCAAAGTATAGATTTGTTGTATTTTTTGCTATATCTATTATAGCATCAATGATTTAAAAATGCTATAATAATTTTAAATAAACATGAAAAGTAGTCAAAAGGTTATAAGTTTTAGTGGATAAATATTGTATTTTAGCCTTGTCAACATTGTTGGCTACGGGAAAAGCTCTATTTTGCAAGGCGCTGGGAACAGGTCAATATTCTAAAAAAGAAACAGCTATATTAAATTTCAAGGCGCTTTTTGTTGCATTTGCTTGCTCGTTAATTTTCGTTGCAGATGAATTTTATAAGCTTTTTAAAATATCTGCGTTTTCTGTTGTTCTTTCCGTATTTTTTGGTATATCGGTGGCATTAACTCAAATTATGCAGTCAAAGGCGATGGGCAACGGACCCACGTCCTTAGTGTCGCTCGTATATTCCTGTGGATTTTTAGTGCCTATTTTTTACGGATTGATTTTTTGGAATGAGGGCGTGTCAGCTTATCAATGGCTCGGCATTGCCTTGCTCGTGTTAGCCTTGTGCTTGATAGTGTGCAAGAAAGAAAAGAGTGGAAAACTGATTGCTTGGCTTCCGTTTGCAGCCTTGGCTATGCTTGGCTCGGGCGCTAATGCAATATTCCAAAAAACGCACCAATATTCCTCGTTTGCTGACGAGCTGCAATTATTTTTGGTTTATTCCTTGTTTTTCTCATCGGTATTTACCGGTATAGTGGCACTGTTGATTCGTAAAGGCGTAGAAAATGAGTCTGCTTTGTCAAAAAAACAGCTAATAATAAAAAAACTAATAGTTCCCTTATGCCTCGGTATATGCGTGGGGCTGCTGAATTTCTTGAATTTAAGTTTGTCGGGAAAGCTTCCGTCTATAATACTGTTTCCCGTTTATAACGTGGGAAGTATGCTTTTGTCAAGCATCATATCGGCGCTTATATACAAGGATAAGCCAACCAAAAGACAGGGCTTTGGCTTTGCCATAGGAATTGTGGCTATTCTAATAGTTGGGATTTTTTAACAGGAGAATTTATGAACTTATCTTGGAAAACAAAGGGCATTGTGTTGACTGCACCCTTGAGCGATGAGCTTGATGACGTTATAAAATTCATTGACGAATATTTGGCGCCGCGTGGCTTTAATATGATAGTTATGCAGATAAGATATCGCTATCAGTTTAAGAAGCATCCGGAGGTGTGGGGTTATGACCCACTCTCGTTTGATGATGCGAAAAGGCTACTTGCCGTGTGCAGAAAAAACAATATAAAATTAGTACCTAAAATGAACCTTATAGGTCATCAGTCGGGATTTCCGAACGAGCCAACCGATGGCATACTGCACGGACATAACGAGGTTTTGCCCGATATAAAGGACGGACTTTTGAGGGCTTATCCTGATTTTGATGAGCAGTGTGGCACAAGGGAAATCCTTTATTCACGAAGCATATGCTTGAGCAGCAGAGGGGCGAGAACCATTGTGTGCGAGCTCATAGATGAGCTAATGGACGTATTTGAGGCCGATATGATACACATCGGCTGCGATGAGGTGTTTAACGCAGGGCTATGTCCCGAATGCTCGAAACGCTCAAGAGCAGAGCTGATTTCAAACTGGATTAACTCTCTAAATGAGCATGTAAAAAAGCGAGGAGGAAAGATGCTCATTTGGGGCGATAGACTCCTTTCTACCAAGGATACACTCTACAACAGGTGGGAAGCCTCTGATGACGGTAGTGATGCCGCTATTGATATGCTTTCAAAGGATATTCTCATATGCGACTGGCATTATGATAAATACGAAAAATATCCCTCGGTAGAAGCTTTTGCAAATAAGGGATTTGAAATGATGGTAAGTCCTTGGAGAGATAAAAATAATCTCGAGGCATTTTTGGAATATGCAAAGAATCACGATAAAGGCCATATAAACGGACTCTTAATGACAACCTGGTGTGGTTCGGGCGATTTAGCGAAACGATTGCTATATGGCGAAAAGGGCAGATGGCTTCACACCGAGCAAATAGCCAATACAATCGCTGAAAAATTCTAATCTTGAAATAAAATGCATTAAAATAGAGCCTGATACCTCAGGCTCTGTTTTTATTTATAAAATGCTATTGCTTTTTCGATATTCTCGTGGCGACATTCCTATATAATTTTTGAATTTCTTGCTGAAATATAGCGCGTCCTCAATGCCACAAAACTTGGCGATTTCATTAATGCTGTAATTTGTATTTAATAATAAATTAGAGCCCTTGTCTATTATAAGCTTTGTGTAATATTCCTGTGGTGTAAATCCTATGTTTTTCTTAAAGAGCTTTATGAAATAAAACTTACTTAGCTTACAAAGCGCGGCAAGCTCGTCGTTTGAGCGCTGTATATGGCATTCTGATTTCATAATTTCAATGGCAGGCTGTAGCTTTGATAATTCAATGCTCTTTTTCTCGTTTAGATTTGCAAATTGAGATATGTGGGCGATAATTGTTATCAGCATTCCGTCCAAAAGAAGCTCGGCGCTTTCTTGCTCGGCTTTAAAGCCACTCCATAGATTTTGGCAAAAATGCTCAAACTCCGGGAATGCCCCTATGTGGTATGAGCGCTCCTTGAAAAAGCCAAGTATTTTTTCAACCTCACTGCCGGTAAAAAGAATCCAGTAGTGTGTTGTATTTTCCCCGTCTATGCTGTATACCTGTGGCTCGTTTGGCCTAAACAGGCAAACGTCTCCACTCGTAAGCCGGCGCTTTTTGTCCTTGTCGTGTATGGTGAGCGTGCCACTTTTAACATAAATAAGCTGATAGTCGGGTCTGCCATTTTCACGATATGTGAACATTTTTGAGTAGTCTTTACAATATCCAAAGTCATTTATAAAGATAAATCTATCGGTTTCGGTATGCTTTCCGTAGCTTAATTTTCCGGAATAAAAATACATATTATCACCTCTTTCTATAATATCATATCACAAAAAAGCACTTTTGTCCATATTTAGCCAAAAAAATCCTATTGTATTTCACGTTATGTGATGATATAATTAAAATGAAAAATTAGATAATTCGATAGCAAAAAGGAGAAAAACATGAAAAGAAATCTTTTAACCCTTATCACAGTAGTTATGTGTATGTTTTTATTCGCTATTTGTGCAAGCGCAGAAACGTATACCGTATCAAGCAACGACGAGTATTCGAATGCGTATGAAAGCGCTGCGAATGGCGATACAATTATAGTTGACGCTAAGCTTACCTGTGATATTTACGCAAACAAGAACTTAACCTACGTTCTTAAGGCAGACTGGCAAAGCTCCAAGCTTGTAATCAACCAGTCAAATGTAGAGGTATCTTTTATTGCCGACGGCGGTAACTACAAAATTATGCCTACAAATTATTCCACGACCGACGGTTGGATGAATATTGCCGAGATTTATGAAAATGTAGTAATCAACCTTGGTGGAATGAATGGTGGCACACTTACAATTGACGGTTCAAACGCAACCCACGACAGAGTTAGCTATGTGACAGCATCAGCAAGTGTTGTTTTGAATTTGCTAAATGGCTCCGCTATTGCTAATTTTAATAACAAAACAAAGGATGACAATATCAGTGCGTGCATAATTTATGCACATACCGTTAATATGTATGACGGATGTAAAATCTATGGTAACAATGTAATTAGCGCTCCACTTATCAAAACAACATATTTTAATATGTTTGGTGGTGAAATATTTGGAAATTTGCTTACAAGCACAAGATTTCAAATGAGAGCTGTTGGCGCTATATATGCAGATAAGCAATTTACAATGTATGGCGGAAATATTTACGATAATGTTATCAAGGCAACACATGATAGCAACTACAATTTCAATGTAGCCGGTTTTATTACAACTGACTACGGTTACAGAAATGGAAAAGTAGTTATTTATAACGGTGAAATAGGTAATTTATATGCATTTGGTAACAAAGGCAACAATTGTACAAGCTTATTCGGAATTGCTTGGAGAGAAAATCCAAAGAGCTATTTTTACTATAATACAGGTATAGAAACTGGCAAACAATATCAATTTACCGATGAACCAGCATTTGCATATGACCAAGATACAGGAAAAACAATATGGCAAGTAGAAAACACCACAGTGATTAGTGAAAATTATTACGGCTACTGTTGGGACCACAATAAGCAGGCTGGCAATAAGGTTGCTATATTCCTAAACGCACAAAAGAAAAATATTGCAGGAAAAGCCTTTGATACATACACAGTAATCAATGCATATATAGATGGCGTTTACGCTTACAGTGGCTCAAATACAATTGCAATTCCAAGTGGCTACACACTTTGGTCAACAGATGGCAACAAATATTGCCATACAGGAAAGGCATATACCCTCGATGAGGTAAAGGCATCGTCTTCAGTTGTATTTTATTCCGCATATGTTGCCGAAAGAGAAACGGTAGGCGGAATAACAATGTGCTCGGGATGTAAGACACGATACACATGTAACGACCCTACGCACGATTTGGAGACATTGACAATCTCTTATACTAACTATGCTGAAAATGGCAAGAAGATATTCAGCTGCAACACCTGTGGACTTGAAAAGGCATGCGAGGTGGATGTGGATCCAATCTTCACCTGTCTTGGTTATTCAATAGGTCCAAATGGCTACTCGCTCAAAGCAGGATTTATGGTAAATCTTGACGCGCTAAAGGCATACAAGGAATTCTATCCAAGCTTTACATTTGGCGTGGTTATCGTAAACGCAAATACGGTAAAATCAACCGAGGCGTTCTTTGTAAGCGAGGTAATCAATTCGAGCGCAAAGGGAATAATGGTTCGCGTTGATGATTTGCGATATTCAATTTTGAATGTGGATATCAGCAATTTTAGTGCAGATATTGCCGACTCTCTTGAGCTTGTAGTAGGACTCTATACAAATGACGGAGAGGGCAATATGACAGTTGCTCAATATGTAAGCACCCAAGCATACCCAACCACAAAGGCATATAGCGATATGTCGCTCAATGCCATTACCTTCAACCAGGTAAGAGTAGGACACGGTATGGACGCCCTCGTTCCAACCAACCCCACAGGCGACGAGAAATAATCCCACATAAATATAAAAGGACACTCGCCGAGTGTTCTTTTTGCTTTGTTGGTGAGCGAGAGCCAAACTTGATTGAACATTTTTCGTATATTAGTAGTATATTTTGCTTGAAATTTGTATAATTCTATGATATAATGAACTCAATTGGTAAATATAGACAAAAGACTTTTGATAAAAAACAAAAAAATGGTGAAATCTCCAAGCAGGCAGATGCTACCTTTAATACAAAAATAATTCTAAAGGGAGAGAAATATGAAAAAGAGAATTTTGCTTATAACAACAATGATAATGCTTTTTGCCTTTGTTCTTTCAATAAGTGTGTTAGCTGACGCTTATGACCCAAATAGAACAACTATTGAGTATAATGGGCAAAGCGTTGATGTTATTACAAGCGACGCAACTGTTGAGGAGGTTGCAAAAAAGCTTGGCAACAATGCTACTATGCAGGGGGCGTTCAAGGACGATAATGCTCTTGTCGTTTTAGCAGATGCTAACGGAAGCTTATTTGCTTTTCCAACCTGGTACATTATTGAACCAAGCGGAACCGATACAAATTATGTTGCAATCAGCGAGGTTGAATACGCCTTTGTAAATACACTTGTTGAGGGCTCAACCTTTGCAAAGGGTGCTATTCGTTATATCGAATTTCCACACGGTATGACTCATATTCGTCAAAACGGCGTTTTTGGTAATAGTAAGGGTGAAGGCTATGAGAAAAATGTGACTGATGTTCATATACCTAACTCCGTAGAGGATTTTCAATCTAATTACAATTCTAACCCGGCATTCTGTGGAAACAAATCCTTAAAGCGTGTATATATAGAGCTTGGTAATAAAATTAAACAAATTCCCACAAGTACATTTTCTAACTCAAGCGTTGAGTATGTTCAGTTTGAAAATTTGACTGAGCTTGAGTCAATAGATGGCTTTTCCAACACAGGATTAAATTGTGATATTGACCTATCAAATTCAAAGCTTAAAACCATAGCTGGTTCTGCATTCCAAAACAGTACAGGGATTAAAAAGATTACTCTTCCTGATACAGTTGTGTCAATCGGAGATGGCGCTTTTGAAAATATTGGAAGTGGAT
Source organism: Eubacteriales bacterium (assembly GCA_045636605.1). Lineage (GTDB taxonomy): Bacteria > Bacillota > Clostridia > Oscillospirales > CAG-272 > RGIG2000. The sequence continues at coordinate 8,548 of JAZTXV010000010.1, read as the reverse complement.
ATCTTGCAAGCCCATATCTTCCATCGAGCTTAACCTATGTAGGAAAAAGATTTTTTGCTTATAACAATAACCTGCTCGACACTTATATTTTCCCTGCCGGTGTTAAGGCTTTGACGGATGAGCCATTTCAGGACTCAATTATTGCAGGTGGTCCAAGTGGCAAAAAGCTTGATCTTGTATTCTTAGGCGAGGTTACGGGAGTAGTTTACGTTAACGGTGGCGGACACCAAAAGCATGCGGAAAAGGTAACTGTTTATTTTGCGCAAAATTCTTTGGATCAATATAATAGAAACGGCTTTTACGTTAAGCCATCCAGTAGCTCTGAAACAAGCGTTCCAAACGCTATAAGAGTAGCCTTTTGTAAGGGCACAGGCGCAGGCTCAAACGGTAGTGTAACAGGCATAGAGTACATATATCTTACAAACACGTCGGGCTCATCGTATACAAATGATATGGTAAATGATGCCACAAACGGATTTGATTTCGAAAACCATACCCACTATGGCATTTTCACTCGTGTAGAGAATACCTGTGCTAGTAACGGAAGCGAAACAATCGCTTGTATTGTATGTGATAAGAATATTGTAACAACTCTTGAGGCAACAGGTGAGCATGATTACGTTGAAGGCATTTGCACAGTATGTGGCAGTGCTTTGTGTCCCGGTGGATCAACTCATGCCTTGGAGCTTGATATGGTATATCCGAACGGCTTTACAAGCTCGGGCGCGATTGCTAATAAGTGCCAAAACAACGGCTGCGATTATTATGAAAAAATTGATGATGCACCCGCACTCTTTACCTGCCTTGGCTATTCGGTAGGACCTGACGGCTATTCGCTTAAATCGGGCTTTAGAATTGATAAGGACGCGCTTAATGAGTATAAGAGCTTCAATCCTGATTTCAAATTCGGACTTGTTATTTTGAACGCTAAATCGGTTGCATCTGATGAGAATTTGTTCGTAAACGGCGCTCTCAATAGTAGCGCAAAGGGACTTCAGGTTGAAATTCCAAGCGTTGAATATACAATTTTGAATGCGGATGTTAGCAATTTCAATGCAAATATGGCAAACTCTCTTGAGCTTGTAGTAGGACTCTATACAAATGACGGAGAGGGCAATATGACAGTTGCTCAATATGTAAACACCCAAGCATACCCAACCACAAAGGCATATAGCGATATGTCGCTCAATGCCATTACCTTCAACCAGGTAAGAGTAGGACACGGTATGGACGCACTCGTTCCAACCACCACCGGCGACGAGAAATAATCTAACATAAATATCAAAAGGACACTCACCGAGTGTCCTTTTTAATGCTTTAATTGGCTTTGCTTGATTGAGCGCTCGCAAGCCTTATTTGTCATATGTGTGGGGCTGAGAGGCTAGTTATATTAGTTCCAAATCATTTTTGCTTGGAAATTCGGGATAAGTATCATCCAAATTATCGGAGTACCAATATGCTACAGATGAAATGTCATCTTGCAGAGGTAGATAACGCCCCTCGCTTCTCCAGCCTAAAGCCTGAATTGTTACTTTTAAATTTTCTTTAAAATAGATGGGGTCAGTTATATGAAAGCGATACATATCAAAATATCGCTGTGCCATGTAAGTTGAATCCGTCTTGTTCACCTTTGATAGACCTTGATATGGGGTTGAAAACTCAACATACTTTCCGTCAACATCAAAATTATATGCACCGCCAAAATAGTCTTCTGTGCCTGTGCCGCATATGGTTGGGAAGTCCCTATCATCATCAATATAAAATTTGATTTCACCTTCTCCCCACCAGCCGTGTGATTTTACACCCCAATGCATATATGTTCCAACATATACACCATTGCCTTTAATATTATCAAGAATTGTGTAATTTTCCATATAAGGAAGTGGATTCACTCGTCTGTATTGCGCGTGAAAATAAAGGCTATTTGCCTCAATTTCCTTTTCTTCACAGTCGATTTGGTAATACACCATTATATCCTCGGTATGAAGATTTTCAATTTCAATACGGAAGGATTTAAAATAAGGCATTTCAAAATAGCAGTTCATTCCTCGTCTGGGATTATAACAAATTGGAAGACTGTTTATTTGTCTGTACTCAGTATTATCAGCATTGCAGAAAAAATCGTAAAGCGGAGCTTCCACACACGGATTACTTTGACCGTCAAAATAGATACGGAAAATACTAAGCCTGCCGGCAGGTGAACTATCAACTATCCAAATGTGCTTAATAGCTCCTTGTCCCTTGATATTGGCTATATTATATTTTTCTCCCGCTTTGATTACTACATAGGGATTGACCTTCCAGCCCTGTCCCAACTCTCGCGCGTTGTAAGCGGCACTGCCTTCAATCGCCATTCCACCCTTGCCCTTTTCTCCCGTGGGGTTTTCGGCAGACAAGGAAAAGGAACGAATGTTGTCTTTTTTGATTGTTAAATTATGCAGCATATTATTACCTCGTAAGTGTAGATAGTAATTCAAGTATAGCATAGCTAATTTTATTTTTCAATACTCAAGATTCAAAAAAATACAACTGTAAAAATTAAGCCTCTTTGGCAATGCAAAACACACTCTGTGGTTGTAAAAATAACAATTTCAAGTTACTTGCTTGTTGTATATATGTATGATATAATAGAGCCAAGAATAGGAGGTATTATGAAACTCGGAAAAACAATTCATAAAATCAGAATCGAAGCGAAATTGACTCAAGAACAGTTTTCTGAAATTTTTGGAGTATCTCAGCAATCGGTTCAAAAATGGGAAAGCGATGCTTCAACTCCCGATATTGATAAAATCATTATGATTTCGAAGTATTTCGATATTTCTCTTGATGCTCTTATCCTCGGGAATGATAATAGAGTGGTAGATGAAATGAAAAAGACCAAGGTAATAAAGCCACACTATAAAAACATACATGACTGGGAATTTTATTCCTCAAATCTCTTGCTTGAATACCAAGAGTCTATTGACGAAGGATTGGATATAGAGGTTTATAGCGATGTTTTTTCTTCAGTATCAAGACTTCCAAAGGGCGAAATAAAAAAGAAGCTCGGAGATGCTTTATTTGAAGTGATCACAACTGCTAATCAAAGAGACGGTTATGCTTATATCGAGCCTTCAGAGCTTGAACAAATAAAAGGATTAAGAAAAAGATATAATACTCCGTTAGTATATAATTGCGACGATTTGGAAAACAAAATTCATGGCGCATGGATGGGGCGAATTTGCGGTTGCATGCTTGGAAAAACTCTTGAGGGAATCCGTACAGACGAATTGCTTCCGTTCCTTAAGGAAACAAATAATTATCCAATGCATAGATATGTTTTAAAAAGCGATTTAACGGACAAAATTATTGAAAAATATAAGTTTGGCTTTGCAGGACAGACATATGTAGACGAAATTGACGGTATGCCCATAGATGATGATACTAATTACGTTGTACTTGCACAAGAAATTATAGATAAGAGCGGAAGAAATTTTACATCATACGATGTTGCGGGTGCGTGGTTGAAATATCAAAGTAAGGAATATTATTTTTCAGCCGAGCGTGTTGCTTATCTTAATTTTGTAAAGGGCTTCGATCCGCCTGAATCCGCAATATATAAAAATCCTTACCGCGAGTGGATTGGGGCGCAGATACGAGGAGATTATTTTGGATATATCAATCCGGGAAATCCTGAGCTTGCAGCAGAAATGGCATGGAGAGATGCATCAATTTCTCACACTAAAAATGGTATTTATGGTGAAATGTTTGTTAGTGCCATGTTAGCGGTGGCTTCTTCTACGGACAATATTGAGGAAATCATTCTTTGCGGTCTTGCTGAAATACCATACACTTCAAGATTGTATGAGGGCGTTATGTCAATTGTTGAAGCCTACAAAAACGGTGCTTCTCAAAAGGATTGCTTCGATATGATTCATAAGAGGTATGACGAATACACCTCACACGGCTGGTGCCATACCATACCAAACGCTATGATTGTTGTGACCTCGCTACTATACGGAAATGGCGATTTTGGAAAATCCATTTGTATGGCAGTGGAAACGGGCTTCGATACGGATTGCAATGGCGCAACTGTTGGCTCTGTGCTTGGTATGATAATTGGTTTTGAAAAAATCCCTGAATATTGGAAGAAGCCAATCAACGATAAATTATACACTTCGCTTTTCGGCATTGAGGCAGTGAAAATTTCTGAACGTGCCAAGCTAACAATGAAGCATATCGTAAAAACATAAAAACAAGTTGAATTTGGAGGCGTATTATGAAGTTATCTAATAAAACCCTTTCAAAGCTTATAAAAGGAGCTTGTTATTTTGAAATCAAAGACGGATATCTCTCATCGTATAGATTTTCTAAAGCTCAAATTGAGAATTTGTCGCGAAATGCATATGATAAATGTTGGTTAACATACGCCTTGATGAGCGGACCACAGCGAATAGAGTTTAAAACCAGTTCCACTGAGATTAACTTTGATTATAAGGCATCTAAATCACATGCAAATAATACCATTGATTTATATATCGATAATGTCCTGTATCGCGTTTATCACATAAATGATACATTAAAGGGCAAGGTGGAGTTTTTCTTGCCACAGGGACAAAAACTGGTAAGCATTTACATGCCTTGCGAAAGCACGGTTCAAATTAAAAATTTCACAATTAATGGTGGATATAAATCGGTTAAAAAATCAGAAAAAAGGGTATTGATTATTGGCGACTCTATCACGCAAGGAGCGGGTCCTGAGGTTGCAAGCCTTGCGTATGCAGATGCTTTGGCGCGCGAGCTTGGATATGATATTTTGGCACAAGGCATAGGGGGATACAGATACGAGCCAAATGACATAATGAAAATTGATGGTTTTGAACCCGACAAAATAATTGTGGCTCTTGGAACAAACTGGTATGATGATAGCTCTTATGATTACGAGCTTAATGTGAGCGAATTTTATAAAAAATTAACATCTGTTTTTCCAAATATACCGATTTTAGCCATAACCCCTATATGGCGAGGCGACATTGATAATTGGGATCGCTTCATTTGGTGTATTAACAAAATTAAAGACACTTGCGCAAAATACGAATGTATAAGGCTTGTAGATGGATTTACATTAGTGCCAAATGTAGAGGAGTGCTTTAGCGACAAGGCACATCCTAATTGCTTTGGCTCTTTAATGTACAGTAGCAATTTAATAAAGTCTATTAGAAAACTGAAATTTTGAGTGCAGGTGTCAATAAATATAAGAATAAAAAAGGAGAAAACCAATGAAAAAGAAATTTCTTTTAATTGCTATGATGGTGGCAATACTAGCTTGTATTTTTGTTCTTTCTGTTAGTGCTGAAACAATCACTTACGAGGGGCAAGAAATCGAGCTTGTTAACAATCTTGGCGACCCATCATGGTACACAGGCACAACAGCTACCAAAATTACAGACAAGGAGTCTATCGTTATTTTAAAGGATGCTAACGGTGGTTTGACCGCTTATCCGTCATATTACGTTTTTAGATATATGATAGAGGGCTCCACAGTTCGTGTAAATTGGGCTGACCAAAACGGAGTTGATTATTCTTTCATAAATGAAAATGATGATAAGAATTATCAGGCAGGAAGCCTATACTATGTGGAGCTTCCATATGGAATAACTCTTTTGACAAATGCTAATCTTTGGGGCGATGGTAAAAAAGAGCCTAATGTGGTTGAGTTTGTTTTCCCCGACTCCGTAACCTTAATTCAAAATAACGCATTTAGTCAAGCAAGTGCGTGCAAAAAAATTACTATGTCTAAAAATCTTAAGACAATAGAAATGTGGTCGTTTTACAATTCAGCAAATCTTGAAACTGTTGTTTTCCCAAAGGATTGTGCTGTTGAAAGCATAGACAAGGGTACTTTTAATGGATGCACAAGGTTAGCAAATATAAATCTTGAAAACTGCACAAGCTTAAAAACACTTGGCGATGGAGCATTTCAAAGCTGTAGAGCTATTGACAGACTTGCATTGCCTGATTCATTGCAGACAATAGGTTTTCAAGCGCTTTATGATTTAGGAGAAATAGAGCTTGCAAGCGACTATTTGCCAAAAAGCTTAAAAAATGTTGACCAATACTTTTTAAATAGCTGTAAGCTAAAAAACAATGTATTATATTTTCCACAGGGATTTACATCTCTTACCGCAAGACATTGCTTTGCAGGTAGTTTTGAGCCTGAAACATCGTTAACGCTTGTTTTCCTTGGTAAAATGACAAGTGTAAATTTATCAGATACTTCGCTGACGACATTTTTAGACAAAGGCTCACGAAAACCGATAAAATTAGTGTTTGCACAAAATGAACACAGTGACCTTTCTGGACCAATTGTTCCTACTGTTGATTTTAACGGACAAAAGGGCTTTATCGCTATCTCAAAGGACGGTAGCTCTCTTTATACAAATCAAGAGGGAACACTAACAGTAAGCTTTGAAAATGCTAACTACTATAACCTTACAGGCATTGGAGCTGATGCAAACGGCAACACTATTCATAGTGTTGGAAATTCTCCAACAGAAATAATTTTCTGTGGAGGAGATAGCGTGGAAATAAGCTATACCATAAGATGCAATCACACTGATAAGGGTTGGTATAGATTCCACACATCAAGCGAAGTGCTTGATATGGATACACACAAGACAGAAAATATCCATTATAATAACAGAGAATTTCAAAAAGGTGACTGTATTTATGATGAAATGGTTATAAACACCTGTATAATTTGTAAATATCAAAGCGTAGAGGGCGCTCATATCTACAATGACGATTTTAATTGTGAAACTGCACTTAGCTGTGAGATTTGCTTAAAAATATTTCAGGAAGCGCTTACACATGATATTAAAACAACAATAACATACGAAAAAGGTTATACTTCAGAGGGCTTAAAGGTAATCGCGTGTCAAAATACGGGATGCAACCACAATAACAGTGTAAAAAAAGTCCCCGCACTCTTTGAATGCCTCGGCTATTCGGTAGGACCTGACGGATATTCACTCAAATCGGGCTTTAAAATTGATAAGGACGCGCTTAATGAATATAAGAGCCTTAATCCCGATTTTGAGTTTGGAATTGTTATTGTGAATGCTAAATCAATCGCATCTGACGATAGCCTGTTCGTAAACGGCTCTCTCAACAGTAGCGCAAAGGGACTTCAGGTTGAGATTTCAAGCGTTGAATACACAATTTGGAACGCAGATATTGCAAACTTCAACGCAGATATCGCAGACGACTTTGAGCTTGCAATCGGTATTTATGCAACGAACAATGACGGTAATGTATCTCTGATGCAGTATGTTAATACCGATAAATATACAACCACAAGAGCCTTCTCTGATATGAGCGTAAGCGCCATTACCTTCAACCAGGTAAGAGTAGGACACGGTATGGACGCCCTCGTTCCAACCACCACCGGCGACGAGAAATAATTAAATAAAAGGCACTCAGTCGAGTGCCTTTTCGCTTTGTTGGTGAGGCAAGGGTAATGTAAATCGAAAATTTGATTATAAGCTTATATATTGTCGTGTAAATAATAAAGAGTGCTTGATTGAAAATCAAAAAAGTAAATATCATAGTTCCAATATGACATATCTTCTGGAAGAGTTTGACTATCAAAATTTCCCTCGTCTATATAGTAATCATAAATGTAGAAATAATCATTAGAATCAATGTATGATATGCAAGATTCATAGTTGTCTATTAAGTCATACTGTTGAGTGTAATGGTCCAAATGTTTTTCATAATGCTCAATGTAGTTGATTAAATGCTCTTGATTGTTGGCGGAAATCTTCTGGAAATAATTATTATTTCCGAGTTCAAATTTTGAATAACTGTATTTAGCGAAAATTTTGAGATTTTGAAAATCTGGTATTTCATAATATGTTATTTGTTCATATGAACCAACACTATTTAAAATTCTCGTGCTTTTTGAACAGGAAGAAAATGATAACAGCATACAGAAAACCAAAATTGTTGAAATTATAAATTTAGATAGTTTCACAATATTATCTCCCAAATTTTATTGTTATATTACATTTAAATTATATCATAAGTCGAAAAATTAATCAACAAAAAATGAAATTTTTGTGGAACGGCACTGTGGCGTGTGCTTGTAAACAACGAAAAAAGCAAGGCTGAATTTTCAGCCTTGCTTTAGTTTATTTTCAATTGTAATATGGGAGCTTGTGAGAAAGTTAGAGTGACCCGTACTTTTGCCACGCAAAAGCAAGCGGGAAGGCTCCCGAAGGGAGCTATTTCTGCCGAGCCTTTTCCTTGCAAGCAGAGAACGGCTTTCGTCAGAAATGCGAACCCAATCCAAGCCAAAGGCAAAGCCTTTGCTTGGGTTGGTTCGATGAGTGTACGGAATCACAACAAAACGAAAAAGCACTCCAAGTGGAGTGCTTTCGCTTTGCTGGTGACCCGTACGGGAATCGAACCCATGTTTCAACCTTGAGAGGGTCGCGTCTTAGCCGCTTGACCAACGGGCCATAGGTTGAATGCTTGATTATTATATCATACGCATTTTTAAATTGCA
>JAZTXV010000009.1:0-52173 GCA_045636605.1 Eubacteriales bacterium | reverse complement strand
ATATCCGCCGAATGCAATTCCTGTGCCGTTTGTTGAGTAGCCATTTTCCTCAAGTGCGCTAAAGATTGGAGCAAGAACAGTTTTTTCGTTGAGCTTACAGTCCTCGTTTGAGCAGGTCACGGGATACAAGCCCTCTTGTGTATAGCCATTTGCGTAAGTAGCAGTCTTAACATATTCGTGGCCGGTAGTACCTGCGATAGTCTTATCGCAGTTTTTGCAGTCAAAGCCGTCAACGCAAAGTCCTGTACCTTGGTAATCGTGTTCTCCTTCATAGAACACCTCGCAAGTTTCGTATCCATAAACGATGTAGTTTTTCTTCGGATCAAGGGTGGTTGTAGCAAGCTCTTCCTTAGAAAGAATGGTCGCATAAGAAATTTTTCCGTTATTGCTTGTGGTTAGAGCTAAGTTCTGCAAGGATTGCGCCTGCGCCTGTGTTCCTGCATAATGGAAAACCATTTTAGCATTTTCATCTTTTGTCGCAGTAGAGTTATATGTAAACATTGTATCATTTAGTCCGGTTGAACCAAAGGCTGTGGAAATATAAATGTGAATAGTTTGATCTTTTCCGTTGGCTGTGCCGTTGAAGTTATTGTTAGAGGATGCAAACTTTTCAAAACTTGTGCCAAGAATTAGAGTTTCAAGATTATTACACCAAGAAAACGCTATTTTGCCCATGGTTTTCAAGTTGTTTGGAAGTTTTACATATTTCAAAGCATCACACTTATAGAACATTTTTTCGCCCATAGTGATCGAAGCCGTTCCATCCTCAAATTCTACCGCTTGAAGCCACGGAGTTTCAGCGAATGTTGAGTCCGAACATGTTACAACAGTTGACGGAACTTTTACATATACGCAGTTTTTACATTCATATACTGCCCAACCGGCAAGTGAGGTTATTCCTTCGGGAAGCTCAAGAAGAAATATAGACTCAAAACCAAAATCCTTTCCTGTTGCGTCACTAAGAGCGCCAAAACTGAATGAGTTATTATCATTAAAGTTTGCAACATCCGCCATGATGTAGTATGTTGGATAGGTGATATAATTTTCTCCGTCAAACAAAACTACTCTTTCATCGGTATTCACAAATTTTTGTGATGGGGGCGTAAAGCCCGAAATTTCTTGTACTTCTCCAAAGTCAACGGCAAGAGTTGGCTTTTCGGGTGCAGCACTAACGCTTAAGGTGAACAAGAAAGCCATAGCCACCAAAGCAAGCATAAATATTAGTTTTCTCTTCATTTTTAAAAACTCCTTACAAGTATTATTTGACTTTTGTCCAGTTTTATGATATACTATATTAGAGAATGAATCAAAGAGATATTTTAACAAAATAGGGGTATTATTTAACACAAGGTGATAATATGAAAAGTTTTTCGCACTATCTAAAGGATTATGGTTTAAAGAGTCTTCACGACACAACATTTTATGGCAACGCCAACTCAAATGCGCTTCCGCTTTTGGTAAATTGCGCGGGGCTTACCATTGCAGGAGTAGCACACACTAACTCAAACAATAAGGGTAGGCTTGATTATTATCTTATATATGTGTTGGCAGACAAGGTACAGGTGTTTTACCAAGACGAGTGGCGGGGGCTGGAGCCGGGCAGTGTTATTATTATACCGCCCAACACACCATACAAATGCAAGTGCGCTACCGCAAGCGCCAGCTTTTTGTGGGTGCATTTTACGGGTAGCGATGTAGAAAAAGTCCTTGAACGGTATAAAATCGGACTTTTCCCCTGCATTTATAAAACAGCCATTGTTAACAATATTTACACAAGGTTTCAAAAGCTGTTTGAGGGCTTCGCGAAGAATGATTTATATAGAACCTATGATTTAGCTACTCTTTTGGACAGGCTTCTTATAGAAATAGGCAGGGCAATTGAGGAAAAAGAAACAAACCGAGTAACCCTTTCAAGGTCCATAAGATACATCAACGAAAATTACACAACTCAAATCAAAATTCCTGACCTTGCACAAATGGAAAACATGTGTATGACCGCATACAATATGGCATTTAAGAAGCAAATGGGAATGTCACCGACAAGGTATATAATTAAGCTTCGCATAGACAGCGCAAAGGAGCTTTTGCGTACAACCAACTTGAAAATCAAAGAGGTAGGGGCTATTTGTGGCTATGATGATGTGTGTTTCTTTAGGAAAACCTTCAAAAAAGAGGTGGGCGTATCTCCCTTGGAATATCGAAAAAGCTTTCAATAAAAAAATCCACACTCTTTTCGAGTGTGGATTTTGATTTTATTTATGCGTTTTCCTTGTTATAGGGTGGGAGCATATCAAGTCCTGTGTTAGGCTTATCTACAACAGAGGTGCTCAAGGGATTTATTTGCGCCAAGACCGTCTATCATTACCTTGATATTGGAGTATTCGCTTGCGCTCATATCAGCTACGATAAAGCCCTTTGATGCGTTGACACTTCCTGCCGTGAAGAATGTGTCACCTACATACTTAGGGTTCATTATTACTACGCCGTTAGTGCGTGTGGCTTGTCTAATTTTAGCGAATACCGTAATTTTCAATGATATAGTCCATATCCTTATCGCCTCTGCCAGAGAGGTTGATAAGAATTGAGCCGTGATCCATTGTTTTTGCGAGCTTCATACCGTATGCAACCGCGTGAGAGCTTTCGATGGCCGGGATAATTCCCTCAAGGCGTGAAAGCTTGAAGAATGCATCAATTGTTTCCTCGTCGTCGATTACATCATACTTAACTCTGCCGATTTCCTGCAAGAATGCATGCTCAGGTCCTGATGATGGGTAATCAAGTCCGCTTGCAACAGAGTAAACGGGGGCAGGATCACCGTTTTCGTCCTTGAGCATTATGCTGTTAAAGCCGTGCATAATTCCCTCTGTGCCGTATCTCAGGCTTGCGGCGTGGTCACCGAGCTTTGGTCCTCTGCCGAGAGGCTCAATGCCATAAATGTCAACGGGGTCATTAAGGAAGCCTGCGAAAAGTCCTGCGGCATTAGAGCCACCGCCTACGCAAGCGACAATGGAGCTTGGAAGGTTTCCTGTCATTTCAATAAACTGCTCTCTTGCCTCAATTCCAACAATGCTTTGGAAATCTCTTACCATCATCGGGAATGGGTGCGGGCCAAGAACGCTACCGATGCAGTAAATAGCATCGTTGTATTCTCTGCTATATGCGTCGAATGCGGCATCAACCGCTTCCTTTAGAGTTTGAAGTCCGTGTGTTACCTCAATAACATTTGCGCCGAGAATTTTCATTCTTGCTACATTCGGTGCTTGCTTTTTGATGTCAACAGAGCCCATATAAATATCGCATTGAAGTCCAAAATATGCGGCAGCGGTTGCAAGAGCAACTCCGTGCTGACCTGCGCCCGTTTCTGCGATTACCTTCTTCTTGCCCATATACTTTGCAAGAAGTGCCTCGCCCATACAGTGGTTTAGCTTATGCGCGCCTGAATGATTGAGGTCCTCACGCTTTGCGTAAAGCTGTACCTTTCCGCCAAGGAAGTCGGACAAGCGCTCAAGATGTGTAATCGGGGTTGGTCTGCCTTGAAATTCCTTTCTTATTCTGCGAAGCTCGGCAATAAACTTTCTGGACTGGCAAATTGAATAATATGCCTCGGTGATTTCTGCCATTGCCTTTTTGAGCTTTTCGTCAATGTAAACTCCGCCATATTTGCCAAAGTATCCGTTTTTATCGGGGTAGTTATTAAAATAAGTATTAAAATCAATTCCGTTAAATATCATTTTTATTTTCTCCTTTTACAGTGTAATTTTCATTTGGCTCAGTCTCAATATGAGATTGATATTTGGGCTTGGCTTAGATTTCGCCTCGCCATCGCTTGATTTTCATTTTAATTCCTTTCTGCAAAGACAAAAAACCCCCAAGCGTTTTAAAACGCTTGGGGCGAATAAATCGCGGTACCACCCAATTTAAGGACTATCCTTATCTTTGCCACATACAAATATATGCTACGCCTGTAACGGTGCGTGTCCGTCAACGCCTACTCAATTCAGCGCGCCCTCAAAGGCCCATTCGCACAGCCGCTCCGTGATGCGCTCTCACCATCCGCATCTCTCTTTGACATCGCTCTCTGTGTTACTATTCCTTGTCAACGGTTTAGGTTTTAATATGGTAACATTTTATCACTGTTTTTTTTAGTTGTCAATAGTTTTTTTGAATTTTTATTTCTTTTCGTTTTCGAGGTAGTATGTAGCCTCCATATCGGCAGTTGAAAGCGCAAAAGCAAGCGGGAACATTTCGAATGCCTTGCTAACGTTATTGGTTTCCTGCGATGTGCTTGCACCCGAAAAGCCCATATGATATCTTATGGCAAACGCCTCCTCACGTGTCAAACGCATAAACGGAGTTATCATATAAACGCTTTTTTCACCGTGTCCATAGGGGAGCTTATCGTCAAATTCAAAGAAATCGATCTCCTCCCATTTACCTGTTTCCTTGTTCTTGACATTGCGCTTGCTGATTTTGTATACATTTACCTTACACAAATCGTGAAGCAGGGACACAATAGCTATCGTTTCCTCGGAGTAGTTGAGATTGTACTTGTTCCTTGCGACGTCACGGTTAAGATAATCGCAAAGGCAATCGTACACGTTCAAGGAATGGTCAAGGAGTCCTCCCTCGTATGCGCTATGGTACTTAGCGCTTGCGGGCGCTGTAAAAAAGTCAGACGAGATAAGGTACTCAAGGAGCTTATCTGCACCGTCTCTTTTGATTTTGGTTTTGTAAATTTCGATAAAGCGGTCTCTTGCGTTCATTTTATTTTTCCTCCAAAATAAATTCTATCATATCGGCAACTCTGTTGCATTGGTGCTTAGCAATCGCCTTAACCTCGGGCTGTGCATTTGATACGGCAAAGCCACAGAACGCCTCGAGCATCGGTATATCGTTTAGATTGTCACCAACTGTGTAAATTTCGTCCACGTTGTCGAACAATTTTGCGTATTCGACAATTCCCGTTGGCTTTGACGAGCCAAGGGGCGGAATGTCAATCGCGCCACCGTTACGAAACGCCTTGATATAATCGGAGTGATTCTCCTCAAGATAATTGAAATATTCGATGCATTTTTTGTCGTCGGCAAACCAGAGGTTTGTTTGGGTAAAATTACTTAGCAATTCAAGCTGAGACGGAATTTTGCCGTTTCTGTCAATATACACCCTTGTAAGCCTGTCACTTACTGTAAAGTTTCCGTAGTCGTATTTTCTCGCCTCGTCAATTAAGATTTTGTGGCGGGCGTGGTCGATTTTCTGCTTTTTTTCGTATATGATATTACCATCGCCGTCAAGGATTACTGCGCCCGTACAACAGATTAAAAAATCAAGCTGTCCCTTCATATCGTACAAAATCCATGACGCCATTTCAAGGTCTCTGCCTGTATTGACTCCGAATTTGTTGCCTGCGGCTCTGAATTTTGCGATGGCATCCATATCGGCTTGGCTCACGCCTCCGCAATTTATAGTACCGTCATAATCACTTGCAATAATTTTCATAAATTCTGTATTTCCTTTTCGTTTAAGACTAAAATTCCGTTCTTCTTGAGCAGGTGAGCGAGTATTCCCATCCCCTCTGTAAGTGTGCGCGAAAATGTGCCGTCATATATCATTTTGTTCGAGCACGAGGGGCTGTTTGATTTCAAAATTGCGATTTTAATGTCATTTTGACACGCAACCTCGAGCACTGCCTCCGCTCCACGCTTATAATTCTCTGTAACATCTACGCCGTCGCACCGTAAAACACGCTCGCCGACAATTTCGGCAGGTAGTCTGGGGGTTGGAAGTCCGCCCAAGACCTCGGCGCACACGGGAATAAGCGTATATTTTTCGGCAAGGGCGATAACCTCATTACACGGCTTGGATTTGCCGTCATAGCGACACGCCTCACCTAAAAGGCACGAGCTTACAAGTATTTTTTGCTTTTTTGTGTTCATTAAATTTGTCTTGCTCCATTCAAATGGTATTCGACAAGTGTATTGCCGGAGTAAACGAGCTTCATTGTGAAAAATGGGATATTTTCGTTTAGCTTTCTTAAAAAGTAGATGTCGCCTGCCCACATTGGGAGCTGCTCTATTTGGGATTTTTCAACCCATTTGAGCTCGCCCTCGTTACAATCGCCAATTTCACCCACAAAGGTGTCGCACCAAAAAAGGTGCATTTGCTCCGTTTCGTACTCGTCGCTGACAAAGGTGATAAGACCTCTGTATTGAGGGGCAGTGATTTTAAGAGATGTTTCCTCATACACCTCTCTTATTATACACTCCTCGGGGGATTCCTTTTCCTCGAGGTGTCCGCCTATTCCGACATACTTTCCGCCGTTTGCATCATTTTTCTTTTTGTTGCGGTACAGCATAAGGTATTTGCCGTCTCTTTCAATATAGCACAAGGTTGTGTTTTTCATTTTTTCTCCTATCTGAAAAGCTCCTCTACCATTACAAAGCTCTGTGAAAAGGCATTCGAAAGATAGCCGTGAAGCGATGTAAGAACGTTCAGGCAAACGAATATTGACACAATAAGAAGCAGTTTTTCTGCGACAAGTATCGTTTTTTCGGCGCTCGACTCATAAATTTCCTCATTTACGGAAATTAGGAACAAAATCGATGCAATAGCACAAAGAAGCGTAAGGTCGCAGGTATAGCGATAGATTACTCCGCCAATATAAAAGTTCATAACGGCGACTGCTATCACGCCTACAACGAGCGATAAGCAAAGTGATTTCGCAAAGGGTGTTTTCTTTTTACTTGTAAGAGTATGCACGCCGAAAATGAGGGCAAGCATAAGAGGTATTGCGAAAAGTCCCATTCCCGCATCAACATACAGGTATCCGCCGTAATCATTGAGATTTTGAAGCTGAAGGGTAAAGAATGGGAAGCTTCCGCCGGCCTTGAACGGCGCAAAAAACGAATGATACAGCATTTGAATGAATGATGAAAAATCAATTTCATTTTTCGACACATCGCTCACGGTAAGCTGATATTTTGCACCAAACTCGAAGGGACTGCCAAACCTTACGGCATTAAAGGCCATTGCAGCTACTATTGCTATGATTACAGGTGCGCCAAGGCACGCAAGGTCCGAGATTTTTTGCTTTACGGTGCGTTTTACAGATACGTCTGTCGATGTATCAATCTCCGCTTTATTTCTGATAAGCACAAAATACAGTATCGGCAATACAATGAATGCGCACAAAAGCGCCATATTGACTCTCGACAAAAACAGCATTCCGTACGACAATCCCGCAAGAGCAAAAAATATCGGGCGCAAAATTTTGTGCTTTGAAAATATCGCAAAAAGCATAAAGAACAAAAATTTTGAAATATACGCCATTCCGGCAAGAACGGGAATGTAGTAAAAGTGCGCCGTTGAGCGAGCCATCAGCATGATGCCCGAGCAAACGGTGAGAGCCACTGAGTACAGTGACATATGCGATATTTTTACCCGTTTTTTGTAAGCTATGACAAATGCATACAGAGTTGCAAGGGCGAATGCAGTTGCAATTAGCGCATACACGAGCTTAACTGCACCGGCGTGTATTATTTTTCCCGTTACAAGATAATGAGGAAAATAGACATTTATTATCGGTGCTATTCCGAAATATGAATAGTATTTGCCCTCGTAGAGCGCCCTGTCCCACAGATAATTTATTCCCTCTCTTTGAGAGTGGTCATAGGGGTTTTCGAGCCTTAAAAGCTCGTCGCTTACCTCGCAATCAAGATGTATCTGTCCTTTTATGAATGCGTCAAGCTGTTGGGTATAGGGATCATAATTTTCTATATCGGAGCTTAGCGGATAGCCGTAGCTTCTGCCAACACCGACAAAGAATATGCAATATATCAAAACGCCCAAAAGGCATACGCCAATTGTGATAAATACAACCACACGGTGCTTTGTTTTTGAAAAATCGAGATATTCTCTATCAAGTGCGAAAATTCTTATCAAATATACCGTGGCCGCTATGAGAAGAATGATTGCCGCACGGAAAAAATTGAAGCCAAAGGTATTTGACGGATTTACCGTTATACCCGTAAGCTTAGCGCTTGCGGTGACCTCGGTCAGCTCCACTGTTATGACGTTGTTCTCGGGTGATGTATAGTCAAGCCACACGAGCTTGTCGCTTCCCGGACTGATATAGGTCGTCGCAGCTGTTCTGAGGCTTTCAGAGCGTTTTTCGTCATACACCTTGATTTGAAGCTTCACAGGGGTTGAAAAGTCCCTTTCCGTATGGGTGCTTATGCGAATTGCATATACATCCCTTGACGGAAATGTAAATTTATATTTTGTATCCTTACCCTTTGAGAGAGACATTTCCGCACCGAGCGCCTCGTAATCAAGCGTATAGGCCTGCTTGCTTGTAAAGAGCATCCTTGCGTTTGATATGAAAAGCTCCAGCACGATTACGCACACAAGGATTATTACGCCTATTATTATTCGGCGGCAGATTGCGCCACTCCAAAGAGCCTTCATTTTATTTTTCAGCTCGTTCATGATATTCCTTTTCGGTATTTACAGCCCACACCAATGACTTGTCCGTGCTTTGAGCCTTTACTGCACGCACAGCTTCGATTGCGGTGAGCATTGAATGGTCCATATTATTGTATCGGTGCTGACCGTTTCTTCCTATACACCAAAGATTCGTTATTTTATCAAGGTATTCTCTTAAGGTATCAAACTCGCCATAGGTATCAAAGTATGCGGGATATGCCTTTTTGACCTTTATTCTATTGGCATCGAGAACATCGTCCTTGTCTATTACATTGATTTTCACAAGCTCGTCCTTTGCGAATTCGATAAAGTCCGTATCGGACATTTCCCACATTTCGTCGCCCTCATTGCAAAAATATTCAAGGCCGAGCCAAACTGTATTTTCGGGATCCTTTACCATATAAGGCGACCAGTTGTTGAATATCTGGAGTCTGCCGAGCTTGACCTCTCGCTCTTGAACGTATATCCAACAATCAGGCACACATTTGGCGAGGGTTTTTATCTTTGTTTTGTTTTCGAGCTTGAGTTTGTTGACAAGAAGTCCTACGGTGATGTAGTCACGATATGGCAAGCCCTGCGCTATTCTCTTTATCTCGGGGGATATTTCGTTCTCAATTCCACACACAAGGTCCTTTATCGGCATAGTGGAAAAGAATTCGTCCGCCTCGTATTCGGCGCCGTTGTCGGTTGTGACGCTCACTACTCTTTTCTGTTCCCCGTCAAGCTTGATTTTGTTGACACGAGCGTTCATTATTATTTGTCCGCCGAGACGCTTTATGTCGTCGGCAAGAAATTCCCATAGCTGACCGGGGCCGCGCTTAGGATAATAATATTGCTCGATAAGCGAGGTTTCAACCTTGCCCTTCGGTTTAAAGGGCTTTGTGATAACATTCAAAACTGCCTTGGAGAGTGACAGTCCCTTTACTCGCTGTGCGCCCCATTCCGCAGAAATTTGCGAGGGGTGTCTTCCCCACAGATTTTCCGTATAATCCTCAAAAAACATCTCATAAAGAGGCTTTCCGAAGCGGTTTATATAGAAATTCTCAAGGGAGCTTTCCTCTCTTTTGCAAATACAGCTTTTGAGATAGCCAAAGCCTACTCTCATTGTGCGTCCGAAGCCCATATTTCTGAGAGTGCTGAGCTTGAGAGAGATTGGATAATCAAAAAATTTATGAAGAAATAAAATTCTTGACAGGCGGTTGCGAAGGAGCATAACTCTTTCCTCGTTCTCGGGATTGGGGCCGTCTTGAGAGAGTGGCTTTTCAACTCCGAGAAGAATATCGTCGTACGACGGAGCGCCCTGGAGTGGCATAAGAGATTGCCAAAGCTCGTTTATTTCTTTGTTTTTGGAAAAGAATCTATGTCCGCCAAGATCCATTCTGTTGCCATTATGCTCAACTGTACGAGAAATTCCGCCTATGTACTCGCTTTCCTCGAGAATGATAGGCGTTATGTCTGTTTCTGTGAGCAGCTTGTAGGCGCACGTAAGTCCTGCGGGGCCTGCGCCTATAATGATGGCGGTTTTAGACATTTTCTTCTCCTTTCTTAGCTTTATTACTCCAAAATGAGAGTCTTTATCTCAATATAGCCCTCTCCGTGATAGGTGAGGTAGAGTGGCATTTCTCCCTCTACGTTAATTTCTGCAAAGAGATTGTGCCAATCGGTTCTGTTGTCAACTGTGATTTTAGCAAGAGGCTCGCCTCTTTCCACGGTGGAAATTTCGATTTCGCCATTGGGGGTGATTTTTCCGCTTCTTACGGTAACTCCAACCTTGGTTTTGCCCTTGAAATCGAAATATTTATATCCGATTAAAGTATTATCCTCAATATCGGTGATAAAGCGCTCACCATCCCTGTAAACTATGTATGGGAGCTGGGCATTCATAGCGGCAAAGCTATGTGGCATTTTTCCCGTGGTGAGGTTGCAGCAGATTACAGCAGGATATTCTCCCTTTGCTTCAAGCGGTCCGCCGTTGAGTCCGCACGAGGTAACCTGAACCTGTGGGATTGTACCATCGTCAAGGAGTTGAATTTTCTCTGCGCACGCCTGACGTGAGTAGTCTGCCTTATGGGTGTGACGGTGATAGAAGATATACCATTCGCCATTGATTTTTTCTATACTACCGTGATTGTTTCCCGTACGGGTAAGTCTGTCCTGCGCTCTTCTGCCGTTGTAGCCTATATCTCCGTTTGAAATAATAACTCCGCCAAAGCGAAAATCTCTGTCGGGGTAGTCGCTTGTTGCATATGCAAGCTCGTGCTGATTAAAGGTTGAGTAGATGAAATAGTATTTTTCGCCTATTTTGCGAATTGAGCTTGCCTCGAAAAATTCGTAGCCCTCAAAGTCCGTGCCCTTATAAATTATTGGAAAAATGTGTCTTGGCGTATGCTTGATTGTGAGCATATCGTCGCAAAGCTCAACGCACACGGGGCCTTGCACTCCGCCCTCGGTGTTTTCGATTTCCTCAATGGTTTTGTGGTACATCTCGGATTGCTTTTGAAGGCTTTGCTCTCTTGTGTAGTTGGGATTTTCGTCAAAATCGTACCATACGCCGTAATAGAGATAAATTCTTCCGTTATCGTTTATAACTCCGGGATCAAAGATGATAAAATCCTGGAGCGGACGTCCGTCGGGGTGCTTAATATAGCCGTGAAATTCAAATGGACCTGCAGGAGAGTCGGACACGGCAACGCTCATAAGATAGCTACACTCGTGGCGATCTGCCAAGGAATAAAAAAGGTAGTATCTTCCGTCATTTCCCTGTACGACATCGGGTGCGTACATATATCTGTGATTTTTATAGTCGGGGTCCTGTGATGCCTTGTAAATTACGCCCTCGTATCTCCAATTCTTAAGATCGTCAACGGGTGCGGAATAGGTGACATAGTCGAGCATACAGAAGAAATCTCCGCCCTCCTTATCGTGAGAGCCATAAACATAAACTCTGTCGCCAAAAACATGTGGCTCGCCATCGGGTACATATTCGTTGAGGGGAAGGAATGGGTTAAATATCTGCTTCATTTTTGTATCTCCTTAATTAAACATTTCTTTTGTTACAGGGCGCATACATGGGCGCTCAAGAGGGGTTTCGTTTGGTGCGTGATAAACGAATTTCATATTACCGTCAAGATCGATAAAGGTCATTCCGTGGCCTCCGTCCCTTTCAAAAAGGAGCTTTTCATCTATTGTGAAATTGCCTGTGATTTTTCCGTTATCGGAGCGAGCGAGCGCTTCAACATATTCACCCTTTGAGAAGCTTGACCACATAAAGACAAGTCCGTTCGCTTCTTTGATATGAAACGGCCCGTCAGTAACATAGCATCCCTTACCGTCTCTTATATCATATCGCCAGCTCGGTGTGCTTGCACGCCATAGGAAAATCGGCTCGCCTATCGCGCTTTTAAGGTCATCGCTAAGTCTTAGGGCACATACTGTGCCGTCATTTATTTGTGTCCATTCGTGACAAAATACTATGTACGGGACATCATCCTCAATATAAAGCGTGCCGTCAAGGCATTCCCAATCTCTTGGAGTAACTGCTCCGTGTGAGTGAGGGACGAATTTTCCGTCCGGTGTATCGCACACAAGGATTGCCGTGCCACGGTGGACATTTTCCGCCTTGAAGGTTGCAAATAAGTAGAATTTACCCTTATAGTAGTGAACCTCGGGTGCCCAATATTGTCTATCTCCCCAAAAGCCATCATAGTATTCAAATATGGGCTTTGGAGCGCTCCAATTTTCAAGGTCATCGCTAACATAGACATCAAAGCCTATTGTTTTGGTATCCACATATTCCCAGGTGTTGGCACCTCTTGTGCCATACATATAATACTTGCCCTCGTGGGTTAGAATAAATGGATCTCTTATGTTAATTTCGGTTAGCTTCATTTAAATTCCCCTTTTTAAGTACTCTTCTACAAGTATAGCACCTCGAAGAAAAAATTTCAATATATAATATTGATTATTATGCTTTTTTGTGGTATAATGGTCGTATAAAGGAATGAAAGGAGCGTAAAATGGGAAAAATTCGACTGAACGAGGACGCCGAGGTCGTGCGTGTGATAAAGCAGGGGCTTATCGATAAGGGTGGCTACTGTCCTTGCAGATTGGAGCGCACCGAGGACACAAAATGCATTTGCAAGGAATTCAGAGCACAGATTGCCGACCCCGATTTTGAGGGATACTGCCATTGTATGCTCTACTATAAATCAAAGGATTAAGGAGATTTTTATGGCACTTTTACACATTGATAAAAACGAATTTGAGAAAATCAAGGGAGAGGGCAAGGTTATTCTTTTGGACTTTTATGCCGATTGGTGTGGCCCTTGTAAGATGATTGCCCCGTTTATTGAGGAGATTGCAAACGAGCGTGAGGATATTACCGTTGCAAAGGTTAATGTTGATACGGCGACAAGCCTCGCTATTGAGTTTGGGGTTTCGGTCATTCCCACGCTTGTCGTTATAAAAGACGGTGGCATTGTACGCAAGTCAACGGGATATCGCACAAAGGCTCAAATTTTGGAGCTGCTTGACTGATGAAAAGAATTTTTTGCGTCATTTTTGCTTTACTCTTATGCGCTTCTGTTTTTGCGTGTGGAGATAAAAGTGAGAGTGAAACGAGTGAGGGGGACAGCTCTGTGATTGAATTTGAGCAAATTTCTCAGGCTGAGGCCAAGAAAATTATGGATAGCGGTGAGGCCTATTTTTTGATTGATTCTCGCACGCAGTCAGAATTTGACGAGGGACACATCGCAGGTGCGGTTATGATTCCTGAATATGAAATCAAATCCTCGCTTGACAAGCTGCCGAGCGATAAAAATACCTTGATTTTGGTTTATTGCAGAAGCGGAAGGCGAAGCAAGATTGCTGCACAGGCTCTATGTGAGCTTGGATACACCAATGTTAAGGAATTTGGTGGAATAATCACTTGGGAATACGGTATTGTAAAATAGCAAAAGCCTCGAATGAGGCTTTTGTCGTTTTATTTGCACACATACCACTTGATTTTTTAAAGAAAAGGTCGTATATATAAGAAAAAGCACTATGAGGAGATTTTATGAATTTTAAGGACAAGGTAGCTGACAGCTTAAGCCACTACAAGCGCACAGTATTGAAAACGGACAGATGCGGGATGTTCGGCGAAAAGGAATACTCACACATTTTATGCGAGGACGAGAGGGAGAAAAATCTTTCTCTGCTACCCGAGGGATCATATGAAATTGAGGGGAATGTGTTAAAATTTACAAAAATCAATCACGCTCCTATAAAGCTACACCGAAATTGGTATCACCTTAACTCGTCGCAAATTTTGTGCCTTTCGTACTTTTACAGATTTATTGAAAATTTGGATTTGCTACGAGCATTTTGTGAGCATTACGGCTTTGATGAGCCGTCGGGGGCAGAGCTTGAATGGGTGATGCCTGATGGAACTAATGTGGATTTCGTTATTCATCTTAAAAACGGCGGTCACGTTTTCCTCGAAATCAAATACACCGAGCAGGATTTTGGCGGTGTGTCCTTTAAACGAAGAAGCAAAGCTGCAAGCGAGGTATTAAAAATCTACCGTCAAAGATATGACAGATTTTACTCCGGTGTAAAAATAAGCGAGACTGATTATTTGAAGCATTACCAGGTAGTAAGGAATATAAGTCTTTCTCACAAAAGCACGTATAACACCACTGTTTTTCTTGTTCCAAGCGGGAACTGTTGCATATGTAAATCGCTTCAAGCAGGGCTTGATGCCATTGAAAATAAAGAGATTTTCAGATACGCCGTGCTTTATTGGGAGGACATTGTAAGGGGCGAGCTTGGAGATGTGGCGGTGTGCAAAAAATACTTTGAATTTTGATATCTCAAATAACAAAAGGACACGTAATGTGTCCTTTTTGCGTTATTTTTCTATAAACAAAATTACAGGGCTGAGAATGTTACACGGAGTGTCAAGCGTGTAGGTGCTTTTGTTTCTCTCGAAGGCAATTTCTCTTTCGGTGCCGTCGGGGGTGAGCATTTTAAAGGATTTCGCTTCAAAATCGCACACAAGCTCGAGCTTTTCTATTGGATCAAGACCTATGTTGAAAATAGCACAGAATACTCTGCCGTCATCCATATCGGCACACTTGAAATATATTTCCTCGTCATTCGGGTAATATACGGGCATTTCGCCTGTTTGCTTTAGCATTCGTATCAGCTGTTCCTTTCTTGAATAGTTAAGGAAGGAAAATGCCTCAACGATATTAAATTCAGCCACAGGAGTGCCACAAAATACGATTACTGTACCGCCAAGAGCATTTTTGAAAACGGTGCTTGCAGGGAAAAGCCTTTCATAGCTTTGTCCGTCGGTGCTATTATAGTTGTAGGAATCTACCTCTGTGGCTTCGTTTATCAGAACCAATTCCTTTAGCCCTCGCTGAATTTTACAATGCGCGCCACCCTTCATAATTTCGATAACGGGCTGTTTTCCGTTCCACTCTCGCACATCTACTCCAATGTACTCACCAAAGCCCCTTTTGATTAGATTTTGGGCAGTATCTGACGCCAAAATCACGCTTCCCTTTAAAATTTCAAGAACTTGTGAATCATCAAGGCGTGAGTCAACATCGCCCTCAAGGCATACGACTCCGCCGTTTTGGCTCGAAAAATACATAGGGAGTCCTAATCTTTCAAGCACGCAAAGACTCCATCCGTCCCATTCCTCCTTGACTCTGCCATATGTGAAATCGGAAGTTGAGGGGGTGAAAATTCGGCATCCACGCCATTTAAGTGTCGGGGTGAGGGTGGCAAGTTTTTCGTAAAAGCGGGTATGAGCGCCCAAGATGCGTCTATATGCCTCTCCGCTTTTCGGCTCATAGGTGAGAAGCCTTGTTATCCAATGCTTTGCACCTCTTGCGCCCTCCAAAATTGTGCCTGTATAGTGCGTATGCAGCGACATAGCGCCTGTACTGTATCTGTTTTGCGGGCAAGTATCGGTTTCGGCAAGCATTATATCGACCTTACCCTTAAGCTTCTCTATTTGCGTTGCGGCACGATGGAATACACGGCTAAAGTATCTTGCACCGGTAGGAGTATAGTTACCGTTATTGATTCTTACAACCACAGGGTTGCCTTCTCCGGCAAGCACGCTTGCAATTTCGTGGGCAAATTCGGCGTTATTTCCGCAACAGCAATAGATGCCCGGCAGAGCGGGATTTACACTATCAATTCCCGCACGCATAATCTTTGCGGTTTCAACGAGGGAGTCTCTTTGAGAGTCGATAAAAATGTCTGTGTAGCGCTTTCTGTTTTCGTTTTTCGGATCATTTACGATTTGCCAAAGCTGTTCACGGTTAAGGCTTGTGTGCGCCCTTTCGTTGAACATTTTCATATGCAAAGGACACGCACATCCCTCGCCCTTATACCAGATTGTACGAAAATCGTCATCAACCATTATAACCTCAGGCTCATATGATGCAACAGTGCGCATTACATTGTATATGTAATCCTTAAAGCCCTTATCGCAGGGACAGCACACACGTGTTGCGACTCCGTCATTGAAGTTGACATGGGTTTGGTATGGGAACATTTCACCCAAAATCCAGCCGTGACCTACTGTTGCTTGCACTAAAATTCCGCACTTGAGTCCCATTTCGGCAAGACGTGTCTTGAACATAGCGTACCTTTTGCAAAGCACGCCTACCTTATCGGAGGGTGGATTTCCCTCGGGGACAAGTGTCATAGAAAACAAAGCGCACGATGCGACTCCGCTTTCGTATTGACATTTTATATCCTGACAAATTTCCTCAAGATGTTCTGTGTCAAGAGGCATTATGCTATATGAATAGAGTTTATTTTCCATTTTTATCTCCTTTTGCTTAAGCTGTCTTTATTTTAGCACAGATGCGCTCTAAAATCAACACAAAATGTTGAGATGAGGAAAATTTAAGTCCGCTCCTTTGAGCTCTTTATACTTGACATAGACATTTGAGTTGTGTATAATATATAGGAAATCTATGAAGGGGGTGTGTTATGCTATATCAGATTAAGAATGGCGCAGTTGAGCTTGGCGCAAACAGGGTTTTGCGCAGAATTGATTTTGACATACGTGAGGGTGACAAGATAGCCATTGTTGGACGTAACGGATGTGGCAAGACTACCCTTTTAAGACTTATTCTCGGTGAGGTTGATTTGACGAGCAACGGCGAGAACACGAAAATTGTCAAAAGCGGTAGGCTTCGCATTGGATGCCTTAGCCAAGGTGCGTTTTCTGACCTTTCTAAAACGGTTGACGAGGAAATTCGAGAGGTTTTTGCCGATATTCTAAAAATGAAGGCACGGCTTGATTTTCTTATTGAAGAAATGGAGCGCTCCGAGAATGTGCGTTTGATGGATGAATTTAATACTCTGCAACGCAATTTTGAGATACAGGGTGGGTATTTTTACGAAAAGGAATACAATCTGCTCTTTCAAAAATTCGGCTTTGAGCCGTCTGACAGAGAGCGCCCTTTATGTTCGTTTTCGGGAGGTCAGCTGACAAAGCTTGCGTTCATAAAGCTTCTTTTAGAGCGCCCCGACGTGCTTTTGCTTGACGAGCCAACAAACCACCTCGACATTACAACCCTTGAATGGCTTGAGGAGTACCTTAACGCATACAAGGGTGCAGTAGTTATAGTTTCGCACGATAGAATGTTTCTTGACAGGGTTGTCAAGGTTGTTTATGAGATTGAATACGGCATTGTAAAAAGATATGTCGGAAATTACTCGTCCTTTGTCAAGCAAAAGGAAGAAAATTTCGAGCGTGATTTGAAGGCGTACAAGGCTCAAAAGGCGGAAATTGCAAGACTTGAGGCGTTGATTGAGCGATTTAGAGATACGCCTACAAAGGTTGCGATGACCGAATCCAAAATGAAATATCTTGAGCATATGGAAATCCTTGAGGAGCCAAGACGCTTTGACACACGGCAATTCAAGCTTGATTTTGTGCCTAACCGTGACACAGGCAAAGAGGTTTTGAGGGTGTCGGGGCTTCAAATCGGCTACGATTCCGTGCTTGCAACGTTGTCGTTTACGCAATACAGGCAAGAGCGAATCGGTATAATCGGCGGTAACGGTCTTGGCAAGTCCACTCTGCTTAAGACAATTGTTGGGCTTTTGCCGAGCTTGGGCGGTAATTTCTCGCTTGGGCATCAGGTTGACATAGGATATTTTGACCAGCAAATGATGCAAACATCCTCAGAAAAAAGTGTGCTTGACGATTTTTGGGATGAATTTCCAAAGCTGAGTGAGACGCAGGCGAGGAGTGCATTGGGTGCGTTTTTGTTCACAGGTGACGATGTTTTTAAGAGTGTTAAATCTCTTTCGGGTGGTGAAAGGGTGAGGTTGGCGCTTGTTAAAATTTTGCAAAGAAAGCCGAATTTTCTCATTCTTGACGAGCCGACGAACCATATGGATATGCTTGGCAAGGAAGCGCTTGAGGCAATGCTTTCTGAGTTTGAGGGAACGATTTTGTTTGTTTCTCACGACAGATATTTTGTCAAGAAAATTGCCCGATCATTGATTGTGTTTGACGAGGCGGGGGCAAAATATTTGCCACTCACCTATGACGAATATTTGATGCGTAAGCAGACAGAATCTTCCGAGGTGACTGCTCCGCAAGCGACTGTAGATGTGGCATTTAAGCAGGGTAAGGCGGACTATGCCAGGTCGAAGGAGAGAGCGAGGGCGGAAAGGCGTCTTGCCAAGGTAAATACTCTTATTTTAGAGGCAGAGGCAAAAATTGAGGCTAAGACGGCAGAGCTTTCTCTTGAGGAAAACCAAAGCGATTATGAAAGGCTTTGTCGCATATCGAGCGAAATCGAAGCGCTTGAGGGCGAGCTTCTTGAATTGTATGAGGAGCAAGAACGGTTAGAGAGTGAGTTAAATTAAAAAAGGTCGGGAAATCCGACCTTTTATTTTGTGAAAACAAGCATATTCCAAGAATGCTTTTTGAGGGTGATTTTGTCCTCAATTTTGCGTTCGCTCGGTATTACACTCTCGGCTTCGGCGGTATTCTCGGCGCTTAGGCTATCGGAATACAGCTCGATATGCTTTGAGAGAGTATAGCCCTCATATCCGTCGAGTGTGATTTCAAGCTCCATATCCTCGTCAAGTGAGCGGTTCGCGGCAAAAACCACCACCTCTTCTCTTTGCTCGTTATCAATCACTGAGGTATAAAGATACGGCACGTCCCAGCCCTCGTTTGACTTATATGCGGGGGTTTCGTTTTGGGTTTTGAGAGTAACTCCGTTGCCATACATTGAAGCATACATATAGGGGTAAAAAATTGTTTGTTTCCAAGCTTTTCCGTCTGTTTCGGTCATTATCGGCGCGATAACGTTGACAAGCTGTGCAAGGCATGCTATTTTAACTCTGTCACAGTTGTTTTGAAGCGTCATAAGCATACATCCGACGAGCAACGCATCCTCGAAATTGTATTTTTCCTCAAGAAGATGCGGGGCAACTCTCCAACGGGGCGCGGTTTTCTCCTCATCCTTTGTTCTGTACCAAACGTTCCATTCGTCAAATGAGAGGTTGACAGTTTTGCTACTGTTCTTTTTTGCCTTGATTTCGTCGCAAATAGCGGCGGTTGTCTTTATAAATCTGTCCATATCCTCGGCTCTTGCAAGAAAATCGGAGGTGTTGGCGCTATAATTGCCGTAATAGCAATGCAGTGACAAATAATCCACGTAATCGTAGGTGTGGTCAAGCACCTCTCTTTCCCATTCGCCAAAGGTAGGCATTCCGGGATCTGAGCTTCCGCAGGCTACAAGCTCGATTGACGGATCAACCCATTTCAAAACCTTAGCGGTTTCTGTTGCGACTCTTGCGTACTCCTCAGCGGTTTTATGACAGATTTGCCACCAACCGTCCATTTCATTTCCAAGGCACCAAAGCTTGATATCAAAGGGATTTTCAAAGCCGTTTTGGCGACGAAGATTTGCATAATATGTATCGGTTGTTCCGTTGCAATATTCAATCAAATTTCTCGCCTCGTCGGGACCTCTTGTGCCAAGATTTACTGCCATCATAATGTCGGTGTTAGCGCGCTTTGCCCATTCCTGAAATTCGTCTATTCCGACCTCGTTGGTTTCGATTGAGAGCCAAGCAAGCTCAAGCTTTTTGGGGCGCTTTGATTTGTCGCCTATTCCGTCCTCCCAGTTATATCCCGACACAAAATTTCCGCCGGGATAACGAACTATGGGAACGTTAAGCTCGTTTATGAGCTTTAAGACGTCGCCTCTGAAGCCCATATCGTCTGCCGAGGCGTGTGTTGGCTCGTAAATTCCCTCATATACGGCTCTGCCGAGATGCTCAATAAATGATCCGTATATTCTTCTGTCTATTTTATCTATTACAGTGTTTTTTCTTGCGGTGATTTTCGCTTTCATATTTTTCTCCTGATTTTACGGCTTAGCAAGGAATACATAGCCTTGCTTGTGTCTAATTGTATCATATAAATTTTAAAAAAGGAATAGCCTTTATGATTTTTTGGAGGATTTATTTTCAACTTTAAGCAAAAAATCATGTGTTGATATATTTTTTTGAGATTTTTTAAAAAATGTGTTGACAAGCATAAAAACTTATGATATAATAGCAAAGCATTAAGCAAATGGCGGAATAGCTCAGTGGCTAGAGCATCCGGTTCATACCCGGCAGGTCATAGGTTCAAATCCCATTTCCGCCACCATTTCGGCCCGTTGGTCAAGCGGTTAAGACACGGCCCTTTCACGGCTGTAACATGGGTTCGATTCCCGTACGGGTCACCAGCAAAGCGAAAGCACTCCAATCGGAGTGCTTTTTTGTTTTGTTGTGATTCCGTACGCTCATCGAAACATACCTCGTAACCGAGGCGGGGTTCGCAACAAATGTTCGCTCGTGAACCTTCCCGCTTGCTTTTGCGTGGCAAAAGTACGGTGTCTTTTTAAGACAGACCGCTGTCTTTGTCTTCGCAAAACATTAACTATTAATTTTCGTTATATATTGACTTTTATTTTATCGTGTGGTAGAATTCATTTAGAAAAATGATGCTTTTAGGAGAATTTTATGAAAAAATGCAAATGGATATTTTTTGTTTTAATTGTACTTTTTACATTAATTGTTTTTAATTCCTGTAATAGCGACATCACTTCAAATTCAACAATCGAAATTTATGATGTCAGCAATGGTTATTTTGAATTTGTAGATTTTGATTTCAGTACATACACTTCAATCCCGATAAGTGAAAAGGCTGTCGTTTCAAAAGAGCGCAAGATTGATATAAAGTCAAAATGTGAATTACCGTTGACAGAATGTACCGTTTATCTTCGCGTCTATACTTCAACAGGAAGACTATCTTGGGAGACAAGTGAGGTTAAGAAACAAAAAATTGATGAAAACACCGAATTTACAGTGATTCTTGACATCCCGGATAGTATATACTCCTCGATGAAATCCATAGAAGTCACATATTCTGGAAAGTCAACTGAAAAACCTTCAGCAGATCTTCCAGGCGAAGCAACTAAAAAAAGCTTATGTGTAGTTACCTATTATGATGGAAAAACAAAATTAGCAACCGCAAAGGTAAAAAAAGGCTCTACGATAGAACCATATCAAGCTCCGTATAAAAATAATTATACATTTTTAAAATGGTGTTCTAATGCTTCAAAAACAAACGATTTCAATTTTTCGAAAGAGATAACCGAAGATACTTCTATATATGCGTCTTATATTTTAGACGCCGTTAACATAACAAATGAAATTACATCAAATACAATGAAAAGTGTAGTAACTGTTTATAATACTAGCTATAATAAGAATTTCCTGGGGATAAAAAAAGACCAAACAACCTCTCAAGGTTCTGGAATCATATTTGTTTCAGATGATGGATATTTCTATGTTTTAACCAATTGTCACGTTGCAAAAAAAGACAAAAATTGCGATTATCAGACAATTACCGTCGAAGATTATAAGGGGCGTACGTACGAAGCTCAAATATATCAGGCTAAAAGCAATAGCACTTCCGCTATTAGCGCAAGTTATGACCTTGCCGCGATTTGGTTTAAAACCTCGCATACTGACTTGGAGCCAATAACATATTATTCTTCAGATCCGCAGGTGGGCGATGATGTTATATCTGTAAGCACTCCTGACGGACAACAAAATGCGATTTCGTACGGAAATGTTATCAAATACGATAAAATAACAGTTGATACCCCTTCTTATCGCTCCAATGTCAAATTCGATGTTATGCACCATGACACGTTAGCCAGTAGCGGTTCAAGCGGAGGCCCAATATTAAATTCAGATTTGGCCTTGGTCGGGATACATTTTGCATCTGACAAAAACGCAGGTATTGGTGCCGCAATCCCCATATCAAAAATAATAGAGTTTTGGGGAAAATATGTAATGTAAAAATCATTTGTGTTCTTAATGCTGTTAAGAGAGAAAACGAACCGAGTTCAGAAATGATCCCAGTTCTGTATTTTAATCACAATGATAATAATGCGAAGTCTTAAAATCGATCTATGTCAATGGCTGCTTCACCTGTGCGAAAGTATCCGAGGGTATAACTCATCGTCCTTCCACACATTGTGGCAAGTGCCATGTATTTTATGCACAGATTTATTAGTTCGACACTTTGATAATACAGCTCACCAAAAATAAAAAAGACAGGTTTCACACCTGTCTTTTTGTTTTTGACAGCCCGTACACTCATTGAACCAACACAAGCACATGCACAGTGCCAAAAGGTTGACTTTGGATAAAAAATATGATATAATAAACTCACCACTAAATAAGAATTTGACAGGAGCACTATGAAAATAATTCTCAGTAGAAAGGGCTTTGATTCTGCTAATGGTGGAATTGTAAGTCCTATTATGGAAGACGGAACTATGTTATCATTTCCAATTCCATCGAAAGACAAAGATAGCTATGACGACTTGATATATTGCGACCAACCATACTCTAGAATATTAAAGGACTTAAAATACAAGGGTGGCTTCAACTGTCATGTTGACCCCGACCTATCTGAAGATAGACGAAAAGCCAAAATTAACAGTTGGTGTCCTATTTTCGGTCAAATCAATTCATCTGCGACGTATCTTATGAATAATGTAGATGTTAAGGTTGGAGATTTATTTTTGTTTTTTGGAAACTATCATAAGGTTAGATATGCTGACGGAAAGTATCAGTACATAAAGAAAACCGGCGATTTTTATAGCGATTGTGATTTGCAGGTTATTTGGGGTTATATGCAAGTCGGTGAAATCATAACTATTCCTGAAGAACAAAGAAAATATAGTTGGCATCCACACTCTTCGGAGAAAAGAGTAGAAAACATTACAAATGTTATGTTTAAAGCAAGCGACAAACTTTCTTTTAATGAAAATATGTCAGGAGCAGGACTTCTTGCGTTTAGAGAAGACAGGGTGTTGACTGCTAAAAATTGCAACAAGGCAACATGGAAAAATAATCCTGTATATGATGTAGATTCAATAATAGGAAACAGAAAAAATTGTTCAAAAATTCCTAGCGGCATATACTATGCTGGTATATGGCAAGAGTTGGGATTGAAAGAGACATTGGAATGTGAAGAGTGGGCAAGGTCAATAGTTCTATAAATTTCAATTTGTTGAGTAGTTTAAAAGCTCGATTTGGCGTTGGAACGGCTCACCAGCAAAGCGAAAGCACTCCGATTGGAGTGCTTTTTTGTTTTGTTGTGATTCCGTGCGTTCATCGGCTTGTACGGTTTTGGTCTTTTATTGCAAAAAGTCTGTTTTTTACCATATTCATTGTTGAAATTCTTCACACGTAATGGTATAATATAATAAAATCTTTCTTTAAGGAGCTTTAATATGAGAAGATTATTTGAACAACACAAAATCAGAAAAACTATTGATTTAAATGGAAATTGGAAATTCAAGCTTGATCCAAACAATGCCGGAAAGAACGAGGGCTGGTGGAGCAACTGGAGCGACGGTGAAACAGTAATTGTGCCGTCCTGCTGGAATAATGAATTACGGCTTTTAAACTATGAGGGTGCCGCTTGGTATCAAAGAGAATTTGAAATTACTGAAAATGACGAATGCCCCGACCTTCTATTTAATTTTGACAGCGTTATGACAAAGGCAGAGGTTTGGATTGATGACAGACTAATGTGTGAGCACTATGGCGCTTTTACCGGATTCAGCTTTATTACCTCCGTTGAGCCGGGTGTGCACACCTTAACAGTTCGCGCCGATAATATCTTTGAAAAGTATTCGTTCCCGCAAAGGTACACGGACTGGTTTAACTACGGTGGTATTGCAAGAGATGTTTTCTTTTCAAAGCTTTATGGCATTTGTATTCTTGACAATCATATCGTTTATACTCTTTCCGATGATTTGAAATCCGTCAAGGTGCACGCAGAGCTTGAGCTTTACAACAAGTGTGATTCAACAGCATCTTCCTTTTTGAATGTAACCGTTGGCGATATAGAAATTTACAGCGGTGAGGTATCGCTTGGCGCTAAAGAAACAAAAATTCTTTCAACGCCTGAGGTTGTTATTGATGGTATTGAGCTTTGGAGCCCAAGCTCACCCAAGCTTTATACGGTTGTTGCAAAAACCGAAACAGACGATTTAATTGATAGGATCGGATTCAGAAAAATTGAGGTTAAGGACAATAACATCCTTTTGAACGGTAAATCCATTGAGCTTTTGGGCGTTAACCGTCATGAAGAGCATCCTGATTGGGGCTTTGCCTTCCCGTCCAAGCTTATGAAGAAGGATCTTGATTTAATCCTCGAGATGAACTGCAATACAATACGTGGCTCACACTATCCTAACTCACAAATCTTTGTTGATATGCTTGACGAAAAGGGTATTCTTTTCTGGAGCGAAATTCCTATGTGGGGTGTCGGATTCAGTTGGGAGTCCTTGGGAGATCCTATAATTATCAATCGTGGTCTTGCAATGCACAAGGAAATGACAAAGCAATACTACAACCACCCCTCAATAATCATTTGGGGTATGCACAACGAAATTGATACAACAAAGGAAACCTCTCTTGCCATAACAAAGCCGTTTTATGAGCATTTAAGACAGCATGGCGGAAACAGACTTATCACCCACGCATCCAACCATCCGCTATATGATCTTTGCATGGACTATGATGACATTATTTGCCTTAATGTATATTACGGCTGGTATAAAGGAAGCTTAGATGTTTGGGACAAGTTCGTTGTTGATTTTAAAAATCGCCTTGTGGAAAAGAATTGGTTTGGAAAGCCCGTTATTATGAGCGAGTTTGGCGCTGCCGCACTTGCCGGATTCCACTCGCATTTTGATACGGTTCGTTGGAGTGAGGAATACCAAAGAGATTTGCTTGAATATACAATCGAGCTGTTCCACAAGACAGATTATATGCGTGGCACCTATGTTTGGCAATTCTGTAACATAAGAACATCTCCCGAAATGGATATTAACCGCGTACGCTATTTTAACAATAAGGGTATCCTTGATGAGTACAGAAATCCCAAAGCGGCTTTCTTTAAGGTGAAGGAGCTTTACGAAAAATACTCAAAGGGACTAAAATAAGCAAGAGCTCTCATGCTAAAAAGGACATCACTTATGTGAGTTGGGAAAATTATTGATTAAGGTATTTTCATTTAGCTCAACATTTTGATGCTACTGCTCACAAGCAAAGAAAAAGCACTCCGATTGGAGTGCTTTTCATTTATACAGCAAAAAATCGCACCATATGGTGCGATTTATTATTTTTGAAGCTTTGCATATGTCCTTTGAGTGAATTTTTCTGAATAAACAATAAACCTTTCGTGAGTTCCCTCGCCGATAAGTCCTGCCTCGTCATATGCCTTAAGCTCGAAGGAGATTTTTCTTCCCTCAGCTCCTGTCACCACGGCTACGGCGACAACCTTCATTCCTACCGGAGTTGCACTGACGTGATTTACATTCAGCGATGTGCCAACGCTTGATGCGCCATCATCGAGATATGTAGCTATGCATTTATATGCCGCCTCCTCCATCAATGCGCACATTTTAGGTGTTGCGAGCACCTCAAGCTCTCCGCTACCGACCTCCCTTGCGGTGTGCGACGGCTCGACTGTTATTTCCACTCTGTATTCTGTTCCAATTTCTATCATAATATCTCCTTTTAAGACACATGTGCTTATTTTTTCTTAATGATGAATGAGAATATTGTTATCAGCTGAAGCGGTATTCCAACGAGAAATACGGGCCATAATATGTAGCTTTTAAGCAAGAAATGCAAGAATATCGCGGTAAGAAGCGTCCAAATGCATACACTATTTACAATGAATCTAAGAAGTCGCATTTTGAGCCCGTACGATGTGAGAATGAGTGCAACACACGAAGCAGGAAGCGCCCATATAAATGCCATCCAAAAATATTCGCCCTGCCCTATTATTCCCGAATACAAGAACAGAATTGTTGCGACAATCCATACAACTGCAATAGCAAGACCAAATATGCAAATTCTAAATCTTGCAGAGCTTTTGAGGTCGATTTTGGATATTTCGGCTGGGTTAAGCTCATCACTTACAAGCGTATTCATATCAATTCCGTAAAAGTCGCATAGCTGATACAACACATTTATATCGGGCAGGGTATCTCCGTGCTCCCACCTCGAAATAGCCTTGTCAGAATAGTTGAGCTTTTCTGCAAGCTCTGCCTGAGTGAGTCCGCTTTGTCTGCGAAGAATTGAAAGGTTCTTTGCAATAATAGGCTTTATGTCCTTCATTTTTACCTCCGTTTTATCAAAATTCGTCCCAAAATTCAACTCTCAGTTTCTGAGAATCGGTTTTTTTGCGAGATTTTTTAGAGATTTTTTGATTTTTTAAATATTATTTTAAGGCTGAAAGCTTTGGTGATTTTTCTTTATTTTTTTATATTATACACCTAATCACCCGCAAAATCAACCCTTTTTATGCGGTTTTCTCACAATTCTCACTTTTTGAGAGTTTACAATCCACAATAGTGAGATAGGTGAGAAAAAAGTTTAGAGGCACACGCCTTGGCTGTTCCTTTACTTATGCGGGCTTGTGTGATAACATATTCTCAGCTAAGGAAGGGAGGCGTCAATATGAGCAAGAAAACAAAGGTCATTTATTATGATGACGAGGTAAATGACGAGGTTGTCGGAATTTCGAAAGCAACTATACGAATTGACGGCTCGTTTCCTTATGTGAAAAGGAGCCCTCTTTGGAGGATAGGCGAATTCGCAGTTTACAGAGTGATAATGAAGCCATTTGCTTTTTTATGGTGTAAGCTGAAGCTCGGTGTGAAAATTATCGGCAAGGAAAAGCTAAAGCCCTACAAGAAGCAGGGGTATTTTCTGTTTGGAAATCACACGCTTTTGGCAGGTGACGCATTTGTTCCCAATATAATTGAGTATTCAAAGCGAACGCACGTTATCGTTCACCCCGACAATCTTTCCACGAGGGGAACGAGGAGCTTCGTACAGATGTGTGGCGCTATTCCCGTACCAACGGAGCTTAGCGGCTTTCGTCCGTTTTTGGATGCGATACGGCTTCGCTACGAGCAAGGAGCGTGTATTTGTGTGTACCCCGAGGCTCATATATGGCCGTATTGCACATTTATAAGATGTTTTCCCGACACAGCCTTCTCTTACCCCGTAAGGCTTAACGCACCCGTTTTTTGCGCCGTTACGACCTTTCAAAAAAGACGTTTTTTCAAGGCGCCGAGGGTAAGCGTTTATATAGAAGGGCCGTTTTTGCCAGATACAAATCTCGGGACAAGGCAAGCGACGAAAATCCTTCGTGACGAGGTTTATAATACAATGTGCCGGCTTTCACGGCATAGCACCTATGAATTTATCAAATATGTGAAGCGAGAGGAGTAGGACAATGGATAGAATTGCCGTGGTTTACGCAGGTAACGAAGGAATATTTGACGGAATTCTTATCTCCGCACTTTCCCTTGTTACCCACAACAAAAATCCGTTTGATATTTATATTCTTACAATGTCGCTGACGGATATTGATGAGCGCTTCACACCTATAAGCCAGAAGCAAGCCAAGTTTCTTGAGGGCGTGTGCAAGGGGGAAAATCCACTTAGCCGTGTTATTGTAATTGACACAACAGAAAAATACCGTGAGGCGCTTCTCGGCACTCCAAATGGAGAATCATATACGCCGTATGCGCTTATCCGTCTGTTTCTTGACGAGCTTGACGTGCCGAGCCGTGTGCTTTATCTTGATGCAGACACGGTTGTGGCAGGTGATATCTCGGAGCTTTGGCAAACTCCCCTTGACAGCTATGAGCTTGCGGGTGTGCTTGACCATTATGGCAAGATTTTCATGGGCATAAGGTATATGCGAAAATATATAAATTCGGGTGTGCTGCTTCTCAATCTTGATATGATACGTAAAACGGGACTTTTCAAGCGTTGTATTCGCCGTCTTGCGACGAAAAAGACATTTTTGCCCGATCAAAGCGCCATAAATCTTTACGTGCGAAAAAAGAAGCTTCTAAAAAGGAAGTTTAACGAGCAAAAGTATTTTTGTGACGATACGGTAATTCAACACTTCTCTATGACTATTATTTGGCACCCCTTCTTTCCGTTTTTCTATACGAAGAACATAAAGCCGTGGCACACGGACAAGGTAAAGGCGGAGCTTACACACAAGTATGACGATATTTTGGACAAATTTTTGTCCTTGAAGAATGAGCTTTTAAGTGAGGATTAACATGAGAGCTAAAACTATTCCGATTTTCTTTTCCTGCGACGATAAATATGCTCCGTTTGCGGGAATTGCAATATATTCTCTTCTTGAAAACGGAA
The DNA here is from genome assembly GCA_045636605.1 of Eubacteriales bacterium. Lineage (GTDB taxonomy): Bacteria > Bacillota > Clostridia > Oscillospirales > CAG-272 > RGIG2000. The sequence goes on along the minus strand of JAZTXV010000009.1, from coordinate 23,877 downwards.
GTGAAGAATACAACTATGACATCTGCATTTTGAGCACAGGTCTTTGCGAGGAATACACGAGCGCTATAAAGCGTCTTGAGCGTGATAACGCCAAAATTTCCTTTATTGACGTGACCGAGCAGATGAAAAAATTCAGTTGTGCGCTCCATTTGCGTGACTATTACACGGCGGCAATTTATTTCAGAATTTTTATCCCCGAGCTTTTCCCGCAATATGACAAGGGCATTTACCTTGACTCCGATATGATTGTCACATCAGATATTTCAAGGCTCTTTGAAATTGATTTGGGTGATAATTTGATTGGCGCTACAAGGGACCAGGTAATTTATTCAAGAGAGCTGTTCAAAAATTATACGACTCTTGGCGTTGGAGTTCATTACACTAAATATTTCAACTCGGGCATGCTGCTTATGAATCTTTCTCAGATGAGAAGCATAGGGCTTGAGGAGCAATTTATTGATATGTTTAACACGTATCATTTTGACGTAGTTTGTCCCGACCAGGATTATCTTAACGTGCTTTGCTACGGCAAGGTGATGCTTCTCGATATAGGCTGGAATAAAATGAGTGTTGATACAGACTATGACGGAGTGCCTCATATAATCCATTATAATATGTTCAACAAGCCGTGGCAATATGATGGTGTGCCCTACGGAGAGTATTTTTGGAAATATGCAAAAAAGACAGAATTTTACTCCTATGCTCTTTCGGCAAGGAGCTCCTTTACAGATGACGATGCTCGCGCGCAGGAGCTGGGAGATATTGAGCTTTGCAACAGTATGAGAAAAATTATCGAAAGCGATTACAGCTTCAAGAAAATCATATTTGACAAGGGGGTTATCAAGGTATGAGCGAAAATGAAATAACACTTGCTCCGGACCGTGTTGAAGTCCTCGAAAAAATAAAAAAATACGAAGCGCAGGGCGGGGATAGCTTCTTTTTAGATGTAGAAAACGATCCGCCGTCACGCACTCTTATGCCCGAGGATGTGGATTATCTTAACAAAAGAATCTCGTCTAAGATAAAGTGCTTTTTTGCGTCGATTATCGAGCGATTTGCACTATGGCGAGCGAAAAGAAAGCTAAAGATAACGGTTGTCGGCAAGGAGAATATACGCAACCTAAGCGGCGGCGCAATTTTCACAAGCAATCACTTTTCGATTTTTGAAAATCTTGCGGTTAAAATCGCTTCCGAGAAAACAAAGAAAAGACGAAAATTTTGGAAGGTAATACGAGAGGGCAACTATTTTATGCCCGGAATTATCGGATTTTTGCTCAAAAATTGCAGAACTCTGCCAATAAGCTCCAATTTGCATACGATGCAGAATTTGGACAAGGCTATCGGCGCAATTTTAAAGCGAGGGGATTTTGTCCTCGTTTACCCGGAGCAGTCAATGTGGTGGAATTACCCAAAGCCGAGAGAATATCGAATCGGAGCATTCCATTATGCCGCAAAGAACGGCGCTCCCGTTGTTCCGTGCTTTATCACGCTTTCAAAGACCGGTAAGCGCGGAAAGGACGGATTTCCCGAGTTGAAATACACCGTTCACATAATGGAGCCGATATACCCGTCGCCGTCGCTTAGCGTGCGAGAGAATGCGAAAATTATGTGTGAGCAGAACAGACGCATGTGCTTTGCAAAATACGAGGAAATTTACGGAGCTCCCGTATCGTACGGAGATTATGAGGTTGACCTTACAATTTAAAAGCAATTAAAAACGGACTGCCGAGGCAGTCCGTTTTATTTATTTGACGGTGATTTTTATTCTACTGTAAAAGCAGTATGTCAAGATTATTTTTGTTCTCTTAGAATTTCGTCGAGGGATCGTATGTATTTTATTCCCAGCATATCGAAAATTCTTGCGTATTCGTTAAGGTTGTAATCAAGTGTATAATCGGTATGGGTGTCGGAGTTTATTACAAATCTTTCGCCCATATCTCTTAATCTCATTATCGTGCTCTCGCTCGGATATGGCTTTGTGCGATAGCCACGTGCAATAGCGCCCGTATTTATCTCAAAGGTGGCGGGGGTTTTTATAAGAGCCTCGATTGATTTGTTCAGCGCGCTTACGTATCTTGGATGTGTTTCGTCAATTAACGGCATCTTCTCATTGAATTTGGTTACGAGGTCAAGGTGTCCTATAATATCACACTTGGTCTTATTATAGACATCTGCAACGAGGGCAAAATAGTCCTCGCAATATGCGTAAACATCTCCGCCGTAGTATGTGTCTATATTATACTTCATTACCTCGGCGCTTTTGTCAACCTCGAGATAATGTCCGTCCTTAAGAATAAAGTGAACGGAGCCTATTATAAAATCGGGCTTCCAATCAAGCTCGGGGGAAAAGTAATCCTGCTCAATTCCTATATATACCTTAATTTTATCCTTGTTTTGCTCACGAAGGGCTTCGAGAGTGGAAATATAGCTTGGAATTGCTTCCTTTTTCATTGACCAGCAGCAATCAAAATCCATAGGTGCGTGGTCGCTGAAGCCTATTTCGGGACATTTGTAATTGACAGCGACCTCGAGCATTCGCTCCGGGGGGAATTCTCCATCACTGAAGGTGGTATGAAGGTGATAGGTTGAAAGCTTGCTCATACCATTCTCTCCTGCTTAACCTTATGGTCGATTATGTGTCTTGATGCAAGCTCACGGTGAATGTCCTCAACGCTTATTCCCATTTGAACCATAAGAACCATTACGTGATATGCAAGGTCGGCAATTTCATAAATTGTTTCTGCCTTATCGTCTGCCTTGCCTGCTATTATTACCTCGGTGCATTCCTCGCCAACCTTCTTGAGAATTTTATCAATTCCCTTGTCGAAAAGATAGGTGGTGTATGAGCCCTCGGGGCGCTCATTCATTCTACCCACAAGCATCTCGTAGAGTCCTTGAAGGGTAAACTCGTGAAGCTCCGGGCTTTGATATACGCTTTTTGTAAAGCAGGAATCTGTTCCCGTATGGCAAGCGGGGCCGTCCTTTTCGACAACCACGACAAGCGCATCGTTATCGCAATCTGCAGTGATTGAGACAATGTGCTGATAGTTGCCACTTGTTTCGCCCTTGAGCCAAAGCTCCTGTCTTGACCTGCTATAAAAGCAGGTCAAGCCCTTTTCCATCGAAATTTTAAGGCTTTCTCTGCTCATATATGCTACTGTGAGCACCTTTTTGGATATGCTGTCAACAACTACTGCGGGAATTAGTCCGCTTTCGTCAAATTTTAGTTCATCTATGTTAATCATTTTACAACCTCACTATTATACCGTTTTCGGATAGCTCTCTTTTGAGATCCTTAATTTGAACCTCTCCAAAGTGGAATATTGATGCGGCAAGTCCTGCGTCTATGTCGGGGATTGCCTTGAAAAGCTTTACAAAATCTGCGCTTGATCCTGCGCCGCCCGATGCGATAACGGGTACGCTTACTGCCTCTCGCACTGCCTTCAGCATTTCGATATCAAAGCCTCTCTTTACGCCGTCGGTATCAATGGAATTGACAACAACCTCTCCTGCGCCCGAGGCAACACATCTTTTTATCCACGAGATTGCTTCCATTCCCGTGTCCTCTCGTCCGCCCTTGGCAAAGACTCTGAAATCGCCGTTGACTCTTTTAACATCAACCGATATTACAACACACTGGTCACCGTATTTTTGCGCCGCCTTTGGAATCAGATCCGGATTTCTTATTGCTCCCGAATTTACACTTACCTTATCTGCGCCGCATTTCAAAACCCTGTCAAAATCGTCAAGAGTGTTGATGCCGCCACCTACGGTCAGGGGTATAAATATTGTTTTTGCTACCTCGGTCAAGATATCTGTAAAGAGCGCTCTTCCCTCTGCGCTTGCGGTGATGTCATAAAAGACAAGCTCGTCCGCTCCGCACTCGGAGTAGAATTTTGCAAGCTTGACAGGAGAGGAAACGTCGGCAAGTCCTAAAAAGTTTACGCCCTTTACTACTCTGCCGTCCTTAACATCAAGGCACGGAATAATTCTTTTTGTTATCATTTCGCCACCTCGATTGCTCTTTCCAAATCTATTGCGCCCGTGTAGTATGCTTTACCTATTATTGCACCGTAAAGGTTCATTTTTCTTAGCTGCTCGATATCGCTTATCGTAGATACGCCACCCGAGGCAACTATGTCAACTGAATACTTTTTTGAAAGCTCGGAGTACATTTCAAGATTTGTACCACGCATAGCACCGTCTCTTGAGATGTCCGTGCAAATTATTGTTTTTATACCGAGAGCCTGCATTCTTGCAAAGAACTCGTCAAGAGTGACGCTTGATTTTTCAAGCCATCCCTTAATTGCGATATAGCCATCCTTAACGTCTGCGCCAACTGCGATTTTCTCGCCGTATTTTGCCACAGCCTGTCTTAAGAATTCTTCGTCGGTTATTGCTGCCGTACCGAGAATTGCACGAGATACGCCCGCTTCAAAATACTTATCGAGCGTTTCCATTGAGCGTATTCCTCCGCCGATTTCGACGAACAGGCTTGTTTTTCTTGCAATTTGAGAGACGATTTCAAGGTTTGGCGTTGTGCCGTCCTTTGCGCCCTCAAGGTCCACCATGTGTATGAATTTTGCGCCCTTTGCCTCGAAATCACGCGCTATCTCGATTGGGTTTTCGCTATACACGGTCATCTGATTGTAATCGCCCTTGAAAAGACGAACTGCCTTTTTGTCATAGAGGTCTATTGCGGGAAAAATATTCATTTTTCTGTCCTCCATTCGTTGAATGCACGAAGTATGCTAAGTCCGATATCTCCGCTTTTTTCGGGGTGGAACTGGCATCCTGTGACATTACCGAGCGCAACTGCGGCAGTAAGGTCCTCGCCATATTCGGTGGTTGCCAAAAGACTTTCTTCGCAATCTGTTGCAAAATAGGAGTGAACGAAATATACGTAGTCGTTCTCCTTTATGTATTTAAAAATGGGATGCTCCGCTTTTATACGGAGTGAATTCCAGCCTATGTGTGGGATTTTCAACTCGCTCGGGATTACGCCGTTCATTGAGACAACACTTCCCTTTAGAAGTCCAAGTCCCTCGTGCTCGCCATATTCGTAGCTTTTTTCGAACAAAAGCTGCATTCCAAGGCATATTCCCATTATCTGCTTGCCCCTTCTCGCCTCGTCTAAAAGAACTCTGTCAAGTCCCTTTTCACGAAGCTTTTTTATGGCATCGGCGAATGCACCGACACCGGGCAAAATTATTTTATCGGCTTTTTTTATCTCGTTGGGGTCTGAGGTAATTATGCTTTCAGCTCCTATCATATTAAGCGACGAGGCAAGTGAAAACAAATTACCGACACCGTAATCTATTACGGCAATCATTTTTCTTAAATTACTCCTTTGGTTGAGGGAATTTCGTTTGCAAATCTTTCGTCTATCGCGGTTGCGGTGGAAAGCGCCCTTGCCACAGCCTTGAATGCACCCTCTATTATGTGGTGAGAGTTGCTTCCGGCAAGCTGTCTTATGTGCAAGGTGATTTTTGCCTCACGTGCAAAGGCTCTAAAGAACTCCTCACATAGCTCTGTATCAAAATCTCCCACCTTGTATGCGGGAATTTCAAGGGCATAGCCAAGATAATCTCTGCCGCTGATGTCAACAGCTACCATAATGAGCGCCTCGTCCATCGGGAGAATTATATCTCCGTAGCGGTTAATTCCTCTTTTCTCTGCGAGCGCTTCATATATTGCCTTGCCAAGACAAATCGCAACATCCTCTGCTGTGTGGTGATAGTCGACATTTGTGTCGCCTACGCACTTTACCTCGAGGTCATAGCGTGCGTGTCTTGCAAAAAGTGTAAGCATATGGTCAAGAAAACCACACCCTGTGTCTATTTTTGACGCTCCTGTGCCGTCTATTGAGATTTTGAGCGATATATCTGTTTCGCCCGTTTTTCTTTTGATTTCGGATACTCTCATTTTTAAAGCTCCCTTATAATTTCTTCGGTGGCTTGTATGAATGCCTTCATTTGCTCAAGCGTTCCGATTGTAATTCTGTTGAAATTCTTTATTTTTTCCTTTGTGAAGTGACGTATCAAGATGCCTCTTTGCTTTAGCTTAAGATATAGGTCTTCTCCGCTTATTTTATCGCTTTTTGCGAAAAGGAAGTTAGCGCTTGAGGGAAGCACCTCAAAGCCCATTCGCTCAAGTGCGGATTTGGTATAGGCTCTTGTCTTGATAATTTCCTTACAGTTGTCCATATAATAGCTATTATCGCAGAGAGCCGCATAGCCTGCCGCCATAGTCATTCTGTTGACATTGTACGGATTTGTAGAATACTTAACGGTATTCATATCGGCAATAAGCGCCTCGCAGGCAACTCCGAAGCCAAGCCTTGCGCCTGCCAACGAGCGTGACTTTGAGAAGGTTTGTGTAACTATCAGATTGTCGTATTTATCGACAAGTGAAACGGCGCTTTCGGCACCGAAATCAACATATGCCTCGTCAATTATAACCACATTATCGAGATTTGAGGAGACGATTTTTTCGATATCGTCAAGTGAAAGCGCAATTCCTGTGGGGGCATTGGGATTTGCAATTACTATGTTTTTGCTAATCGCAATATAATCGTTTACGTCTATTGTGAAATTCTCTTTTAGCGGAATTTGCTCGTACGGAATACCGTTTAGCTCCGCAAATACGGGATAAAAGCCGTAGGTTATATCGGGGAACACGATAGGGTGGTCACTGTCACAAAATGCCATAAATGCGAAGTTTAAAATCTCGTCGGAGCCGTTGGTCATTAAAACCTGTGTTTTCTTAACTCCGTAAAGCTCGGCACATTTTGCCACAAGGGGAGTACATTCGGGATCGGAATAAAGCTGAAGCCTTCCCGCCTCATTCTCTGCCGCCTCGACAACTGCCCTTGACGGCGGATACGGAGATTCGTTAGTGTTTAGCTTTATGTATTTCATATCCCTTGGCTGCTCGCCCGGTGTGTATGGCTCAAGTGAAGAATATTTACTACTGAAAAATCTGCTCATTTTTAGTCCTCAAAGCGAATGGTTGCGCTCCTTGCGTGAGCGTCAAGTCCTTCTTGTTTTGCAAAATACGAAATTTTATCTGCAACTCTTTCAAGCGCTTCTCTTGAGTAGTACACGAACTGGGATTTTTTTACGAAATCGTCAACTCCGAGCGCACTCGAAAATCTTGCCGTGCCGCTTGTAGGAAGTGTGTGGTTAGGGCCTGCAAAATAGTCGCCGAGCGCCTCGGGACAGGTTTTGCCCATAAAGATTGTGCCTGCGTGCTTGATTTTATCAAGATAATCGAAGGGATTATCGACACAAAGCTCAAGGTGCTCGGGCGCAATTTCGTTTGCAATATCAATGGCGAGCATCAAATTGCCCTCAGAAACAATTATCTTTCCGTTATTGTCAATTGATGCTCTTGCGATTTGCGCTCTTGGGAGCGTAGGAATTTGTTTTTCAAGCTCCTCGCTTACTCTTTGAGCGAAGTCATATGAATCGGTTACGAGAACGGCGCTTGCCATTTTGTCGTGCTCTGCCTGAGAGAGCAAATCAGCCGCAACGAATTTGGGATTACAGGTTGCGTCGGCAACGATAAGGATTTCGCTTGGGCCTGCTATCATATCTATTGACACTCTGCCGAACACCTGCTTTTTCGCCTCTGCAACATATGCGTTGCCCGGGCCTACAATTTTATCTACCCTTGGAATAGTTTGTGTTCCGTAGGCGAGGGCGGCGATTGCCTGCGCTCCTCCTACCTTAAATATTCTGTCAACACCTGCGATTTTTGCTGCGGCAAGAATCACGGGATTTACCCTTCCGTCCCTTGACGGCGGTGTTACCATTACTATCTCGGAGCAGCCTGCGATTTTTGCGGGGATTGAATCCATCAAAACGGTTGAGGGGTATGCCGCTGTTCCGCCCGGAACATACAGTCCAACCTTCTCAATGGGCATAATCTTTTGTCCTGTTACCACTCCGTCGCTTTCGTTGACAATAAAGCTTCCTCTTAGCTGTCTTTCGTGAAATGCACGAATGTTTTGAGCCGCTTCCTTAAGAATTTCGATGAACTCCGAGTCAACGCTTTCAAATGCCTCGTTGATTTCCTGCTCGCTTACCTCGAGAGATGTAAGAGTAGCCTTATCGAATTTTTCGCAGTATTCAAAAAGGGCGCTGTCCTTATTTTTTATTACGTTTGCGATTATCTCGGCAACGATGCCCTCGACGTCGGGAGCGATATTTTCTCTTGCGAAGATTTCGTCGTTCGAAACCTCGCCGTATTTGTAAATTTTAATCATTTTCCTCTACCTGAGCTCTTATGCTTTCAACTATTTTTTCAATTTCTGCGGTTTTGAACTTGAAGCTTGACTTGTTGGAGATAAATCTTGCGCTTATCGGAACTATCGTTTCGACCACCTCAAGATCATTTTCCTTAAGGGTTGTTCCCGTTTCGACGATATCGACAATGACGTCGGAGAGACCGAGGATTGGAGCAAGCTCTATTGAGCCGTTAAGCTTTATGATATCTATATCACGACATTTGCTTGCATAGAATGCCTTTGCGATGCTCACAAACTTTGTTGCGACCTTGAGGGTTTTTTGATTGTCATCGTAAAAGCCCTTTTTGGCGGCAACTGCCATTCTGCATTTGCCAAGGCCGAGGTCAAGCAGCTCATAAACGTCGGGGGCATACTCCAAAAGAATATCCTTTCCGCAAACGCCAATATCAGCGGCGCCTCGCTCTACGTAAATTGAAACGTCCGAGGGCTTAACCCAGAAAAAGCAAATTCCCTTGTCGGCATTTTCAAATATGAGCCTTCTGTTATTTTCCTTTATTGAGGGACATTCGTAGCCTGCACGCTCAAACATTGCGTACACCTTTTCGCCAAGACGTCCCTTCGGTAATGCTACGTTAATCATCTCAGTTGCTTCCTATAAGATATATTATTTCTCTGTATCTGAGCTTTTCGGGGATTGCCCTCTGCGCAATCACGGATTTTCCTTGTGCCATAAGCTCGTTCTTATGCTCGATTAGCTCTGACGGGCTTGTGCTTTCGTCATATATGAGGAGCGTATCTACATCGTATTCTCTTTTTTGAGTGTCAAGTCCCTCAAGCAAATCAAGATAAATTGCGAAGCCGATAGCGTCGCTTTTTCTGTTCATACGCTTTAAGAGCTTGCCGTATTCTCCGCCCGACAAAGCACTCTCGGGAATTCCGTTCAAGAAGCCCTTGAACACTATTCCGTTATAATAGCTCATATCGTTTACGACTGAAAAATCAAGCTTGATTTTTCCGCCGAGCTCTGTCTTGCAAAGAAGCTCGCAAAGGGTTTTAAGCTCGTTAAACGATGAAGCTGCATCTCCCTCACAAATTTTTTCGAGTCTTGGCAAAACCTCGTCCATTGCTCCATGCATTGAGATAATGGAGAGTATTGTTTCTATTGTTTTCTCTTTTATTTGGTATCTTTGGCAAAGCGCCCTTGCCTCGTGGGCATTCTTTTCTCCAATCAATGCCATTGCCTCTCTTTTGAAAAGCTCGTCATCGCTTGCACTGTTCAAGATTGCTGAGATAATTCCCATATGCGACAGGTCAACGATGTACTCCTCGCTTATAAGGGATAGGCTTTTAGCGGCAAGATATACGACCTCGAAGATATCGTTTATATCAAGGTCACCTATACATTCAAGTCCTGTCTGCATAATTTCCTTGAACTGATGCGTGCTACCTGACACACGATATACGTTTTCGTCGTAGTAGACCTTTTGCTTACAGCCCGCCTCGTCCGTTGTATTCTTTATAATCGAAAGAGTAACGTCGGGCTTAAGCGCCAAAAGGCGTCCGCTTGTATCGGTAAAGGTAATGACTCTGTCACTTACAAGGAATTCCTTGTTTTGAACATAGAGGTCATATTCCTCAAATTTACTCATTTTGAACGGAAGATATCCGTACTGTCTGTATAGTGAGCGAAGCGCAAATACTGCCATTTCCTCACTTTTGAAAATTCCGGTGTTCATCATTTTATCCCCTTAGCTGCAAGACGCTCAAGCGCAAGCTCATAGCCACCCTCTCCGTATTCAAGGCATTTGCTTACTCGGCTGATTGTGGCGGTGCTCATTCCCGTTTCACGACTGATAACGGCATAGTTTTCTCCGTTTTTGAGCATTCTGGCCGCCTTGAGCCTTTGCGCAATATCGAGAATTTCTCTTACCGTGCAAATGTCCTCAAAAAATTTATAGCATTCCTCTACGCTTTCAAGTGAGAGGATTGCCTCAAACAGTGTATCTACCTCTTCGGTATGTATTTTTTTCATCTTAGTCCTCACTTTATCGCTTTAGCACTTTAATTGGCTAAATTATATCATTGTGTATGACCTTTGTCAAGGGGTTTTTAAAATTATATAATATTTTATATTGATTTTTTGGAAAACAGATTATTTTTCCTGCTCCAATGAGGGATTGTCACGGTTTTCTGGGCTTATTCCCGAGATGTTGCGGTCGCTTTGGACATTCCTTTTGGCTCTTTTTCTATTAACGAAATAAGCGACTGTAAGGGTGGGAACGATAATTACTCCCACACCTATCAAGACGGCAAGCTCGAAATCAATCTCATCTATGCTCTTACCGAAAAGCGCATAAACGCATATTCCGATAGCGCAAAGAACTGCCGCTATCACGAGCTCAAGCAGTGCCTCTGCAAGCCCTTGCTTGAATTTTTCTTTTCTGTTTTCGTGTCTTTTCATATTCCAAAAACGGTCAAAATCCGCTTTTACAAGCGGATTTTGCTTTTTAAATCTCTGCAATTACCTCGACCTCTACAAGCGCTCCCTTTGGAAGTGCCTTTGCCGCTACGCAAGAGCGTGCGGGCTTCGAGGTGAAGTATTTTCCGTAAACCTCGTTAAAAGCGCCAAAATCTGCAATATCGGCAAGGAAGCAGGTGGTTTTTATTGCTTTATCGAATGATGAGCCGGCAGCCTCGAGCACAGCTCCGAGGTTTTTCATTACCTGCTCTGTCTGTCCTACGATATCGGTCGCTTCAATGCTGCCTGTTTGGGGATTGATTGCGATTTGTCCAGAGGTATATACAAGTCCTGCGTGTACTACTGCCTGTGAGTATGGGCCGATTGCCGCAGGCGCATTCGGTGTTGAAATTTTATTTGCCATTTTGTTCTCCTTAAAGTAGCTTAAAGCCAAAATCACGGAGCGCATTCTCTATTTGCTGAATGTGCTCAAAGTTTCTCGTTTCAAGAACGATACGAAGATAGCATCCATTTACGTTAGAGCCCTCGTTTGCTCTTTCGTGATGGACGGAGATTACATTTCCGCCAAGGTCGGCGATAATTCTTGATACGTTTTTGAGTTGTCCGGGCTTGTCAACAAGCTCTATCATAAGCTGACAGGTTCTGCCCGACATCAAAAGTCCGCGCTTGATTACCCTTGAAAGAATTGTAACGTCGATATTTCCGCCTGAAAGCAGACATACTGTCTTTTTGCCCTCAAGGTCAAGCTTTCCGAACATAGCGGCGGCAACGGCAACTGCGCCCGCACCCTCTGTTACAAGCTTATGCTGCTCCATAAGCGCAAGAATTGCGGCGGAGATTTCGTCATCGGTTACAGTTACGATTTTATCAACATATTTTGAACAGATTTCGTATGTAAGGTCACCCGGCTTCTTTACTGCAATACCGTCGGCTATTGTGGAAACACTCTCGAGCTCCTCAATTTGACCGTCCTCAACGGATTTGAGCATAGAGGGAGCGCCTGCTGCTTGAACTCCGTACACCTTTACGTTGGGATTTATAGATTTCATAGTGTAGGCAATACCCGAGATAAGTCCGCCTCCGCCGATTGGAACGATAATGGCATCAAGGTCGGGGAGCTGGTCAACTATTTCAAGCGCAATTGTTCCCTGTCCTGCGATTACGTCCTCATCGTTGAAGGGGTGAATGAAGGTGTAGCCCATTTCGTCACGAAGGGCGAGAGCCTTGTTATATGCGTCATCATATACACCCTCTACCAAGCAAACCTCCGCACCATAGCTTTTGGTTGCCTCTATTTTTGAGATTGGTGCGCCGTCGGGCAGACAAATCACAGCCTTAATTCCGTTCTTTTGAGCAGAAAGCGCCACGCCCTGTGCATGATTTCCCGCAGAGCAGGCGATAACACCTCTTGCCCTTTCCTCAGCGCTGAGCTTTGACATTTTATAGTATGAGCCTCTTACCTTGAAGGAGCCTGTGATTTGAAGGTTCTCTGTTTTAAGGTAAAGCTCAATGCCCCTTTTAAGCTTTGGGGCGTAGATTATATCGGTTTTGCGAACTACCGGCTTCAGCACCTGGCTTGCACGGTAAACGTTATCAAGTGTTAGCATTTCTTAATCCTTTCATTACATTAGGCTTTCGATAAATTGCTCTGCGCATCTTGCGCTTCTGTTTCCTCGACGAAGGGCAAACGCCTCAGCCTTTACATCGAGCTCCTCTGTTGGCATTTCTATGCCGTTTCTTTTGGCAAGCTCGTGAACGATGTCAAGATACAGCGCCTTTGTTGGCTTTTGGAACAAAACGATAAGCCCGAAGCGCTCGGAGAGTGACAGATTTTCCTGCAGGGTATCGTTTCTGTGAACGTCGTCACCCACACGGTCCCCAAAGGTTTCCTTGATGATGTGTCTGCGATTTGAGGTTGCGTAAATAACGGCATTTTTTGCCTTTGCGCTTGCGCTACCCTCGAGCGCCGCCTTAAGCATACTGAAATTGTCGTCATTTTTGTTGAATGACAAATCGTCTATGAATATGATAAATTTAAGCGGATTTTCGCTTATTTTGCCCATTACGTAGGGCAGATAGCAAAGCTGATCCTTGCGAAGCTCGATAAGACGGATGCCTCTGTCAAAGAAATGGTTTGCAACTGCCTTGACCGTTGAGGATTTTCCCGTTCCCGCATCTCCGCAAAGCAAGATATTGGCGGCCGGACGTCCTTCGATAAACGCCACTGTATTGGCAATAACGCTTTCTCTTTCGCCCTCGTAGCCGACAAATTTTGCAAGAGTTGTTTTATCTGCACTGACAATAGGCTCGATTATCTTATCGTCATTAAGACGGAACATACAGTATGACGAGAAAATGCCGTAGCCGTATCTGTCGAGATTGGCGATTCTGTGCTCGTATGCCGCAGCAAAATCAATCTCGCTCACGGTATATGCCGATGCGTATTCCACGCCCATATCCGCCATAAAGTCCTCGCTTGTAATTCTTGAGAGCTCCTCGAATGCCTTAAGCTCCATTTTTGCTGCCTCGGCAACAAATTCACCTGCCTCGGTATGTCCTGCCTTTGCTTTTATATAAACGTTCTCGTCCTCCAGAACAAGACGGCACACAAGCTCCGAAAGGGAGCCGCCCTGTGCGTATATTTCAGCGACAAAGGCTGCGTATGCTTTTATTTTATCGTCCTTTTTTTCTGCGTTACAGTAGCTCGAAAGATGCACAAGCAGGGGCTTTTCAAGAACTCTGCAAAATACGCTTGACATACAAAGACGAAGATATAAATCCTTTATTTTTGACATAATTAAATACGCTCTATTATTTTGTCTGTGATTTGTTGTGTGCCGAGAGCATCGCCGCCGTGAGCCAAATCTGCGGTGCGGTAGCCTGCCTCAAGAACCTCGTCAACTGCTCTTACAATATCGTCGCTTTCCTTTGAAAGACCGAAGGAGTAAAGAAGCATCATTGCGCCCGAAAGAATTGTTGCGATTGGATTTGCCTTATTCTGTCCTGCGATATCGGGGGCAGAGCCGTGAATAGGCTCATAAAGACCTCTTGTGGTTTCGTTAAGAGATGCCGATGGGAGCATTCCTATTGAGCCTGTGATTTGAGATGCCTCGTCAGAGAGAATGTCGCCGAACATATTTGAGGTTACGATAACATCGAACTGCGCAGGGTTTCTTACAAGCTGCATAGCGGCATTATCAACGAGCATATCGGTGCACTCAACATCAGGGTATTCCTGTGCGATTTCGTGTACTACCTTTCTCCAAAGGCGAGAGCTTTCAAGAACGTTTGCTTTATCAATGCTGATAAGCTTACCTCTTCTCTTTCTTGCACTCTCGAAGGCAACTCGTGCTATTCTTTCGATTTCCATACGGGAGTAGCATTCCGTGTCGTATGCCTCCTCACCGTATTTGCCCTCTCTCATTCCTCTTTCGCCAAAGTAGATTCCACCTGTGAGCTCACGGACAATCATAATATCGAAGCCGTTTGCCACGATATCCTCACGCAGAGGACATTCGCCCTTAAGTGCCGGATAAAGCTTGGCAGGGCGAAGGTTTGTGAACAAATTCATAGCGGCGCGAATTCCGAGAAGCGCCTTTTCGGGACGCATATTTCCGGGAAGCGTGTCCCATTTCGGTCCGCCCACTGCGCCGAGGAGCACGCTATCTGCGCAAAGACATCCCTCAACTGTTTCCTCGGGGAGCGGAATTCCGTGCTTATCTATTGCGCATCCGCCTATGTCGTACGGTGTGAAGGTGAAGCTATGACCATATTTTTTGCCGATTGCCTCAAGCACACGAACTGCGCTGTCAACGATTTCGGGGCCGATGCCGTCACCCTTTAAAAGTGCTATATTCAAGTTCATTTTTCTTCCTCACTTAATATCGCCACGGCGAATTGACTCGATAAGTCCGCCGTTTTCGATTATTTTTTGGATAAACTCGGGGAACGGCTGGGTTTTAAACTCAGCGCCCGTTGTTCTGTCATAGATTACGCCGTTATCAAGGTCCGCCTCGACTGTGTGACCGTCCTCTATTGCCTGTGCCGCCTCCGGACATTCAACGATGGCAAGTCCGATATTGATTGCATTACGATAAAAAATTCTTGCAAATGTTTTGGCGATTACAAGGGAAATTCCGCTTGCCTTGATTGCAATCGGAGCGTGCTCTCTTGACGAGCCACAGCCGAAGTTGAAGCCTGCGACCATAATGTCGCCCTTGCTTACCTTTTTTGTGAAGTCCTTGTCGATATCCTCCATACAGTGAGATGCAAGCTCGCTATGGTCGCTTGTATTGAGATATCTTGCAGGGATTATTACGTCGGTATCAACGTTGTCGCCGTATTTTATTGCTTTTCCTGTAAATTTCATCTCTTTTTCTCCTTATATGTTGTTGGGATCTGCGATTTTGCCTGCAATTGCGGAAGCGGCGGCAACTGCGGGAGATGCAAGGTAAACCTCACTTGTAACGTCGCCCATTCTTCCGACAAAGTTACGGTTGGTGGTGGCTACTGCTCTCTCGCCTGCGGCAAGAATTCCCATATAGCCGCCAAGGCAAGGGCCACAGGTTGGTGTTGAAACAACACAGCCCGCCTCGATAAAGATTTTAACAAGACCGTTTTCTACAGCTCTCAGATAAATATCCTGAGTTGCGGGAATTATGATTGCGCGAACATTCTTTGCAACCTTTCTTCCCTTGAGTATCATTGCGGCCTCTTCAATGTCCTTATACTGTCCGTTGGTGCAGGAGCCGATTACAACTTGGTCAATTTTTATGTCACCAACCTCGTCAATTGTTCTTGTATTTTCGGGCAGGTGCGGGAATGCGACTGTCGATTTAATGGTTGAGAGGTCAATTTCGTAAACCTCATCATATTCCGCATCGGGATCTGCCTTATAGGAAACGATTTCTCTGTCGCTTCTTTCGCTTATGTAAGCGATTGTTTGCTCATCAACCTCGAAGATGCCGTTCTTTGCGCCCGCCTCGATTGCCATATTGCAAATTGTCAAGCGGTCATAGATTGTAAGAGATGAAACGCCCTCTCCGACGAATTCCATTGACTTATAGAGAGCCCCGTCAACACCTATCATACCGATAATGTGAAGGATTACATCCTTACCTGAAACGTATTTATTAAGCTTGCCCTTAAGAACGAATTTGATAGCAGAGGGAACCTTGAACCAAGCCTTGCCCGTTGCCATTCCGCAAGCCATATCTGTTGAGCCTACGCCTGTCGAGAATGCGCCGAGCGCACCATAGGTGCAGGTGTGAGAGTCTGCGCCGATAACGACGTCTCCGCTTACTACGAGTCCCTTTTCGGGGAGTAGAGCATGCTCAATTCCCATTCTTCCTACATCGTAAAAGTGCGTTACTCTCTTTTCCTCGCAGAAGTCACGGCACATTTTGCATTGAACTGCCGCCTTTATGTCCTTGTTAGGCGCAAAATGGTCCATAACCATAGTTACTTTTTCGGTATCATATACATTTTCAATTCCAATTTTGTTAAATTCCTTGATTGCAACGGGAGATGTGATATCGTTACCCAAAACTCTGTCAAGGCTTACCAAAATGAGCTGACCTGCTTCTACGCTTTCAAGCCCTGCGTGAGAGGCAAGTATTTTTTGAGTCATTGTCATTGGCATAATATTTATTTCCTTTCGTTATGATTTTCAATCCAAAAGGCACTATCGCAATAATGCCCATTGGATTGCCCACCACAAATTGTGGTGGGAATTTTATTGAATTTGACAGTTATCAATCGATTGCAGAGCAACGGATTTTCCGTTATTATCTGTTGATAATAGCTCCCTTGTCGGCAGAGGACACCATTGAAGCATATCTTTTCAAATAGCCTGTTATATTTGTTTTACGCTTGATTGGCATTGTTTCTCTGCGACGGGCAAGCTCCTCATCGCTTACCTTAAGCTCGATTTTATATTCGGGGATATTGATTGAGATTATATCTCCGTCCATAACGTAGGCGATTGTGCCTCCGCTTACTGCCTCGGGAGAAACGTGTCCGATAGATGCGCCACGGGTTGCGCCGGAGAAGCGTCCGTCCGTGATAAGAGCAACATCCTTATCAAGTCCCATTCCTGCGATTGCTGATGTTGGAGAGAGCATTTCTCTCATACCCGGGCCGCCGCTTGGTCCCTCATAGCGAATGACAACAACGTCACCCTTGACTATTTTACCTGCGTATATTGCGGCAATTGCCTCCTCCTCGCTCTCGTAAACCTTTGCAGGTCCCTCGTGAACGAGCATTTCCGGAGCAACTGCGCTTCTCTTTACAACGCATCCGTCGGGAGCGAGGTTGCCCTTAAGAACAGCAATTCCGCCCGTCTTGGTGAACGGATTTTCAACCGGTCTTATTACTGTCGGATCAAGGTTTTTAACACCCACGAGATTTTCCTTCATGGTTTTGCCCGTGCAGGTCATAACAGATGTGTCAAGGAGTCCGAGCTTATCAAGCTCACTGAGCACTGCGTAAACTCCGCCGGCCTCGTTGAGATCCTCCATATAGGTTGGACCTGCGGGAGCGAGGTGGCAAAGATTTGGAGTATGCTCGCTTATTGTGTTTACATCGTCGAGATTGAACTCTACTCCGCACTCGTTTGCGATTGCGGGCAAATGAAGCATACTGTTGGTTGAGCAACCGAGAGCCATATCTGCGGTGATTGCGTTTCTTATTGCTGCCGCCGTCATTATATCTCTTGGACGAATGTTCTTGCGAACAAGCTCCATTACCTGCATTCCTGCGTGCTTAGCAAGCTCTATTCTTGACGAATATACGGCAGGGATTGTTCCGTTTCCACGGAGTCCCATTCCAAGAACCTCGGTTAAGCAGTTCATTGAGTTTGCGGTATACATACCAGAGCAGGAGCCGCACGTTGGGCAAGCCTTGTTTTCAAATTCGCAAAGTCCGCACTCATCGAGTGTGCCTGCCTTGTATGAGCCTACTGCCTCAAACATGCTTGAAAGGCTCGTTTTGTGACCATCAACACGGCCTGCGAGCATCGGTCCGCCACTAACAAACACTGTAGGAATATTAAGTCTTGCGGCAGCCATCAAAAGTCCCGGAACGTTTTTATCGCAGTTTGGTATCATAACGAGGCCGTCAAAGCCGTGAGCCATTACCATAGCCTCGGTGGAGTCTGCGATAAGGTCACGGGTAACGAGGGAATATTTCATTCCCACGTGTCCCATAGCAATACCGTCGCACACTGCAATTGCGGGGAACATAATAGGCGTTCCTCCTGCCATTGCAACTCCAAGCTTTACTGCTTGTGTGATTTTATCAAGGTTCATATGTCCCGGAACAATTTCGTTATAGGAGCTGACAATACCGATAATGGGGCGGTCAAGCTCCTCTCTTGTCAAGCCAAGCGCTTTATAGAGTGAACGGTGTGGGGCGTTGTGCGCTCCGTCTACTATTGTTTCCTTAATCATTTTTATGCCTCAATCAGTTGTTGATGAATTTTTCCTCGTCAGCCCAGCTGTAAAGCTCTCTGATTTCCTTACCTACAACCTCGCTTGGATGCTCAGCTGCGATCTTTCTCATTGCATTGAAGTGTACCTGAGCGCCTGCATCGGACATATCAAGCAAAAATTCCTTTGCAAAGGTTCCGTCTTGAATGTCGGAAAGAACCTTCTTCATTGCCTTCTTTGTTTCCTCGGTGATGATCTTCGGTCCTGTTACGTAGTCACCGTACTCAGCAGTATTGGAGATTGAATATCTCATACCCTCAAAGCCGCTTTGGTAGATGAGGTCAACGATAAGCTTCATCTCGTGAATGCACTCGAAATATGCATTTCTTGGATCGTAGCCTGCCTCAACGAGAGTTTCAAAGCCTGCCTGCATAAGCGCACATACGCCGCCGCAAAGAACTGCCTGCTCGCCGAAGAGGTCTGTTTCTGTTTCTGTACGGAAGGTTGTTTCAAGAACGCCTGCTCTTGCTCCGCCAATACCGAGAGCATATGCAAGACCGATATCAAGCGCATCGCCTGTTGCGTCCTGGTGAATAGCGATAAGGCAAGGAACTCCCTTTCCTACCTGGTACTCGGAGCGAACGGTATGACCGGGGCCCTTAGGAGCAACCATAATTACGTTTACATTCTTTGGAGGCTTAATGCATCCGAAGTGAATGTTGAAGCCGTGTGCGAATGCCAAAGTCTTGCCCTCTGTGAGATTTGGCTCAATGCTTTCCTTGTAAAGCTTAGCCTGCTTTTCGTCGTTGATAAGGATCATAATAAGATCTGCATTCTTTGCGGCATCAGCGGCGGTCATAACCTTAAGGCCTGCTGCCTCTGCCTTTGCCCAGCTCTTGCTTCCCTCGTAAAGACCTACGATTACGTTTACACCCGAATCCTTGAGGTTGAGTGCGTGAGCGTGTCCCTGTGAGCCGTAGCCGATGATTGCAACGGTCTTGCCGTTGAGCTTGTTAAGATCGCAATCCTGTTGGTAAAAAATTCTTGCAGTTGTGTTTGACATTGTTTTTGTCTCCTTTTGAAATATTTTTTAAATTTTTAATCAAATAATGTTGTATTTCCACGCTCAAGAGCGACAATTCCCGTACGGCACATTTCAATAATGCCAAATGGGATCATAAGCTTAATGAACGCATCAATCTTTGTTGGATCGCCTGTCACCTCAATACACATTTCGTTTGTTGTGTAGTCGATAACCTTGGCTCTGTAAACGTCGGTTGCCGCCAATATATCGGCTCTCGTTTCTGTTGTATAGCTGACCTTAAGGAGCATAAGCTCTCTCTTTATACAGTCATCCTGCAAAACGTCAACCTTTTTTACGTTATGCAGCTTTCTGAGCTGATTTATAAGCTGCTCTCTTGCGTAGCCGTCTCCGCTCAGGCAAATTGTGATACGTGAGTATTCGGGACGCTCCGTTTCTCCTACGGTGAGAGCATCAATGTTGAAGCCACGTCTTGTAAACATACTCGTTACTCTTGTAAGCACACCGAATTTGTTATCAACGTAAACGGCTATTACAAACTTGTTGTCCTTCATTTTGCCCTCCTTATTTTTGTATCTTCGTTATGATATCGTCAATCGAGCCGCCCGGTGGGAGCATAGGAAGAACGAACTCGTCCTTGTCGATAAGCGTATCAATTACTACTGTTTTTCCGCTTGCAAGAGCGCTCTCAAATGCAGCCTTGAACTCCTCTTGGGTGCGGGCTCTGTATCCGATTGCACCGAATGCCTCGGCAAGCTTGACGAAATCTGTTTGTCTTGCGCCGAGCACTGTGTTGGAGTATCTTGCGCCAAAGAAAAGCGTTTGCCACTGACGAACCATACCGAGAACTCCGTTATTCATAAGAACTATTACTACCGGAATGTCGTGTGAAACGGCGGTTGCAAGCTCATTGAGGTTCATACCGAAGCTACCG
The DNA here is from genome assembly GCA_045636605.1 of Eubacteriales bacterium. Taxonomy (GTDB): domain Bacteria; phylum Bacillota; class Clostridia; order Oscillospirales; family CAG-272; genus RGIG2000. The sequence goes on along the minus strand of JAZTXV010000009.1, from coordinate 3,744 downwards.
TCACCGGTGATAAGCACGGTTGTATCGCCTGTTGCGACTCTTGCGCCGATTGCCGCACCAAGACCGAAGCCCATTGTTCCAAGTCCTCCGCTTGACACAAATCGTCTGACGTTGTCAAACTTAACGTATTGAGCTGTCCACATTTGGTGTTGTCCTACGTCGGTTACAATAACTGTGTTTGCGGGCTTGCACTCGTTTACCACGTCAAATACTTTCTTTGGGGTAAGCGCATCACCTGCTATTTTTGCAATTTCATCCTCAAAGCCTGCCTCCTCGAGCTTCAAAGCGCTTACACGCTCCATCCATTCGGGGTTTTGTCTTGGGCTGCTTGCCGTTGCGATTGCCATAAAGGAATGCTCGACATCTCCAACAATTCCAACATCAACCTTAACGTTTTTATTGATTTCCGAGAAGTCGGGATCAAGCTGAATGATTTTGCAGTTCTTTGCATATTTGGACACATTTCCTGTAGCTCTGTCACTAAATCTTACTCCAATACCGATGATAAGATCCGCCTCGTTTTGAGCCATTGAGGAAGCATAGTGGCCGTGCATTCCCTGCATACCGAGAAATCTTTCGCATCCGTCGGGAATTGCAGAAAGTCCCATAAAGGTACAGCCGATGCACGCATCAATCTTATTTGCGAAATCTATTATTTCGTCGCCGAGTCCAAGTCCTGCGGCTCCTCCGCCTATGTAAATGTATGGGCGCTTTGCCTCGTTTACGAGTCTTATTGCCTCTGCGATTTTGTCCTCACCTGCTTTTGGAAGCGGGATTTTAGGAACAACCGGCTGTGGCTCGTAATCATAGATCGCCATTTGAACATCCTTTGGCACGTCAACGAGGACAGGACCCGGTCTTCCCGATTTTGCAATAGAGAACGCCTCTCTTATACTGTCTGCGAGGTCCTCTATTCTGTTTACAAAATAGTTGTGCTTTGTTATAGGAAGGGTGATGCCCGTGATATCAATTTCCTGAAAGCTATCCTTACCGATAAGACTACACGGAACGTTTCCCGTGATTGCAACCATTGGAATTGAGTCAAGCATTGCGGTTGCGATGCCTGTTACGAGATTGGTAGCGCCGGGGCCAGAGGTTGCAATACAAACTCCAACCTTACCGGTGGCTCTTGAATATCCGTCTGCCGCATGCGCCGCACCCTGCTCGTGCGCTGTCAGAATGTGATTTATTTGATCGCTGTTCTTGTAAAGCGCATCATAGATATTGATTACCTGTCCGCCCGGATAGCCGAAAACGTCGGTAACACCCTGCTCTATGAGGGTTTTTATGATAATTTCCGCTCCTGTTAGCTTCATTTATTTTCTCCTTTATTGTCGGCGAGCATAATGTTTACTGCACTCACGAGCGCCTTGATTGAGGAACGGCTGATATCGCTTGATATGCCTGCGCCCCAGTAGACCTTACCGTCGCAGATTATGCTGACGTATGATGCCGCTCTTGCACTTGTTGTGTCCTCAAGGGCGTGCTGTGAATACGACTCGAGAGTATATTCTCTGCCGATTACTGATTTTATTGCGTTGCTTACGCAGTCAAGACGGCCGTTTCCGTTTGCTCTGACGGTTGTTTGACTATCACCTATCTGAAGGGTAATCATTCCGTCGATGGTCGTGTCATCTATGTGGTCGTTGTATGTAGCATTTACAACCTTGATGCAGGTAGTGATGTTTACGAAATCACGCATAAAGATATCGTGCACCTCGATTGGCTGAAGCTCTCTGTGCTCATGGTCGGATATGCTCTTGACATGGTAGCCGAACGACTCACGCATTTTGGGTGGAAGATTGAGCTTGAATTGCGTTTCCATAATGTAGCCGATTCCGCCCTTGCCCGATTGAGAGTTGATACGAATAACATCTGCCTCGTATACTCTGCCGATATCGGTTGGATCAATCGGAAGATACGGAACTGTCCATTTTATGTCTCTGCCCTCACGGAATTTCATTCCCTTTGCGATTGCATCCTGGTGCGATCCGCTGAATGCGGCAAAGACGAGCTGTCCGCTATACGGCTGTCTTTCATATACGCGCATTCTCGTGACCTTCTCGTAAACTCTTGTGATTTCGGGAAGGTTTGTGAAATCAAGTCCAGGATCAATTCCTTGTGAGAACATATTAAGAGCGAGGGTTACAATATCAACATTACCGGTTCTTTCGCCGTTGCCGAAGAGCGTTCCCTCTATTCTGTCGCCACCTGCCAAAAGTCCAAGCTCACTGTCTGCGATTGCACAGCCACGATCGTTATGCGGGTGGAGCGAAATGATAACATTTTCACGGCAAAGAAGGTTTTTGTCCATATATTCAACCTGGTTCGCATAAACGTGAGGCATTGAGTGGGAAACGGTAACGGGAAGGTTGATTATCACCTTATCGTCAGGCGTTGGCTCCCAAATTTTTATTACCTCGTTACAAATCTCTGCGGCGAACTCGGGCTCGGTGCCTGTGAAGCTCTCGGGAGAGTATTCAAAGGTGATTTTGCCGTTCGCCTTCGCCTTGTACTCCTTGCAGAGCTTAGCGCCGAAGGTTGCGATATCTATAATCTGCTGCCTATCTCTTTTGAACACCTGCTCACGCTGAGCGACCGAGGTGGAGTTGTAGAGGTGAACGACTGCGTGCTTTGCGCCGTCGATTGCCTCAAAGGTTTTTGCGATTATGTGCTCTCTTGATTGGGTAAGCACCTGTATTGTAACGTCGTCGGGAATAAGATTTTGCTCGATTATTGTTCTGCAAAATTCGTATTCGGTCTCCGATGCCGCAGGAAATCCAACCTCGATTTCCTTGAAGCCGACGGCACAGAGGAGCTTAAAGAACTCCAGCTTTTCCTCAAGGCTCATCGGGATTATAAGCGCTTGGTTTCCGTCTCTCAGGTCAACACTGCACCAAATCGGCGGCTTGTCTATGTATTCCCTTTTTACCCAGTCCATTGTTACACCCTCGGGTGCAAAAAATTGTTTTGTGTACTTTTGATATCCCTTCATAGTAATTCTCCTGTCTTAAGGTTAGTAATTTGAGAGTACGAGATAGCTTTAAAACAAAAAAGCCTCCTTTACGCAACCACTTGCATAAAAGAGACGAAGCTTCCTCCGTGGTACCACTCTTATTGGCTATTACGCCCACTCATTGCCTATCAGCAATTTGCTCTGTAACGGGAGCGCCCGTTCAAGTCTACTTGGAAAATCCGTTCGGTTGAAAACTCGGGGATGAGTATGTCCATTTGTCGTATCGGCTCGCACCAAGCGCCGACTCTCTGAAAACGAGGTGGTGGATTTGGTTCCCTTCAAGGTCTCTTTTGAATAAATATACGAATATTTTATATTATTGGAGTTGATTTGTCAATACCTTTTTTAATTTTTTTATAAATAATTTACTAATTTAGTGAGATAAAGTAAAAGATTACAATCCGCATAGCGAGGGGGTGAAATTTTGGGCTCAAAGAATCGGCGCAAAACAAAGAGAGCCCGCAATTTTCTTGCGGGCTCTGCGTGAGCTCAAAAATGCTTATTAGTATTCCTTGCTTGGAACGATAGCATCAATTTCTTCTACTGTAAGAGCACTCTTCGCAGTTGCGTAGTTTACTGTGTAAAGCGTTCCGTCCTCGAAATCGGTTGTTGTTACCTTGCAAGCAGTATTTTCCGCTTGAATGAATTCAACATCTTCGCCGTCAACATAAGCAAATGATGTTACGATAAGCTCAAGATTTTGAAGCTCCTCGGTAACGAAGCCGCTG
>JAZTXV010000008.1:0-88321 GCA_045636605.1 Eubacteriales bacterium | reverse complement strand
AAGGGAGAGCGATAGTGCAAGGACTAAAATAATTGATATCAATGCTATAAATTTTTTCATGTTAATCCCTCTCTTGTTAATTTAAAATGTGCCGATATGTGTCTGTTTTTACACAAAAAGCCCTCGTGCGAGGGCTTTCGTTATGTTTTTACGAGCCCTGCAAAGCAGGTCTGTTCTTTTGAACAGTTAGGTCAGGTTCTTATTACGAGCCTTGCAAGTAACAAGGTTCTGCGTAGCAGGTTCTTATTACGAGCCTTGCAAGTAACAAGGTTCTGACCGTGAAAATACTATTTGATTTTCACAACCTGCAAAGCAGGTCTGTTCTTTTGAACAGTTAGGTCAGGTTCTTATTACGAGCCTTGCAAGTAACAAGGTTCTGACACGCAGAAATGCTATATGATTTCTGCATTTCGCGTAGCGACTATTCGCAAGAATAGAGTGTCAGGTTCTTACTTGTTAAAGTATCTCTTGAGAAGTCCCTCAAATGCCTTGCCGTGTCTTGCCTCATCTCTTGCCATTTCATGTACTGTGTCGTGAATTGCATCAAGGTCGTAAAGCTTTGCCATCTTTGCGAGGTCAAACTTACCTTGAGTTGCACCGTTTTCTGCCTCTACACGAAGCTCAAGGTTTCTCTGAGTTGAATCGGTTACAACCTCTCCGAGAAGCTCAGCAAACTTTGCTGCATGCTCAGCCTCCTCCCAAGCAGCCTTTTCCCAGTAAAGACCGATTTCGGGATAGCCCTCTCTGTGAGCAACTCTTGCCATTGCGAGATACATACCTACCTCTGTGCATTCGCCCATAAAGTTAGCACGAAGTCCCTCAATGATTTCTGCGGGTGCGCCCTTAGCCACGCCAAGCACGTGCTCTGCCGCCCAAGACATCTCGCCCTCGATTACCTCGTTGAATTTCTCGGCAGGAACCTTGCACTGTGGGCACTTTTCAGGAGCGCTGTCTCCCTCATGGACGTAACCGCAAACTGAACATACAAATTTTTTCATTTTTTTAACCTTGCTAATCTTCGTTATACTGCGTTGCTCCTCGTGGCCGACCTTGACGTACGCAAGTACGCCATCGCCCGCCCTCTGCGGTGCGCCTTGTCTAACTTGGTTATCAAGGCTAAAAACAGCAGAGATGAGCTTCGTTATACTGCGTTGCTCCTCGCCCTTGACCTCGAAACACACCTTGTGTTCCATCGCCCGCCCTCTGCGGTGCGCCTTGCCTAACTTGGTTATCAAGGCTAAAAACAGGTGCGAACAACCTTCGTTATACGGCGTTTTCCTCGCCTTTGACCTTGTCAACCCTGTTGTTGAGGCTAAAGCGGATAGCGAAATTAGCATTTTCCTTTCATATTTTAATTTTATTTTATTTTTATTTTTTATTTACATTCCTTGCATAGTCCGTAATAGACTGTGCGCTCGTTTTCAATCTCAAAGCCTTGAGATGTGATTTGCTCGGGGTAGGGTGATTCGTATTCAAAGTCGAAAATCTGCTTACAGCCCTTGCAAACAAAATGTGTGTGCGGCTTTACATAGCCGTCATAGTAGATGAATTTATCGTGTGTTTCGACCGTGATGATTTTTCCCAGCTCGACAAGCTGACCTAAATTTCGGTAAACTGTGCCAAGACTGATGTTGGGAATTTTTTCTCGCACCGCATCATAAATCTCTGTCGCACTTCTGTGTGCCCGCATTGACCTAAGATATTCTAAAATTGCATCTCGCTGGTGTGAGCTTCTCATTGTAGCCCTCCTTTCGTGTAATCGTCACTTATCAGTAATGATTACTGTTATCAGTATAGCGGATAAAAACAAATTTGTCAAGAGGTTTTTAAAAATTTTTTTGATTTTTTAAAATTTTTTGTCAAAAAGAAAAAGCAAAGCACACGAAAAGCCAAAATTAACGCACAAAACATTAAGGCCGTGCTTTTAACGGTCGCTTTGTGAGAATTATTTCTTCCTTATTAGTTAATAATAAATATATCACCGACAGGAGAATAGCTATGAATAACAAAAATAAAAAAAGAAGTATAAGAGAAGCAGTCGGCTTGCCCGACGACAACGGAAAAATTTTAGGCTTGGTAAGCGAAAATCCCGCCGAGCTTAGCGAAAATACGATTTCGAACGCCTTGCCATTGAAAAGAAGGGAGCAGAGCTTCTTTTACGGCGCATCCGGTGGAGCTACCTCGCCCAATACCGAGGTCAACGCTGAAAATCAAGGCGTAATAGACGAGGTAACGGGTAACAGATAAGGGCGTAATTTTGAACGGGCAAAAAAGAAAAGGACTTCAAGCGAAGTCCTTTTGTCTTTAAGAATTAAAGCCCTCTATTATCCTTGGAATATCGGACACAGTGCCTGCAATATTGAGTGCGCCTGCCGCACGGAGAAGCTCTGCATCACGGTAGCCCCAGCTAACGCCGATAATTTGCATCTGAGCGTTGATAGCGGTTGTCACATCCACGTCGCTGTCGCCTATGATAACGCATTTGTCGGGGCGAACGCCGAGTGACCTCGCAATCGCAAGAGCAGATGCGGGATTGGGCTTTGTCGGCAAATCCTTGTGGCCCATAATTGCATTAAAAAGCTCCTTGCCGAAAAGCGTATGAATAATATGCTCAACGAATTGGTGCTGCTTGTTGGAAAGAACGGCGAGCTTGTAGCCCTGTCCCTTCAAATCCATAAGCATAGCCTTAACCTTGTCGAAGGGCCTCGTCTTTTGGCAGTAGCACTTAGCATACTCCGACTCATATACCTCAAGGGCGCTGTCAACGATAAATTCAACCCCTTGAACATCACGGGGCAAGCAGCGTCTGACAAGCTCCCTTGCACCGTTGTTAATAGATTTCAAAACGTCTGCCCGAGAGCGAGTCTTGTATCCCAATTTAGTGAGCATCGCATTGATAGCGGTGCGAATATCCTCGATTGTGTCGCAAAGAGTACCGTCGAGGTCAAATATAATGCATTTTATCATAATTTTTTGAGGGCCGATAAGCGTCGTTCTTCTTTGCTGCTCCGGTGGCGACCTTGACATAGCCAATGTATGCCTGCGCCTCGGGCAATCTGCTTTTAATCCCTCAAGCCTCCTGTTGTCCGCTTGAAAACGAATTGTAGCCAATTCAATGACTGCGTTAATATTGTATCACATTTTCACGCAAAAATAAAGGGCTTTTTTAATTTTTTTGCTATTGGGAGTCAGTTTTATCGGATTTTGCGGATTCGGGCGGGGGAGTGGCTGAATTTGAGCCACCCTTACCTGCGGAATCGACAAGTCCTTCGGAAAAAATGTAGGCAACGAGCGTTCCGAGAGCGCCGATGAGGGCGCAAATTTGCTCGATTTTGATGTCCTCAACGCCGAAAATCACGCATATGGCGGTGACGAAGCCGATAATGGATACCCATAGCTTTCTGCTGCAAAGCTTTTTTCTCATAGAACAATACAAACCACAGCCGCCACGAGAGCCGATATAAGCGCATCAACCACTCTTGCGATAATGCTGGCAGGTCTGCTTTCAAGCACGTCAAGACGTGTTTCGTGGTCCTTTAGGCGCTCGTTGTGGATTTCCACAAGCTCCGTGAGCTTAACCGAGCAAACCATAAGAGCATCGAGGGTGCTTTCGTGCTTATCAAGACGGCGTTGGCTTTGCGTACTCCTTTCATTACATAAATCTCTTGAAATTTCGTTCATCATATCACCTCGAAAAGCAGGGATTCACTCGTCACTCCGTCAACGAGCGTTGATTTGAATTGCGTTAAAAGGGCATATTCGCTCTCGCCGAGGATATTGCTTTTTATGATACAGTAATCGCCGAGCTGACAGTGAAGCGGGTGGGCGGAGGTGATTTTAAAATACCGCTTTTTCCTGTGCTCCTTGAAGACCTGCCTTGCTCTTGCGTCAAGCGCCATTGCCTTTGCGGTAGGGGTTCTTGCAATAATGCCGGGGTGCTCGATATATCCACGCACGCTCTCGTTTATCTGGCGGCGAGAGAAAAGATAGCTTTCAAGCTCTCCGTCACCCTCCATTCTGTAAATCAGCTCCACTTGATTTTTGTATTCGCTCGAATCGCACACGCTCTCGATTTTGATATACGAGCCGTGGTCATCGCTTATCGTTGTGAACAGGGTAGCATCGTTTGATGCTCTGTCACGCATCGTAAGAGGCGTAAAAACAAGCTCAAGCAAGGAAAAATCGAAGGTCATTTTCATACCGATAGAGTGGTCGAAGCAGATTTGCGTCATCACGGTATAAAGGTCAGAGCACCAATCATAGCTTTCCACGACTCTTTGGTCGCTCTCGGTGACATAATTAACCCTGTATCTCACTCCGTCAAATGATGCACGGCTCGCAAAGGAGCAGAGCAAATCGCACGGAGAAGCGGTGCTCGTTTCCGGCAGACTGATATAGAACTCGGAAAGCTCCTTTAGAATACCCGAGCCCCAAACCCTAATCTCGCTCTCGGTAGCCGATACCTTGTCAACGCCGAAAAGCCTTGAATCAATTAAAATACGGCAGGGTGTGTCAAGAGAATCGTATATTTTCCTCTCAAACGGAACACTCAAAAACAGCTGTCCCGCCTCATTGAAGCTCTCGGAGAAGGTTAGCGCATTAAAGCTGTCAAGGACGCATCTGAGCTTGAAATCACCGGAAAGAATTTTAACATCCATAGCATCACCTCAAATAAACGGGACAGTATTCGAGCGTCATATAGGCAAGCCCCTGCGACACAACGAAATCAATTCGGTTTTCGCCCGTGTCAAGCTCAAAAAATGACGAGCCTGCATCGACGAATTCCATCAAATCGACCGCTTTTGACGAGCCGCTTTCGACGAGATAAACGCCCTTTTTGCCGTGACGTGTGTCGATATACAGCTTGTCCATTATCTTAAACGGACGCACCACACGTAGCCGCCCTTCGCCCTTGATAAGCGTGACAAGATTGCACGAGGACATCATCTGAATCTCCATCAAAAAGCCCACGGGCGCATCTCCTATATTCGACTGAAAAATAGCATTTTCGTCGGTTGACTCCCCGCCACAGTTGTAAAATGTTGTGCGAAGCTGCTCCTTGTGCAGCCAATAGGGCGAGGTGCAGCTTGCCCTCACGGTGAAGCGAAGAAGCTTGTCCGTGAAGCGCTTTTCGTGGGAGAACTCGACGCTGTATTTTGGTATAAGCTCAAGACGGAAATCTCCGTCTATAAGATAAAAGGGTGCGTTAAGTGTGCATATTTGACATAATTTTCTGCGATTTTCCTCCAAATTATCGCATACATATCCCTCGATTTTTATCTCTCGAGCTTGCGCCGATACTCCGATAGGATAAGATGGCAAAAGCCCGATTGATGTGCCAAGCAGAGTCTTTATCTGGCATCCGCCGATATGCAGACAGATAAGCTTCAGCTCCTCGCCAAAGGAAATAGAGGAAAGGGAATTAGTTAAAACCATCGCCCATCACCTCCGTGTAGCAATCAAAGGTGCCGATAATTCGCACCATACCCGACACTGTGTCGTATTTTATCACGGTCGAGCTAAGAGAGATGTCAAGGACCTCTCCGTCCTCGTCGCAAAGCTCATCAAGGCCCTGACATATGCGGTCGAAGCTGAAAAGAGCCGTTTCATATGCCTTTGAGATGCAGACAACATCGAGCTTTGAGATGCAAACGCCCTCATCATACGATTGAGGCTGAATTTTAACGACCGTGCTTTCCTTCGTTATATCGTGAGGGCGGTCGGCAATCTCCGATGCCGAGCACTCCTTAATTTTATCAATGATAACGTCAAACATTTAAATCCTCCTCAAAATCGAACGCCCCTGTGTCGAGAATTTGCGTGCTTTCAAGGTGTAAAACAAGCTCCGATGTGTCACCGTGAGCGCTGATAACACGAAGCCTTTCCTCGCCGAGCCGTATAATATCACCCTCCCGCACGTCGCACGCATCGCACAGGGCGGTGTAGCTTTTCTTCAGATACACACAAAGGTGGTCGTTGTCCTCGTCACGCCTATCAGACGAGAAGTACAGCGCCATGTTGATGTATCCCTGTGCCCTTGCCACTCTTGAAGAATCAATTCGGTAAAGGACATATTTTTTCTTTTCGCTTTCAAGCATCTCTTACAACGCCTTTATTTTTCTTAAGCTCGAAAGAAGCGCGCGGATGTCACGGCCGTAGCCTGACTCATATTCCTCGCTCATGCCGCCACGCACACGCTTTGTTGCGCCGCTCATTCCACGGGAGTAGTCCTCGCATACCATTCGAACAAGAATAGCGCTCGGTATTTGCTCCGCCCCGCAATATGCGCAGGCAAAGGTATAGGCGTTCTCCAAAAGCGCTAAAAGAAGGGGATCCTTCTCCTCATCGTTGATGAGGAGAAGTGCCTTCAGGTGTGTCAGAATTTCGCTTGAAGCTCTGTCACTCTTAATTTGCATAGGCGATTATTCTCCGATAAAGGTGTACTTAAGGACTGCGATAACCTCGAGTGTTTCGCTATCAAGCTCTACCATTGTAGCTACACCTGCATTTGAGAAGTTTTCCATCCAGAAGAGTTGGTCCTCGAGATTTTTCCAGCCGTTCTCTCCAAAGACGATAACATCTCCGTAGAATACGGGCTCTGCGTTAATCTTGTAGCCAAAGAGGTGACCTGAGGTTACGCTCTCGCCGGACGGAATGACGTGATGCATGCCTGCCTCGGGCTGCTCCTCGACGCTCCAGCCCTCGATTGTAGGAGCCGATCTTCCGATAATTATAGATTTCGTATCGTCAACGAGTGCGATAAGGCCGTGGCGCTCATAAACGACGGTGTTGTCCTTCGTTTCGATATCACGGGCTTGCTCAACGCTTGCGCCCTTCTTAACAAAGAAGCGAACAGCGCTTCTTGTTGTGATAACAACCTTGTTCTTTGGCATAAGCTTGGAAAAGAGAACGGGAATGCCGCAGATTGTACCGAATTGACCGCTGTAAAGGATTTCGCCCTGCTTAGCGGACATAAAATCGGGATCCTTTCTGATTTGTGCTCTGATATTTGAACCCATGATAATGAAGAGCTCCGAGTCAACCTCGCAATCGATGGTGGAAAGAGCATCAACGATATCTGCATAGGTTATGCTCTCGCCATCAAAGGCGAAGGTGTTGCCAATCTTGAGGATTTCAGCAAAGTATTCCTCGTTGATTTCGTTTGAGATTTCGGTAACAGCGCCCTGCATTGCAACGTCAACGATGTATGGATCTGCCATAGCATCCATATCGTTATACTCAAAGGTTTGCTGATATCTCTTAACATCATAATATTCGGGGATGAAGGAAACGCTACCCTTTTCTGAGTTTTTCTCGCCCTTTGCGAGATTTTCGACCTTACCTGTGTAGGTGTAACGGTTGATTACCTTGCGAAGTCCCGCATTTTCGCTAAGGGATGTGTCAACGGTCATGAGCGCTCTTGTATCAAGACGGGTGTTGAGAAGCTCGGTCATTTTGTTTTCGATGATTTCGTTTTCGTAAATAGTGTTCATTTTTTACCTCGTTAAAAATTTTTTGATAGTTGGTTGTATAATTCCTTGTCTGTGACGTACAGCCTTTGCATATCTGCCAATGAAAGAGCCTTAAATTCCGAGCGTGACATCGTGCAAGGACTCTCGCACGGAGTGGGTACCGTTGCAAGACGGCGCTTTACCTCCTCGCTTATCGCATCTCTGACTATTTTTGACACCTCATTTACACGCATTTGCGTTTCTTCTATGCTATCGCCTGTCAAATAGTCGCAAAGCGAAATGGGAAGGGAATGCTCCTCAAGGAGCGCAATACACGCAAGCTTGCACTCTCCTCTTCTTCGCAGTGCACGCTCTGCCTCAAGCTCCGCAAGGGCATTTTCGAGTGCAAGACTCGCAGGGAAGGGCACAGGATTGCTCCCGTCACCCTCAGGCAGTGCGACGGGGATGGGAGAGGGATTGGCATTTTCGAGCATGTTAGAATTTTGCACATCGTGTGCGCTCCCGTCATCTGCCGAATTTTCCTCTGCCTGCTCCCGAAGCGGCTGCTCTTGGGGTGATTGCTCTTCAAGCTGCTCGTTTTCGAGTTGCTCTGTCATGGCTGTGTCTCACTTTCTATTCTTGCAAGCTCGTCCTCTACGTCTGTGACGATTGGCAGAGCCTCAAGAAGTGTTTTTTTGGAGATAACGCCACTCATTTTCTGAGCATATTCGGCGCTATCAACGGGATTTTCGGGAATGTTTCGAGAGAAGGTGATTTTTACATCTCTGAAGTCGTACGAGCCGCCAAGTGTGTTGAGAAGCTCACAAATCATCTCGTATCTGCGAACAAGCCCCTTTTTGAAATAACGCTCGGTGACGGACACCCTGTTTTCAAAATTGAGAAGCCTGTACTTGATTGCGATACCCGATGCACTCTGACCTATCGTATCGTCGGTCATATCAACACTACCGGAGAAGCGATAGATGTCCGAGGAAATTCTTGCCTTAAGGCTTTCAATGTAGCCCTCGTTTACTGTTTTTGTCAGCCACTCTGCGTGACCTCCCTCATCCAAAAGAAGAACTCTGTTCTGCCTTAGGCGCTCGATGTCCTCACTTGTGGTTGCTCCCATACCTGTTATTGCAAGATACGAATCGGCGAACAGCTCAAAGTCGTTTATGCTCTCGCTTTGGAGCTTGTTATAGGCATCTACCAAGGAGATAACGCCCTCGAAATCGCCCGTTGCATCTGAATTATTAAGGTAGAAATTTAGCGGAACCTGCCCGAAATAGTGGGGGATTGTGTTTGTTTTTTGGAGTATTCCGCTTGCTCGGGAGTATGTGTAATAGGTAATTTCCCTATCATTGTATACCTCCACGCTCGATACTCCGTCCTTGTCCGTTGCGATGAGCCTGATAGCGCCTACAAGCTCCTTGTCAATGGTGGTTGACCATATGGGAATGACGCTGCACACATCGCACGGGCAGAAGCGGATTTGTCTGTCACTGTCGAAATAGAGCATCTCGCATGCTATTCCGTAAACGGACAAATCCTTTGACAGACGGCTGTTGACAAACTGCTCGTCGTTATAGTCATTGATTTTCAGAAGCTCGCAAATAAGCTCCCTGTTATTTGAGCTATACGACACAGGTGTGCCCATAAAGTAGCCGACTGTTGTGTCTGTAATGTTTTTGCAGAAATTGTTTACGAGCCTGTTTTGAGGCTTGCCCGCTTCCTTTACCTCGTGAAGAATGGAATGGCGGCCGTTATAGTAGCCGCGAAGGGTGCGAAGCCTCGGCAGTGCGCTCGTTTCAAACTCCTGAATAAGCCTTTTGATTTTTAAAGAGTCCATTTTGTTCCTTTCGTCTATGTCACAGCACGAGCCGATTTTGACAAAAAACAGCCTTGAAATACTGCGTTATCGCTCGGTTACAGACAGCTAAAGAGTATGCGCCCTCGCTCTGCCTTGTCTTTCTTTGCCGTTTGTTTGTCAAATTCGCTACGCAATAGACTCTTAGCTGTATCATAGCCGAGCTTTTGTTCCTTTCGTCTATGTCACAGCACGAGCCAAATTCGCATCTTGGACTGTGGCGTAGCTTGCTTGTGATTTCGTTGTTTGTTTTGCTTAAAGCCCCAAAAGCCTTTTGCTGACAGAGCAGACGGCTCCGCCCCGCCGCTGCGCCTCGATTGAGTAGCGAAGTGCGGCAATGGCATCGTCGTTTATGCATACCGGCTCATCTGTATAGGCGGAGCTTATGGGATCCCTTTGCCATTTCCAAGCGCTAAGCTCTGCTATAAGGCTCTTACACGATGCGTCAACGAACAGTGCGTGAGATTTGAGGTAGTCTATTTGTGCGTGAACACTGCCCTTGTCCTTTGTCACACCGATAGCTCGGTAGCCCGCCCGCCTCCACGCCTTTATTCTGTCAGGCTCTGCGCTATCGCACCACATGGTCGCTTTTTTTGAGATTTTTCTCTCGTTTGCCAGGGCAATAAGCTCCGATGTGTCAAGCTCACGGCGATAAAGCTCGTCAAGGACGTAAACGTCGCCGTCACGGAAGCCCACCGTTAAAATACAGCTTGCGTGATTGAAGCCGAAATCCTGACCGAGAGCAATGCAGTCATACTCCTCGTGCGATTTGTTGAGAGCGCAAACGGAGTAGTGTGGCAAAATAAGCCCCTGCGTTTCGCCCCACTCACCAAGACCGTAAACACGGTACCCCTCGGGGTCCAGCTCACGTCGGCGCATCATTCTTTTGTGATATTCCTCGTCAATAAAAGCGTTTTGAAGATAATTTGAGCGATGAGTGAACACACCGTCGTCGCACCTGTCAAAGAATCTCCTTTTTATCCAATGATGTGCGTTGACGGGGTTGAAGGTGAGCGTGATTTGATAGTAAAGCTCGGGGTTGTCGAGCTTACCTCGCAGACGGTCATCGATTATATCGAGGTCAGATGAGTCAAGCTCTGTTGCCTCCTCAATCCATACCCAAGTGATTTTTCCGCTAATCGCCTGTATGGATTTGAGCTTTTCTCGCATTTCCTCGTCCCTTGTGCCTCGAAAGAGAACAGATGCCCCTGTGTGTCGGCAATACATTCTCATAGGGGAGCGAGATATCTCCCAATATTCGCTTGCCCTTTGTCCGAAAATCTCCCGTATGGCACGGCAAAGCTCGGCATAGGTGCTGTCAAGGTGAGAGCTTTCGGTTTTTCTCACGCAAAGCAGATTTGCCCCTCGATATTTTTTGTCGCTCAGCTTCATTATATAGTCACGGGCAACATTGACGCTTTTTCCGCTTCCGGCAGAGCCACACTCGACTCTGTATCTCGCTCTTGTGATATTTGATTCTCGAAAGCTCTCGTTCATAGGGATTAAAATATCAGCCATTGTCCTTTGATGAGGCGCTTACGTAGGAGTAGCAGATGTTGAGCGTGTCCTGCGCATCACCGCTTACGTCCTCGCCACAGAGCTTGAAATAAAGCTCTATCGCCTTCAGCTTATCAAGAAGCTTAAGCTCAAGGTCGATGCCGTCCCTCGTTGCCTTCATTTTAATTGATGACACAGCCCTCGCCATATTTTTGCTTAGGCGGATTTTGTCACCCTGTGACAGAACAGCATCACGCCCCCAGCCGACTACCTCGTTTGCATCGGCGCTTGCTATGCTCAAAAGAATTTTTTTAAGCCTGTCCTTTGTTTTTTCGTCTATTCGTATCGCTCCCCTCGTTAGAAATTACGGCGCTTACCGCTTAGTAGCTTTGATGTCGTCACACCAAATCAAGCTTGATTGACGGAGCAGAGGGACAGCTCTGTCACCCGTCGAGGATTATCATAGCACACAAAAACGGACAAAACGGACAACTTTGCCCCAAGCGCCGAAAATCGAAAAAATTCCTTTTGAATGTCGCAATTTTTTCACAACTGAGGCGGATTTTTCAAAAAATCAGGGAAAATTTCTAAAATTTCAAAAAACATCTTTCAAAAATCTGCGAAAATTTTAAAAATCGGCTGAAATTTCAAAAGCCGACAAAAAAGGAAGAGATTTGCCAAGAGCAAATCCCTTCCTTTGATATTAAATTATTATTAAAGTGATATTAAATTATTATTAAAGACAATTTAACCCGATGTCTTATTACAAATCTATCATTATAAATCTATCATTGTAAATCTATTATTTTATTCAAAGCAACCGAATATATAATCACCCTCGAAAGCGGGCGGGAGAATATTTTTTCGATAGCGTATTTGTAATAGCGAAGCTGCGGGGCGTATTTGTCCTTCAGATACTGCTCGCAATTTTCTCTTGTTACAAAATCGGTTTTGTAGTCGATAAGGATTAAATCTCCGTTCGGAAGCTCGGCAACGCAGTCCGTTACACCCTGCACGAGAACCTCCTTGCCCTCAAAGGCCACCTCGGGCGTTACCATGCTTACGGGTAGCATAATATTAAACCGAAGCTCTCGCCAAACATTTTTTGCGCCTCGAAGCATTGAAAGAAGCTCACTCTCCTTGAAGCGCCTGATGTGGCTTATGCTCACAAGCTCGCTATCTCTTTTTGAGATAAATCCAAGCGACACGAGCCGTTCAAGCTCCGCCTCGGCAGAGGTGGAGAAAAGAGCGTTGTAATCGCAGAATTGGAAGAACAGGTGAGTTGCCGTACCTCTTTGCGCTCCCGACGGTGTTCCCTGGCTCTCCGATACGAAATCGGGTATTGAGTCAAGAGAATACTTGGGCTTGACCTCAGTGTTCTCATCGCCCTCAAAAACCTCGGGGGAAAGCCTTGAAATCGACACCTTAGAGGGTATTTTTTCAAGTGACGAGTGCGAATACTCAAATTCAAATCGCCGTTTCAGCTCAGCTATAATTTGCTCCTCACTCGGCTCGTTCGACTTGACGGCAGGCGCTCCAAAGGATGATTGCTCGTCGGACATTTTATCGAGGTCGTGCGGGTAAACTATGCTTACCTTGGCAAGCTCGGGCGCTCTTGCAAGAGCACCCAAAACCCAGTCCATATATGACGTTGGATTGAGGGCTGAATATGCGCTCGCAAAGGCGCTTTTCTTTGTGCATTTGTCGAGATATGCCTCGGGATTTTTAACCCCCGCCGTCAAAATCAGCTTGGATGCCGCACGAGTCATAGCCACATACAGCATACGCATCTCCTCGGCAATCGAGGCGCGCTTGATAGCGGCAGATGCGGCTCTTCTCAAAACGGTGTTGAACTTAGCCACACCCCTATCTCTTGAAACGTAGGCGCAAACGCCGAGGTCACGGTGATAGAGAATAGGATCGCTTGAATCCTTAACATTCAGCTTAGAGCCGCATCCGCAGACAAAGCAAATTTCAAACTCAAGTCCCTTTGATGCGTGAATTGACATAAGCTTTACACAGTCCTCGCCCTGTGAGCCGAGCTGCTCCTTGGATGACGCATCCTCAACGCTCTCGACATAGCGTAAAAAGCCGTAAAGCCCCTTGTACTTACCCGACTCATATGAGCGAGCGATATCGTAGAGCTTGAGCAGGCTTTGGCGCTCAGACTCGGATGCGTGGAACAGAATTCCCGTGTCGGCATATAGAATGGAAATCGCCTCGTGCGCCGTTTTTCTCAGGCACAGGGTGCGATATTTGTTAAGCCTTTCAAGAAAGCAAAGAACCTTATCGCCAAGCTCACCGCCACCGTCATAAGCCTTTAGCGCAGCATAGATTGAAAGCTCGCTTGACGAGGCGGCTCGGATTTTTACCATATCATCAAGTGAAAATCCAAAGATTGACGAGCGCATAGCGCCTGCGAGATACGCATCACGCAAGGGGTTGTCAATGGCATTTAACAGACACATTACGAGCAAAATCTCGCTTTTCTCGAAGAAATGCTCGTCACCCTTGTATTCGGATTTGATGCCGTGACGGGACAACGCCTCGGTATAAAGCTCAACGGGGCGCTTGAAGCCACGGAGCAAAATGGCAATATCGCACGGATTGATTTTTCCTTCATTTTCGTGAAGCAGGCTCTTGATTTTCAGAGCAACAAGCTCTGCCTCACGGCGAAGAAGCTCCTCGTCGTCATCGTCGTCACTCTCCTCGCCCTCACCATCACCCTCGTCGTTTTCGTCTTGTGCTGCGGCTGTTGATTTGTCGACAAGATACACCTCAACGCAAGAGTCCTCAAGACCTTCCTTTGCCTTTTTGAAGCGAAGCGCATCTGCTGTGCAGTAGGAAATAGAGTCACTTAAGGTGAACATAAAATCGGAAACACAGTTTGAAAAATCAATTACGCTCTTGGCGCAACGGAAGTTTTCCGACATGAAAATCGTTGCTCCGTTCGGGTAATTTTCCCCGCTTGGCACACACAGCTCGCCGTTTTCGTCAACCTCAAGCGTATCGACATCTATTGTGTCGAAGCCTTGACGGTATGACATAAAAATCTCCGGCTCGGCAGAGCGGAAGCGATAAATGCTTTGCTTGATATCGCCCACCAAAAACCTGTTGCCACTTGAAATGGCAAGAAAGATTTTGTCTTGGACAAAGTTCGTGTCCTGATATTCGTCAACGTATATCTCGTCGTACTGTGAGGCAATATCACGGGCGAGGGGTGTAATTTGCCCTGCCTCATCATACAGAAGCCGTAGCGCATAGCGAGAAATATCGTTAAAATCGCACACACCTATCTGTTTTTTGCGTCTGGAGTATTCGTTTTCAAACGCCTTAAGTATTTCGTAAAGGGCGTAAAGCACACCCTCGTTTTTCTTGTACGAGGAGCGAATTGTCGCATCGCTTGAGGAGAAGTATTTTTTGATAATCTCCTTTCGCTTGCTCTTGAATTTTTCACGGATTTCAAGGAATAGCTCGACATCGGGGTGAGTTGCCCCGTCAAGCTTGCCACGGCGTGCCGACGGGTAATTTGCAAGAGAGAGCCTTACCGACTCGTAGTCGCCACCGCCGAGAATGACACAGCGAACGCCCGCTATGTAGTCGATATCACTTGATAGTGCCTTGTAAAATACCGCCCTATCGCCATCGTTTTTGCTCGTTTCGGCGATAATGTAATTGAATGCGCCCTCGTAGTAATTCAAAAATTCGAGGGTAAGTGTACGAATTTCGGCACCGTACGGCGTTTTCAGAAAATCGTCATCAAGGGCAGGGGAGCGCAGAAGCGTTTCGATGGAATCCTTTGTGGTAATGAGCTTTTTATAGAGGTCAAGCAAATCCTTTTTGAGCTTTTCCTCGCTTGAAAATGACGAAAAGCAGTCACACACACGCAAAAAATCAATGTCCTCGGCGCTCATTTTGTCCGTGTCGAGCGAGCGCCCGCGCCTTTCGAACGATTCGTCAATTACGTCGCTCATAGCCTCTGTGCAAAGAAGCTGGGCCTCTGCCTCGTCGGCAATCCTGAATGAGCCATCAAGCCCTAATTGCTCAAAGTGTGCGCGCACGAGCTTAAGACAAAACGAATCAATGGTGCAAATGTCGGCGGCGCCAAGGCGGACAATCTGCTCGGAGATGTGCCTTTGAGGGCTTTTTGCAAGCTCGGCGGCAAGCTTTTCGCTTATCTTTGTCCTGAGGTCGTTTGCAGACTCCTTTGTAAAGGTCACAACGAGCTTTCTTGAGATGTCCTCGCCGTATTTTATAATTCTTTCGATTACTCTGTTGGTCAGAGTTGTGGTTTTTCCGCTTCCTGCGCCTGCGCTGACAAGCAGATCGCTTCCCTTGAAGGATTTGGCGCACAGCTGTGCGTTTGTTGGATTAAAGACACGGCTCATAGCTTCCTCCTTCTGCACACGGCCTTGAACTGACAGTATTCACACGGGCTGTTGTGCGATTTTAATTTAAGCGGAGAGGCGCTTGCATCACCCGATAGCATTGCAAGACCGACCTCCCTTATGATTTGCTCGAGGCGCTCTCGCTTTTCGGCAAAGCCACCCTCGTCTAAGAAATAGCCCTCGTTTTTCTTTGTCTTTTTTGGAATATATAAGCCCTTTCCCGTCGTGTCATATGCGGAAATAACGCTTGGTGTATCGAGGAAAAGCCCACTTCGGCGAACGAGCTTGGCAACCTCTGCGCGCTCACGCTCGATAGCCTCATCGGAATCGAGGTCAATCTCGTCGTCAACCGTGCTTTTGCCAAGACGCATAGGAAAGTACATCACGCCACCCGGGGCAAGACGGGAGCAGTCACCGATAAGCTTAGCCCGCACAGGCGAATCCTCGGGCATCTCGCAAAGGGTGTATAGGTAAATAAGCAGCTGAAGCTCCAGACCGTGCTCAAAATCGTTAAGAGAGAATTTCTTTTCGCCCGTTTTGTAGTCAACAACACGCACGTACGCCGTATCTCCCTCGTAGTACACGTCAACACGGTCAACAACGCCCGAAAGAGAAACAGACATCTCTGAGTCTATTTGGAATTTAAGAGGAGCAACACCCCTGTCATTGAACGGAAGCTCGAAGAGCTTATGCTCAAATGAGCTGTTATTCGACTCGTCGGCAAGCTCCCTTATGTAGATTATAATGTGGGATTTTAAGCGATTGAAAAGGTGGCGAACCCTTGCGCTCGGCACTCCGCTTTTGCAAAGCTTGTCAATGAGCGAGAATGTCACCCTGTCGAATTTTTCATTGATTTCGCTCTCCGAAAGAGAGGAAAGGTCAAGGGAGCTTTCGCTCACCTCACGAAGAAAATCCTCAAGCACGGCGTGGGCAAGAACACCCACCTCCCTTGCACCGAAGGAGATTTTATCGCTCTCTTTAATGCCGAGCAGATATGTGCAGTAGTATTGGAAGTGACAGGACACGAACTTTTCTATTCGTGACTGCGAAAGATAGGGGCTTTTGCGCAGAAGCGCGCGGGCAAGTGATGCGTCAATTTTCTCGTCATCATTTGAAAAGCCCTCTGCTGCTGATGTGTCGGAAATTCCAAGCAAGGTGCGAATTGCCCTTCCCACAGCCGTGCCCGAGCTTGAATGCTCATAGGCTATGCGCTCACTGTAAATTTTGTCAAGCTCACAGAGCGAGCCGTTTGCCACATCGCAAAGCGACGGAAAAAGGTTGATAATTCTGGAAAAGGCAAGGCTCGGAGATTTCTTTTTGCCACGAATGTCCGCCAACGGAGCGCTCACCGTAAGCGAGGCGCAGGGGATTGAAATTGCGTGCTTGAACGTCAAAAGCTCGCTGTCCGCGCGAACCGTATCACTCTCGGAGAGGTGGATTTCAAGCGAGCGAAGCTCCTCCTTGTCAGAATCGGAGAAGAACGGCGAATCGTTTATGCTTTGCGGAAATTCGCCCTCGCACACGCCCAAAACGAATGCGTGACGGATTTTGTCGGTTCGTATGGAGTCCGCCTCGCCTATTGTCACGTTGTCCTCGCCTGTCGGAATAGTTCCTATCTGCACACCCTCAAGAACATAGCAAAGAGAGCTTAAAAACGCATCTCTGTCGAGAATTTCGTCGCCGATAATCTCACACATAACATCAAGCGCGCACCAAAGCTCGCTATAAAGCTGGGAAAGCTCCATGGCCTCCTTTTTGTCGCTCTCGGCCATTTCTGCCCTTAAAGCTTCTCTTACGCCGAGATTCTCGAAAAGCGTGTAAATCGCTCGGCAAATGAACTTTACGCTTGATTTTTGCTCGAAAGCGTGCTTAATCGGTGTGATTTTGTCAAGCACGGCCTGACGAGTAAGGGTGATTTTTTTAAGACGCTCTGTCTGCATCGGCGTAGGCTCGGTCACATAGCCGTCGGGGTTTGCCGACCAGTAGCTGTCATTTTCGAACTTGGAGCCACTAATGCCCCAGCGATACATATAGCCCTCAAGCTCGTCTGCGTCCTCTGTATCTATGCCTGAATAGCCGCTTCTCAAAAACGAGGTGATATCACGTATTCCGAATGACGACGATGCGCCGATAACCGAAAAGAGCATTCTAACAAGTGGCTTTGTAATGATATCGATGCTTGATGCCATATAGTAAGGAATACCGTATTTTTCGAGCGTGTAGTCGATTACACCCCGATATGTGTCTGCGCTTCGCATGATTATCGCAATCGACGAGTAGCGCTCACCGTTCATTATAAGCTCCTTTATCTTGGATGCGACGGCCTCGCACTCCTCAAATTCGTTTGACGGACGCATAAGGGTAATTCCGCTTGCATCGTCACGGCAGGGAGCATCAAAGCGCCATATGTTTTTGGAAAGGTATGAGATTGCCTCGCTCTCGTAAAAGTCCTCGGAGTCCGAGAAGGATTTTTTTGAAATCTCGTAGCCGTGGCATATTTGCTTTATCGCCTTGACGGTTGAGCTGAGCTTCTCATACTGAATTGAGCCGAGGTCGCTCTCGGCTATATCAAAGGCAAAGGTCACGTTGTCGGCGCTTGACACAATACTGCGAATAACACCGAGCTGAGCGCCCGTAAAGCCGAAGAAGGAGCTTATGTAAATGCTTGCGCCCTCCAAAAGAGAGGGGTACTCGTCAAGCTTCTCGCCCAAAAGTATAATATCGTCATACGGATCGCTGTAGCTTTGCCTTAAAATTTGCTCATATGCCTCAAAAACGCACACAAGGTCGTGTATTCTGGCGCGCAGACGGTCGTTTTTGAGCCTTTCGCTTGCCTCTGCGAGCGCTCTTGGCGAAATTGCGTAGGACTTAAGCTCGCCCACAACGTCAAGGAACATATCGACACAGCCTCTTTCACGCCCCTTGGTCGCCTTATACTCAACAAGAGAGTCGCTCACCTGAGTGAGCGCACGGTACATAATAAGTCGCTTTCCGCTTTTCTCTATGTAATTGCCACGGATGCCACCTACGGCACGGAAAACGATATCGGCAAATCGAGTAAAGCTTGTTACCTCGGCATAAAGCTGGGCATCAGGCTCAAGCTCTGTTGCCAAGGCTCTTTCACAAATAACCGTCTTTTGCTCCGGTACAAGCCAATAGCATTTTTTTATTCCCGCAGACGATGACGGAGCGCCGAGCGAGCGTAATTTTTCAACGTCGAGCCGAATTTGCTCGACAATGTGTCGCTCCTTGCCGGAGCCGACGTCACCAAATAAAAAATTTATCATTTTCTTCCTCTCTTAATTTGCCAAGGTATAAATTGCGCCCTGCTTTAGTCAAATTACACCGTGGCGAAAAACAAATTATTGCTTTTCAAAAAGCTCCAAATTTCTAAGCACCGTTTTTCTACCTCTCCAGGAGAATGCACGGCTCTCAAATTCCTCGTCGGACATGGAATTTATAAGCTCACTCGAAAGAGTGGTCACAATATCGCTCTTAAAAAACTCTATGGGCGTAGGTGCAGCGCCCTTCGTGTATGGGCATACCGCCTGACAGATATCACACCCCCAGGCGCATCCGCTTTCGAGCATAAGGGAAATCTCGCCCTCGCTGAGCTCTCCCTTTTTTTGCGTGATGGCCGAAAGACATTCGCTTTTCGGCTGTGCGTCCTCGCCGATGCACCCGCACGGGCAGGCAGCAGCACACGCCCCGCACCCAAGGCAACGGCTTATGTAATCTCCGCTTGCAAGCTCAAGCCCAAGCCTGGACGGCTCAATGCTTGTGATAATCTCACAAAGGAACACAAACGACGAATATTTTTCGTTAATCAAAAGCCCGTTATCGCCGATAAAGCCCAATCCCGCCTTGCAGGCGGCGTTTACCTCGTCAATCGGCGAATGGTCGGCAAACACCTCAAAGCGCTCACCCTCAAAGCGTGCGCCAAGATACGATTTAATATCGGCTCGGATCACCTCGACAAAAGAGTGATAGTCCGGCACGGATGCGTAAACGGACAGATTGGTGGGCTTCGCCTCGCTTCTGTATGGCAAAAGCATCATTATCACGTACGAATCCACATCAAGAGAAGCCCTTTCGAGTAGGTAAGGACGGATTATTTTGCAGTCGCTCAGACGCAATGCGCCGATTTGCTCAATCCCCTTTTTTGACAGAAGCTCTCTCATTGCTTGTCCCCTCCTTCAGCTATGTCGCTCTCGGAGGAGGTATGCCTGTGTGATTTTTTTGCGAATATAAGAAACTTGGAAAAAATGTAGTTAAGAATAATAACCGCCACATTGGATATTATTTTAATCAGCATATCATTAAGGCTCAAAACGGTTACAAAAACGAACATTATGCCCACATCAAGCGCTCCTGTCACGGCTCTTGCAAGTGTAAATGAGCCAAGCTCCGCCCACATATGCGAGCGCCCCTTGCTCTCGAAAACAAAGAATTTGTTCGTAAAAAACGCAAATAAAACGCCGATAACCCACGCAATAAGAGTTGACACAAGCGTGTCAAGCCCGAGAGGATGCGCAAGCACCCAATATGCGAAAACATTCAGCGCCGTTGTCAGAGCGCCGAATATCAAATACAGAATAATTTGCTTATACCGAGAAAAAAGCATCATAATTTTTTTCATACCGAAAATCTCCTGCGCAAGAGAATGATTTGAAGGCACAAGCATAGCTTGCCCCTCTCAATTTACTTTATTTTATCATTTTAGAGGGGGCTTGTCAAGGCTACGATGTCGCACATATTGTACTATTCTCAATTATTTTCAAAAATATTTACTTGAAAAAATAAAAAATGTATGCTAAAATGAGTTTTAATAGGGGCTTGTCCCAAAATTTTCTTGTATTTTGGATAGCCTGTGACTTTTTGGAGGAACCAATGGCGCAGTATAACAACCAGACCATATCATCGCTTAAGGGTGCAGACAGAGTAAGAAAGCGTCCCGCCGTTATTTTCGGCTCGGAGGGGCTTGAGGGCTGTGAGCATTCCTTTTTTGAGATACTTTCAAACTCAATAGACGAGGCTCGTGAGGGCTACGGTAAGGAAATCGTCGTTACCGTATATCAGGACAGAACCATAGAGGTTGACGACCACGGCCGTGGCGTTCCGCTTGATTTCAATAAAAAAGAAAACCGCTATAACTGGGAGCTTGTTTATTGCGAGCTTTATGCGGGCGGAAAATACAACAACAATCAGGGCGGAGGCGCATATAAGTATTCGCTCGGTCTTAACGGACTCGGCGCCTGCGCAACGCAATACTCCTCGGAGTTTATGGATGTATATTCGTTCAAGGGCGACACTCTGTATGAAATCCACTTTGAAAAGGGAAATCCAAGCTCGGAGCTTATCATTTCTCCTCTTGAAAGAAAGCAAAAGAGAACGGGAACTCTGACAAGGTGGCGTCCCGACCTCGACGTATTTACCGACACAAAAATCCCAAAGGAATATTTCCTTTCAACCCTTCATAAGCAGGCAGTTGTCAACAAGGGGCTTCACCTCGTTTTAGTTTACGAGGAGGAGGACGGCTCTCTTTCCACCACCGAATTCTATTACGAAAACGGCATCTCCGACTACATCACCGAAATCACGGGCGAAAATGCAATGACGGCGCCGTATTGGTGGGAGATGAGTGCAACGGGCAGGGACCGTGAGGACAAGGACGATTACGAGCTGAAGGCGGAAATTTGCTTCTGCGTTTCAAACACGGTAACCAAGCTTGAATATTATCACAACTCCAGCTTCCTTGAGCACGGAGGCTCACCCGATAGGGCAGTCAAGCGCGCATTCTTCTTTGCGCTTGATAAATATATCGCCGAAAAGGGACTTTATCAAAAGAAGGAGTCGAAAATTGCGTTTATCGACATTCAGGACTGTCTTGTCCTCGTTATAAACAGCTTTTCGACACAAACCTCATACGAAAACCAAACAAAAAAATCAATAACCAACAAATTCATAGAAAACGCCCTTTACGAGTCGATAAAGGCGAAGCTTGAGATCTACTTTGCGGAAAATCCGTTACAGGCAGAGCTTTTTGCCAAGCAGGTTTTGATAAACAAGCGCTCAAGAGAGCGTGCCGAAAGCACAAGAGTTGACATCAAAAAGAAGCTCGCCGTATCAAATGACGTAACGCAAAGAGTCGAGAAGTTCGTATCGTGCAGATCCAAGGATCCGACAAAAAGAGAGCTGTATATAGTTGAGGGAGACTCTGCTCTTACATCTGTAAAGCTCGCTCGTGATGCGGAATTTCAGGCGGTTATTCCCGTTCGAGGAAAGACGCTCAACTGCCTTAAAAGCACCATTGAAAAGATTTTCAAAAGCGACATTATCGTCGATCTCTTGAAGGTTATCGGATGTGGTGTTGAGGTGAAGGCGAAGGGTGACGTGTCTGCGTTTGACCTCGACAGCTTGAAATGGAGCAAGATTATTATCTGCACCGATGCCGATGAGGACGGATTCCAGATAAGAACGCTTCTTTTGACAATGTTTTACCGTCTGCTCCCGACTCTCATAAGAGAGGGCAAGATATTTATAGCGGAATCTCCCTTGTATGAAATAACTACAAGCAAGGGCGAAATACTGTTTGCCTACAACGAGGCGGAGAAGGCGCAAATCCTTTCCGAGCTTGAGGAAAACGGCAAAAAGTACACAATTCAGCGTTCAAAGGGACTTGGTGAAAACGAGCCCGAAATGATGTCGAAAACGACAATGCGTCCTGACACAAGACGACTGATATTGGTAGAGCCAACCAACGAGGAAGCTACAAGAGTAATGTTTGAAACCCTCTTGGGCGACGATATTATGGCCCGTAAGGCATTCATTGCGGCTAACGGGCACAAATATATGGACATAGCAGATTTTTAACCTCGGTCGTTGATGGCTACGTTCTTCTGCGTTGCTACTCAACGGCGACCTTGACGTACGATAAGTACGCCTTCGCCCGCCGTTTCCGTTGCGCCTTGAACAACTTGCCCTGAACGACCGAGGACATCAAGTCAGTCGTTGATGGTTGAGTTCTTCTGCGTTGCTACTCAATGGCGACCTTGACTATCAAGAAGATAGCCTTCGCCCGCCATTTCCGTTGCGCCTTGAACAACTTGTTCTGAACGCCCGAGGAGCATATCGGAGATGTCGTTGATGGCTACGTTCTTCTGCGTTGCTACTCAGGTGCGGAATGCTCCGCAAATGCGGAATGCGGAATGCGGAGTGCGGAGTGAAATTGCTTCGTAGGTGATTTTTAAATTAAGGCTAAACGAACACGGATTTTGCGTGTCGAGGCTCTCGACTGCTTCGTGGTAGTTGTTAAATCAAGACTAAATGAGGGCGGAGGTTGCCTCAGGCGCTCGCCTGCGGAATGAGGAATGCGAAAATGGAAACACACGAAATTTTTATGCATCGGGCAATAGACGAGGCGAAAAAGGCATTCGAGCTTGATGAGGTGCCCGTTGGGGCGATAATTGTGAGGGACGGCGAGATAATCGCAAGCGCCTACAACACAAGAGAAATGGACAAAAACGCCCTTCACCACGCCGAAATTAAGGCAATAGACGAGGCGTGCAGACGCCTTGGAGGCTGGAGGCTCGTCGGCTGTACGCTCTATGTTACGCTTGAGCCGTGTCCTATGTGCGCGGGCGCAATCTCGAACGCCCATGTTGAACGGGTTATCTTTGGTGCGAGTGATTTTAAGGCGGGAGCTCTCGGCACGGTTTTTAATCTGAACGATTACCCCGTTTTCAAGCCCGAGGTGATAGGCGGAGTCCTGAAGGACGAATGCGCCTCGCTTCTTACCGATTTTTTTAAGAACAAAAGAAAGAAATAAAGCAAAAAATGGCGACACGTGTCGCCGTTTTTGCAAAAAAGGAGATAAAATGACACTTGACGAGCTTATTGAGAGCATACATAACGGAGATCTTTACAACTGTATGAATGACGAGCTTATGGCAAAGCAGTCGGCATGCTTAGAGCTTCAGTATGATTATAATCACACAAGACCGAGCGAGATTGAAAAGAGAAGGAAGCTCTTGAAGCAAATGCTTGCGGAGTGCGGAGAGGGCTGCTATGTTGAGCCACCGCTACACGCAAATTGGGGAGGGCATAATCTCCATTTCGGCAACCACGTGTACGCCAATTTCGGTCTTACGGTCGTTGACGATACGCATGTTTACGTTGGAAACAACGTGCTTTTTGCCCCCAATGTAATCTTGGCAACGGCAGGACACCCGATAGATCCTACCCTTCGTGCCTCGGACTACCAATTTAATGCGCCCATTCATATCGGAAACAACGTATGGCTCGGAGCAGGCGTTATCGTTATGCCCGGCGTTACAATCGGAGACAATTCGGTTATTGGCGCAGGAAGCGTCGTAACAAGGGACATTCCCGCAAACGTTGTGGCATTCGGCTCTCCGTGCAGGGTAATCCGTGAAATCGGCGAGGGTGACAAGGAATATTATTTCAAAAACAGGAAAATCGACTACTCCAAAATCGAGGGATAAATGGCAAATTACGCATATATAGTCGAGTGTAGCGATGGGACGCTTTACACGGGCTACACAAATGACCTCAAACGGCGAGTAAGCGTACACAACAGTGGCAAGGGCGCAAAATATACTCGCTCTCGGTTGCCCGTTCGGCTTGTGTATTTTGAGGAGTATGACTCCAAGGAGCAGGCGCAGAGCCGAGAATGTCAGATAAAGCGCCTTACCCGCAAGCAAAAAATTGCTCTTATTGAGGGCTTCAAGGCCGACATTTGAAAATCAAATCGCACACCCGTGACAGCGGGTGTGCGATTTTGCTTGAAAGGTGCTCTGCACGAGCGCCCTTCTGTGAAAAAAATATTGAAATTTTCCTATGGTTATGATAAAATGAAAATAGAATAACACTGATATTCAGTAAATTCACTCGGGCAAAAATCTGAATTTTAGAAAGGACAAAGTGAAATGAAAAGATTTTTAGCGATTTTTTTGACATTTATTTTAGCTGTGTCGCTTTTCGCATCGTGCGCTGACAGAACGGACGACACGAATTTACCATCGGATTCGCAGACACAGAGCGAGAGCCAAAATAAAGGCGAGGGCGAGAGCCAAAATCAAAGCGAGAGCCAAAATCAGAGCGAAAGCCAAAATCAGAGCGGCTCCGACAACAACGAGGGGCTTAACGTTCTTGACGGCAAGAGCGCCGCACAGCTTCTTTTGGCAAATCAAAGACTTGATTCGCAGCTCTTGAGAAACAATGACAACATTTTTGAAAAGGGAAGCGAGGATTTGAAAAGCCTTGCGAAAATCGCAAGGGAAAGCTACGAAAAATACGCTCAGGCGCTCGGCTCCCTTTCCGTGCGTGAGCTGAATGCAACAGATAAGCTGACCGCTGCAGACGGAAGCTGGGTTGAATTTGACGGCGCAGCTCTTAAATGGGGCGGATTTGTCGAATACAGCAACTCTCACTCTTATTTTGCCGAGACGGCAACGGCTATTGAGGAAAGCGCTAAAATAGGCGCAGACCTTATTGATAGTGTGAAAAAATACGTAAGAGTGGTTGACACCTGGATTAACTACGGCTTGGAGCTGTATCTTCACGTCGAGGAAAACTCCGAAACACTTTATTCCAGAGATTCCGAGGGCGCGCTTGTTAGAATGTGTACTCGCTATAAAAACGAAAACGGCGACAACGTGTATGAAATTTACTATGTTAGCAACAGCGTCGGCGTAAAGGCGTACACAAGAATGCTCTACATTCCCGAGTTGAGATTTGAGTATTCAACAAAGATTTTGACAGGTGTTGAAAGCACTACAATGAACTATTGCATCGTTGCCGACAACTCCAAGGGCTATTGGGAAATTCTGAACACAAATGCTAATTTCGGACAAAATCAAGGCACTGCTGTTTCCTGTATGGTAATCAAGGACGATATCTGCTATGACGCATTTTTCTCTCCCGAAACACATATGATTGGCCCAATGAAGATAATCAGCGCCGACAAGCTCACCGATATTATGACGGTCGGCAGCATGAGTGACGATACGATGAGCGTGGAGCTAAAGCTCCAGGGCTTTAAGGGCTATGACTATGTGGAAATGACTACCACCGAGGACAAAATAGGCGAGAGCTTTGATAATCCGTCGGGCTATGACGTTCTTCACGGTCACGATGTTGGCTGCGAATTCTACACAATCGTAGGCGATGGCTCACCCGTGTCGGTAAAGCTTTCAAACGGCACAGCGTTGACCTCGGGCGACAAGCTTTTAAATGATAAGGTTGAAATACAAGCGATAAGAGTTTCCTATCAAGGCAAGGGCAGTGGCAGTGGCTACGTGCCGGAGCTCTGCGTTATCATAAGAGAGGACGGCTTTGAGGCGCAAATGGCAACCCTGTATGAGC
Source organism: Eubacteriales bacterium (assembly GCA_045636605.1). Classification (GTDB taxonomy): domain Bacteria; phylum Bacillota; class Clostridia; order Oscillospirales; family CAG-272; genus RGIG2000. Next base: position 62,732 of record JAZTXV010000008.1, on the reverse strand, counting down.
TTTTGGCTCTCACAGGACTTGAATGTACAAGAGATATGGACGTTGTCAAGGCAGGAATTTTGCGCTCGTACGAGGAGGTAGAGGCTCTTTCCAAATATTACACCTGGAATGGCGCAAAAATCGGTAGCATGGAAGAAATGGTTGCTGCGTACGAGGCGGAAATGAAGCGCCTTGAGCTCATTGACGAAAAATACGAGGCAATAAAGGATGCAAAGACCGTAAATATTGATAGCCGTGAGGAGCTTGAGCTCAATGCAAGCTTTGGAAGGGTAGAGGTAAGCGCAGAGGGCATAACGGAGAACGAGGACAAAATCATAATTGAAAAAATAAAGCTTACAACCAATGACACACTCCTTTTCGTTGAGGGCGAGCCGTATGTGATAAAGCTTGCGCTTGCTGACAAAAACGGAGCGCTCTACCACCTCGATTACGAGGGCGCAACCGAAAAGGCATATGTCAAGGGCGACTCGTTCGAGCTCGAGCAGGCTAACATAACAATAGATATACCTATGGTGGCGCTTGAGGGACAGTATAAGCTCGTTGCATATATCTCAACCGCTGACGGAATTCGCTCAAGCGAGGCAAATACCGTAAACGGCAATGGCACATATTTTAAAAGCTATGCATATGACCAAACCGAGCTTGAGGTGCGCATAAACGAGAGCGATGTCGTTTTTGATTACAAGAGGAACAACGATGTCGAAATCACAATAACGGTAACGCCAAGCAAAAAAATGAACCGCTCCGAGCTTTATGAGTATATGGCGCAGCAGGCGTATAAGTACGGAATTGTGTCCGACGGCTCTGAGCTACTCATATTCGTCTCTGACGGCGATTGGCAGTCTGTTTCCCTCGGTGACGAGGTAGCGCAGGACGGCTTGTATCTGCTCAGCTTTACTCGTCAGATCGGCACGGAGCTTGTTACGGCTGACATTATGGCAACGGTTGTAACCGTGGCAGACTCAGAGAAAGAGGAAGAGCAAATCAAACCGGAGGTAGAGGAAGACACAAAAACCGAAGCCGAAACCGAAGCGCAGACACAGACCGAGGCATAAAGGCCACGGCAATAAAAGAAAAAAGGACTCTTATGAGTCCTTTTTGTTTTGCGATTTTGCTCTGCAAGCGCCTTATTTTTCCTCGTTACGCTCTGCCATGGGAGCATAGTCCGTTATTGGCTTAACTGCGATATAGGCAGGGCGAATAATTTTGCCTGCGCATTGAAGCTCCTCAATTCTGTGAGCGCTCCAGCCCGCAACTCTTGCAACGGCAAAGATAGGAGTGTAAAGCTCCTCGGGCAATCCGAGCATTCTATAAACAAGTCCCGAGAAGAAATCGACGTTGGGGCTGACACCCTTATACATCTTTCTTTTGCTTGCGATAATTTCGGGAGCAAGCGTTGCCACGGTCTTGTAGAGGTTGAATTCGTCAACCATACCCTTTTCAAGCGATAGCTCGTATGCGTATTTTTCCAAAATCTGCGCTCTCGGGTCTGAAATGGAGTAAACTGCGTGCCCCATTCCGTAAATCAAGCCCGCTCTGTCAAACGCCTGCTTGTCAAGCAGACGAACAAGATAATCTCGTATCTGGGACTCGTCGGTTGTGTCGATTTCACGCTTCATATCGTCAAACATTTGAACGACCTTGATGTTTGCGCCACCGTGACGTGGGCCCTTAAGCGAGCCGAGCGCCGCCGCAACCGCAGAATACGTGTCCGTGCCCGATGAGGAAACGACGTGTGTGGTAAAGGTCGAGTTGTTTCCACCGCCGTGCTCCATATGCAAAACGAGCGCAAGGTCGAGCAAATCCGCCTCAAGCTTGGTAAATTTGCCGTCCTCTCTTAAAATGTGCAAAAGGTTTTCCGCCGTATCGTATTCGGGCTTCGGGAAGTGAATAAACAGGCTTTTTCCGTTGTGATAGTGCTGATAGGACTGATAACCGTAAACGGCTAAAAGCGGGAATTGTGCGATAAGCGAAATGCATTGGCGAAGCACGTTTGGAATGGTGATGTCGTCGGGATTTTCGTCATATGCGTAAAGAGCAAGCACACTGCGGGAAAGAATGTTCATCATATTCTTGCCGGGCGCCTTGAGAATGATATCTCTTACAAATGACGACGGCAAATTGCGATACGTAGCGAGGGTTTTTGAAAATTCGTCAAGCTCTGCTTGATTTGGAAGTCGAGAGGTCAAAAGCAAATATGCGCACTCCTCAAAGGCGTGACGCCCTTCCTCACTTGCCCCACGGACAAGCTCTCGCACGTTTATTCCTCGATAGTAAAGCTCACCTGCGCACGGTAAAAGAACACCGTCCTCGCCGACAATCTTGTTTTGAATTTGTGAAATTTCTGTAAGACCTGCAACAACGCCGTTTCCGTTGAGGTCACGAAGTCCTCTTTTGACATCGTGCTCATAGTACATCTCGGTTGTAATGCTGTGCGCCTCGGTGCTAAGCGAAGCAAGCATCTCAATATAAGGCGTTATCTCTGAAGAATTTCTTGGCATGATTTTCTCCTTTCGTCAAGGGAATTTTCTCTATTTTACCACAAAACCTTAAAAAATACAAGAAAAATTTTTATTACGCCCCCTCTTGCAATTTTTTGCGTGCGATGATACAATGAAATCAGATGACATTGTCACCGAAAATGCGACCGCTTTCGTGTTTGTGCTTTGTAACGTTCCTCGTAAACGATCTTTATGGCTTTATAAATTGGCGCAGAATTAAAAACCGCCAACAAAAATGCGAGTAAAAATAACAAATGTTGAGCTTTTTACATAGTCACAATCTTTGCGACAGATTTTAACACATCTGTGATATAATGGTTATAATAACAGCTTACTTTTAAGGAGAGAAATATGGCATATTACAAGGTAATAGAAACAGAAACCTATACCTACGAGGGTATAACCAACGCCAAGGGCGAGCCCAATGGAAATGGTGTAATGCGTTTTATTAGTGGAGGTGTTTACGAGGGAACATTCAAGGGTGGAAAGCTTCACGGCTGGGGAAAGAAAATTTTTAATGATGGAGAAATTGACGAGGGAATTTTTAAAAAAGGAACACTTGTCAGAGGCAAAATAACTTATTATAGTGGAGTGGTAGTAGAAGGCACCTTTAAAGACGGAACGAAGCTTGTTAAGGGTAAGCGCATTAGACCTAACGGAATGATTGAAGAAGGAGTTTTTGATGGAAGCATTTACGGGGGACTTGCAAAAGGCAAGATAATTTACTCTAATGGCGTAATTTATGAGGGCAAATTCAACGCCGCCACCCTTGAAGGTAAGGGCAAGATCGTTTGGTTTGACGGTACGGTTGTGAAAGGAACATTTGATTACGGACATCTCACCGGTGAGGTAAAGATAACTTTGAACAGGCGCATTTACAAGACAACATGCGAAAATGGCTGGATCGCTTTAAAGGGCGTTTGTGTGAACGGATATGGAAAGAGGATTTCCGAGTCTGGCAACGAGCTTGAAGAAGGCGAGTTTGAGCGTGGCAATCTTGTTAAAGGCAAGAAAACCTATGCCAACGGTACGGTAGAAGAAGTTAAGTGAAAATAAAAAGAAAACCTCGACCTGTGTCGAGGTTTTTTGATATTACACGCAACTAACGCTCTTGTCTAAGAAGGTATAGACAAGCACGATCAGCGCAACCTGAACGATAATTCCGAAAATGCCGACCACCCAAAAGTACCAATGCTTTGTCTTGTGACGGAAGAGGTTCATTCCCAAAATCGCGCCAAGACCGCCACCGAAGAAGGCAAAGCCGAGAAGCACCCTTTCGGGAATACGCCAAGCGCCGAGCTTAGCCTTTAGCTTGTCAATTCCGTAAAGAAGCAGTGTTATGGTGGAAATAATTCCCAAAGCAATAAGTGTGAGCTTCATTATTTCACCTCAACCGTTACAACGTTTTCCTTTCCACCCTCAAGCGAGAAATCAACGCCGTTTATTTTGACTGTCTTGTCGCAATCGGGAGTGATAACGAGGGTTAAGGGATGGTCGAAAATGCTTGTATCAAGGTCGCACGAAACGGTAATTTCGTCACCCTGTGTCGTAATTTGAGCGTTTTTGCTCTCATAAATGTATTTTACGGCATCGTTGAGAGAGGCAATCCAAAGCTCACCCTCAGCCGCCCTTTGCGCCGCATAGAAGCATTCGTCCTCGAAAACGTGCGTTCTCTGTGCGTGGTGAACGTCCTGCTCCTTGTCGGTTAGCCAGTGGTTTATCTGAATTCCGTAGCCACCCGTTGAGATAACCTCGTCGATAAATTTAATACACGGCTCGGCATTTTCGTAAGACAGACGTCCGATAAAAGAGGTAAGACGCATAAAGTTAATCGTTTCGGGGTGGTTTATCGGGCCCTCGCCGACTCTGTTTGCGAAATAGTGACGGCGAAGCAGCTGACAAGCCCCCTCGCTCTCCCCGCCGCCGGGAATTGCAAAGCAGATAGGCGTTTTGCCGTAAATTGCGGCAAGCTTATCTCTTGATGCCTCGGCGTCGTAAAGACGCTTTTCCTCGGGTGTTTCGTCATTATAGCCTACACAGTGGTCAACGGAGTGCGAGCAGAGGTCGTAGTACCCCTCGTCAAAGGCTGTTTTCCACATATCAATCAGCCCCTCGTGAAGAAAGCCGACCGTTTGCGCGCTTGTCGCCTTTATTTTTATGCCTGTTTTTGCCTCAACCGCCTTGAAAATCTCAATCGTTTTGAGAGTGCTTTCCTTGTAGCAGCCATCGTCAAAGGTGAACGAGAGTGCGCCCTTTGCGTTGCCGAAATATCTTGCAATACGAATTTCCATAGTATATCTCCTTGTGTTTGTTCATTTGCTTGCAGCTCTATTTTACCATACCGAGCGAAAAAAGTCAATTTATATTAATAAAAAACAGTTGACAAATGTTAAAAAATTTAGTATTATCTTTGTGCAAGATAAAAAATATATGCACATCGCATCAAGCAGGGGGAAGAAAAATGAAAAAAGCGCTAATATTCATAAAGGGACACGCCGTGTTTTTCGTGGCGCTTTTTGCGGCGCTCATAACCTGTCTTTTCGTGCCACCATCAAGGGCATACCTTGACTATATTGACCTCAAAACCCTATCCTGCCTTTTCGCTACCCTTGCAGTCGTTTGCGCACTCAAAAATATCAAGTTTTTCAGTATAATCGCACGAAAAATCATTCACTCAATTCCGAACTTCCGCCTTTGCGTGCTTGCGCTTATCTATATCACCTTTATCGGCTCGCTCTTTATCGCCAACGATATGGCGCTTATCACCTTTTTGCCGCTCGGCTGGTATGTGCTAAGCGAAACGGGCAACGAAAAATACACCCCGTGGCTATTTGTTTTGCAAAACCTTTCGGCAAACCTCGGCGGAATGTTAACCCCGTTCGGAAACCCGCAAAACCTCTACCTGTATTCGAAATTCAACATTCCCACGCTTGAATTTATGGGAATAATGCTACCCCCGTTTCTGCTCGCAGTCACACTTCTTACATTATCGGTATTCTTTTTTCCGTCGCAGAAAATGGAGCTCAAAAAAAGAGAGCCATTCGTGTTCAAGCGACAAAGAAGCATAATATACCTTGTGCTTTTCTCTCTTACCATACTTATGGTTTTCTCGGTAATTCCGTATTATATTGGACTTTTGATAGTCCTTGTCGGTATTCTCGTAATGGACAGATACGCTCTTTTGCGTGTCGATTATTTTCTGCTCGGCACATTTTGCTGCTTCTTTATTTTCTCGGGAAATATGGCAAGCATAGACACAGTACGTGCCGTTTTTTCCTCGCTTCTTGAAAAAAGCACGCTTGCTTTCTCAACGCTGTCCTGTCAGCTTATCTCAAACGTGCCCAGCGCAATTTTGCTCTCGCAGTTCACCGACAACTACAAGGAGCTTTTGCTCGGTGTCAACATCGGTGGAGCAGGCACACTTATCGCATCGCTTGCCTCGCTTATCACCTTCGCCGAGTTTTGCAGAACCAACACAGGCTCAAGGCTCAAATATTTCGGAATTTTCACCCTGCTCAACATCGTGTTTTTAGCATCACTGCTGGGCTTTTGCCTGCTTATAGTGTAACGGGGAGAAAAAGCGAAAATCAAAAAAATTAAAAAAATTCAAAAAAACTCTTTACAACGCACATATTATATGCTAAAATGTATGCGCTTGTCGCATACTCGAGATAAGCTTGATTTTGATAACGCAGATTAAAAAGAGAGGATATAAAAATGATTTTCAGAGAGGATTTAAGAAACGTAGCCATTATCGCTCACGTTGACCACGGAAAAACCACGCTTGTTGACGGAATGCTTCAGCAGGGCGGTGCGTATCACGAGAACCAAACCACCACCGAAAGAGTAATGGACTCAAATGACCTCGAAAGAGAAAGAGGAATTACCATTCTTGCAAAGAACACGGCAATTCGCTATGCAGGAAAGAAAATCAATGTAATCGACACCCCCGGTCACGCCGATTTCGGTGGAGAGGTTGAGAGAATTCTTAAAATGGTGAACGGAGTTATTCTGCTCGTTGATGCGGCAGAGGGCCCGATGCCTCAAACTCGCTTCGTGCTTCAAAGAGCTATGGAGATGGGACACAGAATTATCGTTGTTGTAAATAAAATCGACCGTCCCGATGCCCGTATTCAAGAGGTTATCGACGAGGTGCTCGAGCTTCTTATTGACCTTAATGCAACCGATGACCAGCTCGACTCCCCTATGCTGTTCTGCTCCGGCAGAAGCGGTACGGCATCGCTTTCTCCCGACGTAGAGGGCGAAAACCTCATTCCGCTTCTTGACACAATTCTTGACTACATTCCCGCACCCGAGGGCGAGGAGGACGAGCCGCTTCAGCTTCTCGTATCAAGCATTGACTATAATGACTACGTTGGAAAAATCGGTGTCGGCAGAATTGAAAGAGGTACAATCAAGGTTGGACAGGAGGTCAGCGTTTGCAACTTCCACTCCGACGAGAAGCCACGCCGTGCAAAGATTATTTCAATCTACCAATTCGACGGCCTTTCACGCTCACCCGCACAAAGCGCAACCGTTGGAGATATCGTATGCTTTAGCGGAGTTGAGGAGCTTTCAATCGGCGATACGGTTTGCGCTCTCGACACACCCGAGCCACTTGAATTTGTCAAGGTTAGCGAGCCGACAATGGAAATGACCTTCCAGGTAAACGATAGCCCGTTTGCAGGCCAAGAGGGCAAGTTCGTTACCTCACGTCAAATCCGTGACCGTCTTTATAAGGAAACGCTTCGTGACGTGTCCCTTCGTGTAAGCGACGGCGAAACGACAGACTCCTTCAAGGTTGCGGGCAGAGGAGAAATGCACCTCTCAATCCTTATCGAAAATATGCGCCGTGAGGGCTATGAGCTTTGTTGCTCAACCCCGAGAGTGCTTTATAGAGAAATCGACGGAATTCTTCACGAGCCAATGGAGCGTGTTTCCATTGACGTGCCCGAGGAAAGCGAGGGCATCGTAATGCAGAAGCTCGGCGCTCGTAAGGGCGAATTCGTTGATATGGCTAAAATCGGCTCAAGAACGAGAATTGAATACCTTATTCCGTCAAGATGCCTGCTCGGCTACCGTAGCGAGTTTATGACAGATACAAAGGGCGAGGGTGTTCTTAATACGCTCTTTGACGGCTATCAACCCTTCAAGGGCGACGTAATCACGAGATTTACAGGCTCGCTTATCGCATCCGAAACAGGCGAGGCAACCTCATACGGCTTGTTCAACACTCAAGACAGAGGCGCTATGTTTATCGGTGTTCAAACTCCCGTTTACGAGGGAATGATTGTCGGCGAATGTCCCAAAATGGAGGATATCGTTGTCAACGTATGTAAAAAGAAGCACCTCACCGCAATTCGCTCAAAGGGTGCAGACGAGGCGCTCATTCTCGTACCTCCGAGAGTTCTTTCACTTGAACAGGCAATCGAGTATATCGCAGATGACGAGCTTATCGAGGTAACTCCAAAGTCAATTAGACTCAGAAAGAGAATTCTCAACACTCAGCTTCGCCTAAAGGCTCAAGCGAAAATCAATCGTTGATGAGCGCGCTATATAAATCACAATAATATCTCAGGCGGAGCACTCTCCGCCTGTTTTAGAAGGAAATATCCGCTTTTGAGGTTTCCCCCACTCGCTGATGCTCGGGGGAAACTTCCACTTGCGAAAACAAGTTTTCAAGTGTCAGGTTTTTTCGCTTACTTTTTCTTCTTGTGAAGGACAAGTGTATTTAAACACATATTTGGTTTCTTTTCGCTTGCTTTTTCTTCTTGTAAGGGGAGAGGGAAAGCTAAACACATATTTGGTTTTTTTGCTTACTTTTTCTTCTTGTGAAGGACAAGTGTATTTAAACACATATTTGGTTTCTTTTTGCTTACTTTTTCTTCTCCTAAAGAAAAAGTAAGGGGAGGTAAAAATGTTTTCTGAAAAATTGATAAAAATCGCAAGCGATGCAGAGGCAGAGCTTGCTCCGATATTCAAAAAAATAGAGGAAATTTCCTTTGCGAACACCGAAAGAGTGCTTGATGCGTACAGAGAATTCCGTGTAAGCGAGGCAATGCTTTGCGGAACGACGGGCTACGGCTATGACGATATCGGCCGTGACACGCTTGACCAAATCTACGCCCGTGTTTTCGGAGCAGAGAGCGCATTTGTGCGTCATAGCATAGTAAACGGCACGCAGGCGCTCACCATAGGACTTTTCGGACTTTTGCGTCCGGGTGATATTATGCTTTCCGTTACGAACAGACCGTACGATACGCTTTGCGAGGTTGTTGGAATTGACGGCGCAAACGGTGACGGCTCGCTTGCCGATTTCGGCGTTCAATACGAGCAAATCGACTTCACCCCCGACAGAAAAATCGACTTTGACAAAATTGATAAAAGACTAAGCGAGCTTGGCGATAAAGTCAAGGTTGTATTCGTTCAGCGCTCAAAGGGCTATCTTGACCGTCCCACGCTCACCGTTGATGAAATAGGCGAGATTTGCTCGTTTGTTCACGCAAGGAGCAATGCGTACGTCGTTGTAGATAACTGCTACGGCGAATTTACCGAGGACAAGGAGCCGTGTGCGGTTGGCGCAGATATGATTATCGGCTCGCTTATCAAGAATCCGGGTGGCGGAATTGCCGAAAGCGGAGGCTACATCGCAGGCACGAAAAGGGCAGTCGAGCTTGCCTCATACCGTCTTACAAGTGTAGGCACAGGCTGTGAGGTTGGCGCAACTCTGAACCAAAACAGGTCACTGTTCAAGGGCTTTTTCCTCGCTCCGCATATTGTGAGCCAAGCAATGAAAACGGCGCATTTTGCCGCATACGTGCTTGAAAAAATGGGCTTTAACGCATACCCGAGATATAACGAGCTTCGCTCTGATATAATCCAAACGATAAAATTCGGCTACCCCGATGGGCTAATCAAATTCTGTCAGGGAATACAGAGCGCATCGCCTGTTGACTCCTACGTAACACCGATGCCGTGGGCAATGCCGGGATATAACGACGAGGTAATTATGGCGGCGGGAGCTTTCACGCAGGGCTCGTCAATCGAAATTTCGGCAGATGGCCCGATAAGAGAGCCGTATATCGCATTTTTGCAGGGCGGACTCACCTATGAAAGCGGAAAAATTGCAATTATGACCGCCGTTTCTAAGCTCGTAGAGGAAGAATAAAATGCTAAGCATAAAAATAATCGCAACGGGTGACCTGAAGGAAGCCTATTTAAGAGAAGCGATAAAGGAATACCAAAAGCGCCTCGGCGCTTGGTGCAAAATCGAGGAAATTATCTTAAAGGAGGAGCGGATTTCGGAAAATCCGTCGCCCGCCGAAATCGAACGAGCTCTTGCGAGTGAGGAAAAGCGGATTTTGGAAAAAATCTCCACAAAGGCATATGTCATAGCGATGTGTGTCGAGGGAAAGCAGCTGAGCAGTGAGGAGCTTGCTGCAAAAATCAGTGAAATATCAAACACAGGTAAGAGCGAAATCATATTTATCATAGGCTCGTCATACGGCTTGTCAGCGCCCATCAAGGCGAGGGCGGATTTCAAGCTCTCAGTGTCAAGACTCACCTTCCCGCATCAGCTTTTGAGGGTGATTTTGCACGAAACAGTGTATAGAAGCCTGTCTATTATAAATAACACAAAATACCACAAGTAACACAAGAAAAAACCTTGAAGGGAGTAGTAATGATGCAAGCAAACAAGACACAAATAGCAGTTGTCGGTGCCGGACACGCAGGCGTTGAGGCTGCGCTTGCAAGCGCAAGGCTCGGGCTTGATACAATACTTTTCACAATGTCGCTTGATGCGATAGCGAATTTGCCCTGCAATCCGTCGATAGGCGGAACGGCCAAGGGACATCTCGTTTATGAAATAGATGCTCTCGGCGGACAGATGGGCAGAAGCGCTGACCTTGTAACCCTTCAGGCAAGAACATTGAATTTAGGAAAGGGTGCGGCAGTTCACTCCAAGCGCATACAAGCGGACAGAATGAAATATCGTTCGATAATGAAGGGAATTCTCGAGGCAACCCCAAGGCTTCGGGTAATACAGGCGGAAATTGTCGATATTGAAACACAGGTCACGGAAAATGCCAAGAAAATTACTGCCGTTATCACAAGACTTGGCGAGCGCTTTGAGGTCGATTGCGCCATTCTTTGTACGGGAACGTATCTCAATGCGGCAGTTCACACGGGAAGCAACTGCTACACCTCGGGCCCCGATTCACTCATGGCGGCAACTGCACTCACCGAGGCCCTTATAAGAGAGGGCATTGAAATGATGCGCTTCAAAACGGGAACGCCTGCAAGAATACACGCCGATACAATCGACTATGATAAGCTCGAAATTCAACAGGGCGACGAGGGCGCACTTCCGTTTTCGTGGCAAACCGACGAGAGCGAGTATGCGACAGCGCCTCAAATTCCATGCTATATCGCATACACCAACGCCAAAACACATCAAATCATACAGGAAAACATCAAGCGCTCGGCGCTTTATTCGGGTAACATTCACGGCACAGGGCCGAGATATTGCCCTTCAATCGAGGATAAAATCGTTCGCTTCGCCGATAAGCCGAGGCATCAGCTCTTCGTTGAGCCGATGGGAAGCGACACAAAGGAAATGTATTTACAGGGCTTTTCGACCTCTATGCCGATAGATGTTCAGCTTGAAATGGTACATTCCCTTGAGGGCTTTGAAAACGCCCAAATTATGAGATATGCCTACGCAATAGAATACGATTGCACCGATCCGCAGGAGCTTCTGCCCACGCTTGAGTATAAAAAGATATCGGGCTTGTACGGCGCAGGTCAGTTCAACGGTACCTCCGGCTATGAGGAGGCGGCGGCGCAGGGGCTTGTTGCGGGAATTAACGCATCTCTTAAGCTTCTCGGCAAAGCGCCTATGATTCTTTCTCGCTCATCATCGTACATAGGCACGCTGATTGATGACCTTGTTACAAAGGGAACGCACGAGCCGTACAGAATGATGACATCTCGCTCTGAGTATCGCTTGCTTCTAAGACAGGACAACGCCGATTACCGTCTTACCCCGATAGGCAGAGAGGTGGGACTTGTGAGCGACGAGCAGTGGGCGCATTACACCAAAAAAAGAGAGGAAGTCGAGGGCGAAATCGAGCGCGCAAGGCGTACCCTTATTCGTCCGAGTGAGGAGCTGAACGAGCTTCTCGAGGCTCTCGGTACATCGCCGATAGCAGCTCCGACATCACTTTACGAGCTTTTGAAAAGACCTCAAATAGATTACGAAAGCCTCGAAAAATTCGATACATCTCGCCCCGAAATCAAAAAAAGCCTGCTTTTCGTGGCGCAGACAGAGATAAAATATGAGGGCTATGTCAAAAAGCAGCTCCAGGAGGTCGCAAGGAACGAGCGCTTAGAGTCAAAGCCGTTACCCCAAGACCTTGATTATATGCAAATAGAGGGACTCAGAATAGAGGCTCGCCAAAAGCTGACTAAGGTAAGGCCGCTTACGCTTGGACAGGCATCTCGCATCAGCGGAGTCAGTCCGGCGGACATATCTGTTCTGCTCATCGTGCTCGGATTGCAGTAAAGGTCATATAAAATCCCGACAGACGTCGGGATTTTTTGATGTTTGAGCAACAGAAGGGCTATTATTTTCTTTTTCCCTTGACAGTGGGACTAAATAATGTTAAAATATTACTTGATAATAAATATTAAGGAGATAATTATGAGGAAATATTTACTTATACTTCTTGCATTTCTTATGGCTCTTTGTCTTGCTTTCGTATCGTGTGATAACACTGAGGACACAGGCGATTACGAGGAAGAAGAGGAAGAGGAGGAAGAATCAAGCGAGAGCATATCCGAAGCTGAGCTTTGGGATTTTGCACCTAACAGGGACGGCACGTTTTCTATAATCTGCACGGACAAGAACATCACCGAGGTGGATCCGTTGACCATTCCCACAATGCACAAGGGTAAAAAGGTTACGGGAATCGGCGAGGGATGCTTTGAGGATTGCTCGCTTCTCACTACGGTTAAGCTTCCGTCAACAATTACAAGCGTTGGCGTAAGAGCCTTCTACAACTGCGTTTCCTTGACAGAGGTCACCTTCAAGGGAAAGGTAGAGAAAATCGGAGCTAAGGCGTTTGAAAACTGCGTTAAGCTTCCCGGAATTATAATTCCGTCAAGCGTTAAGGATCTCGGCAACGAGGTATTTACAAACTGTAAGCTGTTAAAGCAAATAACCATTCCCGACAGCGTTGAAAAGATCGGTGATATGGCGTTTATGAAATGCACCTCGTTAGAGGAGGTTAAAATCGGCCACGGAGTCAAGGAAATTGGCTCTAACGCATTTTACAGCTGCACAAAGCTTTACCTTATCGAAATTCCCGAAAGCATTGAAAAAATCGGCGATACAGCATTCGCATTCTGTGAGAGCATCGTATCAATCGAAATCCCAACAAGCGTAAAATATATGGGCAACCGTGTATTCCGAGGCGCTTCCCAAGCAATAATAATGTGTCACCACACGGAGCAGCCGATAACGTGGGATGCTTACTGGAATAATATGGGAGCGACGGTTCTCTGGAAGGGCGAATGGTAATTTTAGGCGTTGCAATACGTCGTTGCTACGCAATGCGGAATGCGGAGTGCGGAATGCGGAATGAAAAATTTGGTTTCTTTTTGCTTACTTTTTCTTCTCGTAAAGGGGAGGGAAAACTAAACACATATTTGGTTTCTTTTTGCTTACTTTTTCTTCTCCTAAAGAAAAAGTAAGGGGGAGGTATTATGGCAATTTTAAATGTAAAGGAGCTCGGCTTAAAGGGCGACGGAGCTACTCTTGAAACAGAGGCAATTCAAAAAATTATAGACGGGGCAGGCAAGGGCGACACGCTTGTATTCCCCAAGGGCTACTATGTTACGGGAACGATTGCGCTCAAAGGCGACATAACAATCGTGCTTGAAAAGGGAGCAGAGCTTGTTGGCTCACGCAACATAGAGCATTACCGTGACTGTGGCTTCTACCACAACGAAATGAAGCAAACCATTTCGCTCATATATGCGCTTGACTGTGAGAACATTCGCATCACAGGCGAGGGCAAGATTCAAATGAGTGGCGACGCATTTTTCGACTTTGACGCATACTGCCCGCCGTTTGTTGACGAAGCGACAATGACCAAGGAATATGCAGAGCAAATGGTAATCGGACTTGTTGCACGTCCAACACAGCCCATATTCTTCAACAACTGTAAGAACATAACGATTGACGGAATAAAGATTTTCAACTCTCCGTGCTGGACTCTCGTTTTCTCGAACTGCGAGAACATTTTAATCGAGAACATCTACGTTGACAACCACAACAGAATAGGAAACAACGACGGCGTTCACTGCTCGGCATCGAAAAACATTATCGTCAGAAATTCCACCTTCCTTTGCGGAGATGACTGCTTTGCAGGCACGTGCATTACAAACACCGAGGGAGTATGCGAGAATATCGAAATTTACGACTGTCTTATGTCCTCTCGCAGTGCGGCAATCCGCTTCGGTCACCTTTATAGCAAGGTAAGAAATATAAGCGTTCACGACATCAAAATAATCCGTTCAAACAGAGCGATTGCAATCTTCACGGGCGACGACGGAAGCGTCGAGGGCGCACACTTTGAAAATATCGTCTCCGACACCAAGATTTACGGTGGCTGGTGGTGGGGCAAGGGCGAGCCAATCGTCATTTGCGCCAAGAACACAACAGGCACACTCTCCAACATCTCGTTCAAAAATTGCCACTTCGTTCACGAAAATCCTGCGATTATCGTCGGAGAGGGCAACAATGTAACGGGCATTTCCCTTGACGGATGCACATTCAAGGCGGAAGCCGGCTCAACACACCCCTATTTCAAGGGCAAAATGGACCTTCAACCCAACATCCCCGACTTGATTGCCGACGCACCGTTCGAGTTTGGTGATAGCATTTACGTTGACGGCGCAGATGTTACAGTTGACGGCGAGTCCGTTTAATCAAAAAAGGGCATTAGCGCCCGCCAAACGAAAAAGAAACAAAAAATCTCGACCTGTGTCGAGATTTTTTTGCTTTTAGCTTCAAATCATTCAAGCTCTGATTGTTTTATGCTGAGATTTTCCTTAAACCTTGAAAAATTGTCCTCACCTGAAGCTGCCGTTTCGACATCTTGGTTTTTAACCTTTCAAAACAAGATATCCGTTTTTCCACGCACCCTCGTAAACGCAATCTCCGTATGTGAATTTACCGTTGCCGTGCCATACGCCATCTTTCCAGTCACCTGCATAAATTGACTCGTCGGCGTATCTCATTGTGCCAACTCCGTGAGGCTGACCAAGTAAGTTTTTCTCGCCCGTGTAAACATCCTCAACGGAATTGACATCTATGCTATGGTATATTTTGTATGGGCGGTCAATCATAAGCTTGCCGTTTTTATCAAACTCTCCCTCGAAGGCTGTGCCATTAGGAAGAATTTTACAGCCCTTTACAAGTCTGTAATCTTCAAATTCACCGTCTTCGTAGTAGTTGCCACGGCAGAGCGTTCCCTCAATTAGCATGCCATTTTTGTATGTTCCCTGCTCAAAGCTTCTTCCGTCGATAGAAATTTTCTCACCGTATCCCTCTCCATAGAAAGGAGGCTCAACTAAAATGAGATCGTCGGATTTCCAAACGCCCTCTAAAGCATCGCCATTTGAAAAAGTAATTTTACCCGGACCGTCAAGGTGACGATTTTTAAAAATTCCCTCACAAACATTTCCGAAAACATTTACCTTTTTTCCAAATCCGTTCTTGCAATCTCCCTCTAAAATGAGCCATTCGGACTTCCATTCACCCTCGTAGGTAACACCACAAGCGGTAGTAACTCTTGCGTGACCATCAAGATTAACGCCTTCCTCAAAAGGACCGGTCCAAACAGTGCCGTCCGCAAAAATCAATCTGCCGATACCCGTACCTTCATCGTCAATTTCAAGCGAAGGCAGCTTGAATAGTATGTCCAAGTCGAAAGTAATCATAATTATATCTCCTTATTTGTAATTAAAATTTTAAGACCAAAAAGCATTTCGAATCAAATGTATTATATCATATTTTTTATAAAAATCAAGTTTTTTATAAAAATCAAGCCAATTAAGTTGTTTTGAGGAGTACCGTCCTTGCCCCCTCTTTTTAATCTGCGTTGTCAAAATTCAAGCTTGTCTCGAATATTCGGCAAGCATACGCATTTTAAAATATATTTTCTTTTTTGTGATTCGGCTTTCAACGTAAGACAACCTATATTTTTATAAAGCTTCCTTTTCTGAACATGCCGACAACAGTCTTTCCGTTTTCGGTCAGGGTTACAAAATTGCTTTTCTTAGTTGCGAGCCACATACCACGGTAAACCTTGTCCCCATCGGTGAAGGTACCCTCTCCGTACCATTGTCCGTATGTCCATTCACCCTCGTAAACTGTTCCGTCGGCATATCGCATCGTTCCCTTGCCGTGTGGTTCACCGTGACTGTTTTTCTCTCCGTCATATGTATCAACCTTGGGAGCTATAATGGGAACTTCAATCTTATATATTTTGTGAGGTCTGTCTTTCAAAAGAGAGCCGTTTTTAAATTCGCCTTCCTCAGCAGTGCCGTCGGAATGAGTTTTCTTTCCTTGACCGTTGAGCTTGCCATTCTCGAATTCGCCCTCCTCAACAGTGCCATCGGAATGGGTTATCTTTCCTTGACCGTTGAGCTCTCCGTTTTTAAATTCGCCTTCCCGAATCATACCGTCGGTAAAAGTTATTTTTCCTTGACCGTTGAGCTTGCCGTCCTTGAATTCGCCTTCTACGATGGTGCCGTAACAATTGATTTGTTTCCCAAAACCGAAATTACAATCGCCCTCCAAAATGAGATATCCGTTTTCCCATATTCCTTCGTAAATTTTGCCATCAGGTAGAATTCTCTTTCCTTGACCGTTGAGGAAGTCGTTCTTGAATTCGCCTTCTATAACAATTCCATTGGAATAAGTTACCTTTCCTTGACCATTGAGCATTCCATTTTTGAATTCGCCTTCCCAAATCGTACCGTCGTCCAAGGTTATTTTTCCTTGACCGTTGAGCCGAAGGTAATAAAATTCGCCTTCCTCAACAGTACCATTGGCATAGATTTTCTTTCCTTGACCGCTTAGGTAGTTGTTTACAAATTCGCCTTCCCAAATCGTACCGTCGTCCAAGGTTATTTTTCCTTGACCGTTGAGCTTGCCGTCCTTAAATTCGCCCTCGAAAATCGTACCGTCGTCATAGGTTTTCTTTCCTTGACCGTTTGGGATGTCATTTTTGTCAACCTCGCCCTCGTAGGTGTAGTCGTGCTTTCTTATTTTTTTGTACGCCATAATTTTCTCCCGAATGTTAAAATTGTCGCAACGTGAGTTTTGCGTTTTCCCTTAGGTTTTGAAGAACTGTCCCTTTCTGAACAAGCCGACAACAGTCTTTCCGTTTTCGGTCATAGTTACAAAATTGCTTTTCTTAGTTGCGAGCCACATGCCACGGTAAACCTTCTCCCCATCGGTGAAAGTACCCTCTCCGTACCATTGTCCGTATGTCCATTCACCCTCGTAAACTGTTCCGTCGGCATATCGCATCGTTCCCTTGCCGTGTGGCTCACCGTGGCTGTTTTTCTCTCCGTCATATGTATCAACGGGAACGGGCTCGACCTTATATATTTTGTGAGGCCTATCCCTTAAAAGCTCTCCGTCTTCAAATTCACCCTCCTCAACAGTGCCATCGGAATGGGTTATCTTTCCTTGACCAAAAAGTGAACCGAACACAAATTCGCCTTCCCAAACGTCACCGTTATCCCGAGTTATCTTTCCTTGACCGTTAAGCCATCCGTCTGCGAATTTGCCTTCCTCAACGGCGCCAAAGTCGCTAACCCGTTTTCCAAAGCCGCTCTCGCAATTGCCCTCTAAAACGAGATATCCGTTTTCCCATATTCCTTCGTAAGCTATGCCATTGGAATAAGTAATCTTTCCTTGACCGTTAAGCTCATTATCTACAAATTCGCCTTCACAAACCATACCGTCCGAATAAGTAATCTTTCCTTGACCGTTAAAAAAACCGTCCTTGAATTCGCCTTCCCAAATCTCGCCGTCGGGTAGAATTTTCTTTCCTTGACCGGTAAACTCTCCGTCTTTGAATTCGCCTTCTAAAATCGTACCATTGGTAAAGGTTTTCTTTCCTTGACCGTTGAGCTTGCCGTTTTTAAATTCGCCCTCCTCAACAGTGCCATCGGAATGGGTTATCTTTCCTTGACCGTTAAGCTCACTACCTACAAATTCGCCTTCCTCAACAGTACCGTTGGAATAAGTTTTCTTTCCTTGACCGTTAAGATCGTCGTCCTTGAATTCACCTTCCCAAACCTCACCGTCGTCAAAGGTTATCTTTCCTTGACCGTGAAGCTTGTCGTTCTTGAATTCACCTTCCCAAACGTCACCGTCGTCAAAGGTTATTTTTCCTTGACCGTTAAGCTCGCCGTTTTTAAATTCGCCCTCGAAAATCGTACCATCGGACAAATAAGTTTTCTTTCCTTTGCCGTTTGGAATGTCATTTTCGTCAACCTCGCCCTCGTAGGTAGAGTAGAGCCTTTCTATTTTCTTGTATGCCATAATTTCCTCCCTAATTCTGATGCTTTATTGTAGCATAAATCCTTGCATGCGTTGTCCTATAAGCCGTGACAATGCAAAAAATGTCGCCTATACCATTATTTTAGCATTGAGAGGTAATATTTGCAAGGGAGATTTTGCGTATTTTGCGTATAATATTGAAATTTTTGCGTGCGTGTGTTAGAATAAGTTAAAAGCACGGCGATTTTTTTGAAATAGCCCTTAGTGTGATTTCTTTTTTGCTTCCTTTTTCTTTTTTAAAGAAAAAAGCAGATGAAAGAGGTAAGAGAATGTTTAACGATACGATAGCGGCGATTTCGACGGCACGAGGCAAGGGCGGAGTCGCAATGATACGAATAAGCGGAGAGGGCGCTCTTTCAATTCTGAGGAGCGTGTTTTCGGCCGTACCCGAGAAAATCGAGCCACGAAAATGCTATTACGGCGACCTTTTGCGTGACGGCGAGTCAATAGATGATGTTACGGCGACCTATTTCAAGGCTCCAGCATCATATACAGGCGAGGACGTGGTGGAAATCTGCTGTCACGGCGGACAATATGTTACAAGCGCCGTTTTAGAGGTCGTTTTGGGGGCAGGAGCAAGGCTTGCGCACCCGGGCGAATTCACCAAGCGCGCGTATGTCAACGGCAAGCTCTCTCTTTCGAGAGCAGAGGCGGTTGGACTTATCATAGATGCAACAAACGACGCTCAGCTGAGGCTCTCGTCATCTGTCAGACGTGGAACGCTTAGCCGAAAGCTTGAGAGCCTGAAGGCAATTTTGCTCGATTTGATTGCAAGAGCATATGTTGTAGTTGACTATCCCGACGAGGACCTGCCCGAGCTTGAGCGAGTGCAGATGGAAAGCTCCCTTGACACGCTTGTCACGGAGCTTGAAGCGCTAAAGCGGACAAGCCGAGCATCAAGAGCCGTGTGCGAGGGCATAAAAACGTCAATTGTCGGCAGACCGAACGCAGGCAAAAGCTCGCTTTATAATCTGTTGAGTGGCGAGGATTTGGCAATAGTTACCGATATCGCAGGCACAACCCGTGATATAATAGAGCATACCGTCAGCGTGGGTGACGTTACCCTGCGTCTTGCCGATACGGCGGGAATAAGAGAAACGACCGACACGGTAGAGAAAATCGGCGTAGAGAGGGCAAGACAAAGACTGAGTGAGTCCGAGCTTGTGCTTTGCGTCTTTGATGCAAGCGAGGTCGAAAATGACGAGGACGCATTGATTTTGGAGCTTGCATCCGACACAAGCGCCATTGCCGTTATTAACAAGACCGATGTCGCAAGAAAAATGTCCGAGGCATTCGAGGCTCAAATTAAGGAAAAAATCAAAAGAGTGGTATATATGAGCGCATCAAGCGGAGAGGGACTTGACTCCCTTGCGGCGCATCTTAGCCAAATGTATGCCCTCGACGAAATCAATCTGTCAAGCGATGCGATAATTCTCGGCGCAAGACAGCTTTCAAGCGTTAGCGTGGCGCTCGATAAGGTAAGGGAAGCGAGGGAGCTTCTTTGTATCGGTGAAAGCCCCGACATTGTGTGCTTCGCTCTTGAGACGGCGCTCGGCTCGCTTGACGAAATTGATGCCCGTGCCGTAAGCGAGCAAATAGTTGACCAAATCTTTTCCCGCTTCTGCGTGGGAAAATAGACGTATCTTACTTTTTCTTTTCAAAAAGAAAAGTAAGCAAAAAGAAAACAAAAGGAACAAATACAGTGGAAAACAAACGGTTTACAAAAAATGATAGCGGATTTGTGTGCGAAAGCTGCGGCTTTGAGGTAGAGCCGCTTGGGTATTCGTCACGAAATCACTGCCCCAAGTGCCTATGCTCGAAGCACGTTGATATAATGCCGGGCGACAGAGCGAGCGACTGTGGCGGAATTATGCGCCCAATCCGTGTTGAAATAAGCTCCAAAAAGGGCTATATGATAGTTCATAGATGCGAAAAGTGCGGATATGTGTCTAAAAATCGCACGGCACACGAGGCGGAAATCCAACCCGACGACCTCAAAAAAATAATCAAGCTAACCGCAGGCGAGGGCGTATGAGATGTAATCTGTGTCCCCGCAGATGTGATGCCGATAGAGATGTCACCGTTGGCTTTTGCGCAGTGGGAAGCAAAATAAGAGTAGCAAAAATAATGCTTCACAAATGGGAGGAGCCGTGCATCAGTGGCGACAAGGGAAGCGGAGCAATATTTTTCTCCGGGTGCAATCTCCGATGCGTATATTGTCAGAACGCACCGATAAGCCACGCCTGTCACGGCACGGAGATTTCAGCAGACGAGCTTGGCGAAAAAATGCTTGAGCTGCAATCGCAGGGAGCGCATAATATCAACCTCGTCACCCCGACGCACTTTTCAAGCGCAATAAGGGAAGCAATAGACAAGGTGCGCCCGAGACTTGAAGTCCCGATAGTGTATAACACAAGCGGCTATGAGAGCGTTGAGGCAATTCGCTCGCTTGACGGATACGTCGATATATTTTTAACCGATATGAAATATTTCGACAGCGCCCTGTCCCAAGAATATTCGGCGGCGGCAGACTATTACGAGGTTGCGGCTAATGCCCTTGACGAAATGCTCAAAATAGCCCCCGAGTGTGTTTTTGACGGGCAAGGAATGATGAAGCGAGGCGTTATCGTTCGTCATTTGGTTTTGCCCTCGCACAGAGCCGACAGCATACATCTTCTCGAGAAGCTGTCACGGCGAATTGACATAAGCAAAATAAGGCTATCTCTTATGAGCCAATATACCCCCGATTTCTATAAGGGTGAGAAAAGAGCGCTAAGGCGCAGAATAACCACCTTTGAATATCAAAGCGTTGCCGAGCGCGCAATCGAGCTTGGCTACACGGGCTATTTTCAAGAAATAGAAAGCGCAAGCAAAAAATATACCCCAGATTTCGAATAAATTCGGACAAAAAAGAGGGAAAAGGAGATAAAAATGAAGATTAGATTACCTGATATCACCACCGTTTATTTTGAGAGCGACAGTGTTGATTTTTACGGCAACGACACGCAAAACGGCGAGGTATGTGTGCGTTTTTCGCTTGAAAGCGATGCGCTCGTGCCGAAAATAAGCGCAAAAAAGCCTGTCAGATACGTGCGTCTGCGCTGGAACAACAAATCAAGAAGGAATGTCAAGGTGCTGGGCGATGCGTGGGAGCGTGGCTACGGCGACCTTGAATGGAGAGGCGTATGCCCCGAAAGGTGTATGCCGTGGTATATCGCCGTATCAAACGGAAGCGATATGAACGAGGATTGTGAGGGCAGATTTACCGAATGCTACGGCGTGGGAGTTCAACCTAACGCCCTCTGCTTTTGGCAGTATGATAACGCAGGTATAACCCTTTGGCTTGATGTTGGAAACGGAACCGAGGGCACGCATCTTGGCGAGCGAGAGCTTGAAATCGCAACGGTTCACTTTAAGGAATACAAAAATATGAGCGCCTTTGAGGCGTTAAAGAAATTCTGTGCCGTTATGAGTCCAAGCCCATACACAACCGACCACGTAGTTTACGGCTCGAATAACTGGTATTACGCATACGGAAAAAGCTCGCACGAGCAGATAATTTCCGACACAAAATTCGTTAAAAGAATGACACAGGGCCTGCCAAACATACCGTATATGGTAATTGATGATGGTTGGCAACCAAACTCCTGCGATGCGCCCTGGGACAGAGGAAACGAGCGCTTCCCCGATATGAAGCGCCTTGCATCCGAGATGAAGGCTCTCGGCGTACGCCCGGGAATTTGGGTAAGATATCTTATAAACGGCAAAGATGACGAGCCGAGAAAGGTCGATATCTTCGATGAGGAGTGGTATATGACTCGCAACCGCAAGGTTCTCGATCCGTCACACCCCGAGGTTCTAAGGTACGTAAAGGAAACGACCGAGCGACTTGTCGGCTGGGGCTACGAGCTCATTAAGCACGATTTCTCAACCTTTGATATATTCGGCAAATGGGGCTTCGATATACCAAGAGCGATAAGCGTGGGTAATTGGAGCTTCTACGATAAGACAAAAACCACCGCCGAGATTGTCAAGGCGTTTTATAAGACGATAAAGGACGCATCAAGCGGCGCCGTGATTATTGGCTGTAACGCAATAGGCCACCTTTGCGCAGGATTTCACCAGCTCAACCGCACGGGCGACGACACAAGCGGATATGAATGGGCAAGGACTCAAAAAATGGGCATAAACACCCTTGCGTTCCGTGTTTGTCAGAACAACAAATTCTTTGGCGCGGACGCGGACTGTGTCGGAATTATGGGCATTATTCCGTGGAGACTCAACTCGAAATGGCTGTATCTTCTTTCAAGAAGCTCCTCGGCTCTGTTCGTTTCCTGTAAGCCCGGAATTTTAAACGAGGACGAGGAAAACGAGCTAAAGGAGGCGTTCAGGGTTGCATCTGTTCAAGAGGACGAATTTGTCCCGCTTGATTGGATGGAAACAACCTGTCCGCAGATCTACAAAATCAACGGCGAGATAGTAGAGCTTGACTTGTATGAGGACAAGGGAAATACCTCGTTTAATCCGTAAGGCAAAGCATTCTCCTTTGAGGAAGGAAATTGCCTTCGGCATAAGACTATATTTAGGGGGCTTATATGTTAGTATATAAGGGCAGACCACAGGATGTAAGTGGCAGACAGGAGCGAGAAATCAGAGTTTACGATTTTCTTGACTCCCTCGGAATAGAATATTACAGGGTTGACCACGCAGTTGCAATGACAATGGACGACTGCGAGGCAATAGATGTGGCGCTTGAGACGGTGATGTGTAAGAATTTGGTGCTTTGCAACCGTCAGCACACGCAGTTTTATCTGCTTATGATGCCTGCAAACAAGCAATTCAAGACCAAGGACGTATCGCATATGATAAATTCGGCACGGCTTAGCTTTGCAGAGCCGGAATATCTTGAAAAATACCTTGACGTGCTACCCGGCTCGGTTAGCATAATGGGACTTATGAACGATAAGGAGCATAACATTCAGCTTCTTGTTGATCGTGAGGTTATGGTACCCGATTTTGTTGGATGTCACCCGTGTGCGAACACGTCAAGTTTGAAAATTCCAACTAAGAGCGTTTTTGAAACCTTTTTAAGAGCGACCGCACACACGCCTATCGTCCTTGATATACCGAGGGAGTAATATGTACGAGCTGATTCGAATAAGTAAAAGAGCCCATTATATTTCCTGCCCGTCAAGGGTAGGCATAGTCGAAATCGGTGATGGCTCGGTGTGCTTGATTGACGCAGGAAGTGATAAGGATACCGCCAAAAGGGTGCTAAGGCACATAAGAGAAAACGGTTGGCGGGTGAGAGCAATATATGTAACACACTCTCATGCCGACCACATAGGCGGATGTAAATACCTGCAGGAGCAGACGGGTTGCAAAATCTATGCCAAGGGAATAGAGGCGGATTTTGTAAACCACCCAATACTTGAGCCATCTCTCGTTTGGAGCGCAAGCCCGCCCGATGCGCTCAGGCATAAGTTCTTGCTCGCTCAGCCGAGCGTCTGTGAGCCACTTACGGATGAGGCACTCCCGGAGTGTGTAAGAGTGATAGAGCTTGGCGGACACTCTCCCGATATGGTTGGCTTTGCCATAGATGACGGCACGGTGTTTGTCGGTGATGCGTTTTCGAGCGAGGCAACACTTGAAAAGTACCGCATCGGCTACATTTATGATATTGGTCGCTATATAGACACTCTGCTACGCCTGAAAAATGTAGACGGAAAAATCTTCGTTCCGTCTCACGCTAATATAAGCGATGATATAGCGCAAATTATTGATTATAACCTTGAAAACACCAATAACATTATGCAAAAAATCCTCGAAATTTGCACACATGGGCGCACCTGTGAGCAGATTTTAAAGGAAATTCTTGATTTTTACGGTCTTGCTCTCACATATGAGCAATATGGGCTTGTAGGCTCAACGCTTCGTGCGTATTTGAGCCATTTGCTTCGCCTCGGTGAAATCGAGGGGACAACCGAGGGCAACGAGCTTCGCTTTGTCACCGTATCCAATAGGTAAAACAGGAATACCGCAGTCATAAAAGCGAAAGGGGAATTGAGAAATCAATTTCCTTTTTGTGTGCTTGCCCTTGCGGAGCCCTGAAAATTTATATTGACAAGCGTGCAATCATATGATAAAATTTAGTTGTAGAATCATACTATATTATTAAGAGGAGAAAATTATGAAAAAAGGATTACTTGTTCTTGCACTGATGGCGCTTGTAATGTGCCTTTTTGCGGTAAGTGCATTTGCAGCGGCACCTGACGCTACAAAGGGAAGCGTTACCTTAAGCGACGGCACCGTTTTCCCGCTTTACGATGCGGACGGCAACGCGCTCGTTTGGTACAAGTCAACCACAAATGCAGACGACGGCTACGCAAGCTACGACTATGTGCGTGCAGACGGAGGAAACGGTGAGGAGGGCTACACGGGTGGCAAGGTTGTTTACAAGGCTACCTATCAGTTCAGCTCTGCAACAAACAACAAATTTGAAAGAACCAAAAGCGCTATCGCCCTTTACGAGGTTTCCGAGATGTGGATTGTTGACGCAAACGGAAGCAAGGTCGATAAGGGTAATATCGTTGTTTTCAACATGAAGGACGATGATGTCAAGGTAAACGAGGCATCAAACGCATCATACCTTGACAAGCCCGTAAACTGCCTTAAGAATGTTTTCTGGGCGAACAAGGTAGTTGAGTACATTTACCTAAGAAGCGACATTGGCGCACTTCAGGCGAATGCAATTTGTGGCTGTGACAATCTCAAATATGTAAACTTTGAGGAGCTTGTAAATCTAAGACAGATAGCGGGCTCGGGACTTGGAAGCAACCCGTCGCTTTTCGCAAACGGCACGCTTGACCTTAGCAAGACCGCAATTGTTGATGTTGGCGGAAGCGGTGCTAACTCTAACGGAAGATATGCCGAGCTTATTTTACCGGAAACTCTTGTTAGCATAGGCGACTATCCATTTGAAAAGAATCCAAACCTTAAGAAGGTTACCTTTAACTCACCCGTGTCAAGCGCAACTGGCACAAATCAGTTCTATAACTGCACATCGCTTGAAACAGTTATCGGCTTTGAAAATTTAACAATTACTACACTTAATAAGGGCTTCTTCGGAAACTGCTCATCACTTAAGAGCATCAAGCTTCCCGAAACTCTTACAAGCATAGGTCAGGCATCCTTTGAGGCATCGGGCCTTACCGAAATCACAATTCCGAACAGCGTTACCTCTATCGGACAAAACGCGTTCCAGGGCTGTAAGAGCCTTAAGGTTATTCGCCTTAGCGCAAGCTGTAACACTCTTGTAAACTACGATAGCTTCAAGAACTGCTCAGCTCTCGAGGCAATTTATGTGCCTGCATCAATTACATCAATTCCAATTAACGAATTTAACGCATCTGCTGACAATTTTGTGTTCTACTTCACGGGCACAAAGGATCAGCTTGACGATCTTAAGGCAAACACCCACGCAACAGGAAACGGTGCGTTTGATAGCGCGTACGCAAATGCGATTAGCGCAGAGGATTTTGCAAAGCTTGAAAATCCCACAGGCAAGTATGCGGTTTACGGCTACAACATTTGTGATGCCTTCTATGGCGGAGTTGATGTGGTAGTTGGTTCAAATGACTGCACAGCGAACGGCACCTGTACAAGATGTGGCAGAGACTTCGCAGGACAAAGCGCACATAGCCTTATCGAAACACTCACCTTTGCAAATGGTCTTACCGCAGACGGTATTTACACCTGCGATTGCACAAACTCCGGATGCACCGTTGCTGACATCTTGGTAGGCGATGAGCAGAAAAGAGATATTGTTCCCGCAATCTTCACCGCAAAGGGCTACTCAACCAACCCTGAAAAGAACTCCATCAACGGTGGCTACTCCGTAAATCTTAACAGCCTTCTTCTTTATAAGAGATTGATTGGCGAAATCACCTACGGTGTTGTAATTGCAAATGCAAAGAGCTTTGATGGCAATTTCTTTAATGAGGACAATGAGGTAAACACCACGAAGGCGCTCCAGGTTGAAATTGACAACCAATACAGCAATTTCGATTGCGCAATCAATTTTGGCTCTCAAACAGGCGTTGAGCTTGACCTCGTAATCTGTGCATATGTAATCACAGACGATGGCGTTGTATTTATCCAAAAGGATAGCGGAAGCGATGTTACAATAGGCGGGGCTGCCTTCAAGAGTGTAACTCTTGCTCAGGTTGTCGCTCTTGCTCCTGCCGTTTCTAAGGAGAACTAATACAAAAGCAACAAAAATAAAAGGAAGTGATTTTCACTTCCTTTTTTTGTTTATTTGTTTTCTGCCCTTAAGGTGCTTACAAATTTTTCGATACGCTTAAGAGCCTCGGCTATGTGCTTAAGGGAGTAAGCATATGAGATACGAGCAAAGCCCTCGCCACAATCTCCGAATGCCGTACCGGGAACGATAGCGCACTTGTGCTCAAACAAAAGCCTTTCGCAAAACTCCTCGCTTGTAAGTCCAAATCCGCTGATTTTCGGGTAGATATAGAATGCGCCCTCGGGCTCAAAGCATTCAAGTCCGATTTTGCGAAGTCCATCAAGAATAAAGGTTCTGCGTCTGTTGTATTCGCTACGCATATATTCGATATCATCGTCGCCGTTTTTCATAGCCTCGATAGCCGCAAACTGTGATGCGGTAGGCGCGCACATTATCGCAAATTGATGGAGCTTCAGCATCTGCTGTGCAAGTGGTAGCGGAGCGCAAATATAGCCAAGACGCCAGCCCGTCATAGCATAAGCCTTTGAAAATCCGCTTGCGATAACGGTGCGCTCCTTCATTCCCTCAATGCTTGCGATTGATACATGGGTTTTTCCGTATGTAAGCTCGGCATAGATTTCGTCGGAGAGAATTACGATATTTGTGTCCCTGAGCACCTCGGCAAGCGCCTCAAGGTCGCCCTTGTCGAGAATAGCGCCCGTTGGGTTGTTGGGGAAAGGAAGAATAAGAAGCTTGGTTTTGTCGGTTATAGCGGCTCTTAGCTCGTCGGGAGTGAGCTTGAAGCTGTTTTCGACCTTCGTATCGATAACAACGACCTTAGCGCCGCACATTTTAGCAATAGGCTCATAGCACACAAACGACGGCATAGGAATAATAACCTCGTCGCCGGGGTTGACAAGTGAACGAATAGCCATATCAATAGCCTCGCTACCGCCAACGGTTACAACAACCTCGTCGCTTTGGTAATCAAGCTCGAACTTGCGCTTCATATACCTTGAAATCTCCGTGCGGAGCTCAGGCATACCTGCGTTTGAGGTGTAATAGGTTTTTCCCTTTTCAAGAGCGTCGATAGCAGCCTCACGAATGTGCCACGGAGTGACAAAATCGGGCTGTCCAACGGTCAATGCAACAACATCGTCGCCCATATCCGCAAGCATATCGAAGAACTTACGAATACCCGACGGCTTAAGCTCCTGCACCGTGTGGGAAAGCATCTTTGAATAATCTATCATAGGGGCATATTTCCTCTCTCGTCAACCTCGGGAGTGCTATAAACAACGCCCTTGTCCTTGTATTTTTTAAGCACAAAGTGAGTAGCCGTTGATGTGACAAATTCGATTGGCGCAAGCTTTTGTGCTACAAAATAAGCAACCTCCTTCATTGTCTTGCCCTCAATTATAACGGTGAAATCAAAGCCACCCGACATAAGATAAAGCGACTTTACCTCGGGGTGAAGTGTGATTTTCTCCGCAATCTTGTCGAAGCCCTTGTCACGCTGGGGCGTAACCTTAACCTCGATAAGAGCGCTTACGTACTCTCTGTCGGTCTTGTCCCAGTCAACGATTGTCTTGTAGCCGAGAATAACGCCGTCACGCTCGTATTTTTCAATCATATCTCTGATTTCGCCAACCTCTTTTTTAAGCATAAGAGCAAGCTCCTCTGCCTTAAGGGTAGCATCGTTTTCAAGTAATGTTAAAAGCTTATCCATTTTTATTACCTCTCTTTATTTGTTGCTTTCAAGCTCGTCAAGCCATACCCACGGTGATGCGTCGCTCGGCATTTTGAGGTCGCCTCTCGGAGAGAGAGCAACACTGCCGATTTTAACGCCGTCGGGTGAGCAGGAGCGCTTGAACTGCTGTGAAAAGAATCTGCTGATAAATTTTTGCAGCCATTTGTATATTGTATAATCGTCGTATTCGCCGTCAAAGGCGTATTTTGCAAGACGGTAAATCTTTGACGGGACATCACCCTTCATAAAGTGATAGAGGAAGAAATCGTGCAGCTCGTACGGGCCGACGAGGTCCTCTGTTTTTTGTGCGATTTTGCCCGCCTTGTCGGGCGGAAGAAGCTCGGGTGAAACGGGAGTGCCGAGAATGTCACACAGCACCGCCTGAAGCTCACCGCCGAGCCGTGTTCCCTCGTAATCAACGAGCGCTCTTACAAGAGTTTTGGGAATGTCGCAGTTTGGATTATACATCGACATGTGGTCGGCATTGTAGGTTGACCAGCCGAGAGCAATCTCGCTCAAATCACCCGTTCCAACAACAAGACCGCCCACCTTGTTTGCAAAGTCCATTAAAATTTGCGTGCGCTCTCTTGCCTGTGCGTTTTCGTATGCTACGCTGAAATCGTCCTCGCTGTGACCGATATCGGCAAAGTGAACACGAACCGCCTCGGAGATATCAATTTCTCTGAAGGAAACACCGCAAAGCTCGCAAAGGGCCTGTGCGTTTGATTTTGTTCGTGAGCTTGTGCCGAAGCAGGGCATTGAAATACAATGGAAGCGCTCTCTGTCCCAGCCGAGAAAGTCCATGGCTCGAAGCACGGCAAGCATACCGAGAGTCGAGTCAAGACCGCCCGATATACCCATAACGGCGCTTTGAGAATGAGACGATACAAGCCTTTTTGCGAGTGCGTGCGCCTGCATTGTCAAAATTCTTTCGTATCGTGCGCCCGCTTGCGCTACATCGTCGCAGACGAAGGGGTGCCTGTCAACATATCTTGTCAAAGCCGTCATTTTGTCCATCTTCATTCCATAGAGAATGAGAGAGTCCGTCGGATCGACTGCTTTAAAGGTATTGTCACGTGAGCGTGCATTTTCAAGTGCGAAAAGGTCAAGCTCGGTTGAAATGTTGCATACTGTGTTCGAAAAAGGCGTAAATTTCGCAAGGACGTCGCCGTTTTCGCAAATAATATTGTGCGGGGCATATATCATATCTGTTGTGCTTTCGTGCTCGCAGGGAGTCGAAATGATATATGCGCACCTGAGCATAGCGCTTTTTGCTCTTGCCATAAGTGAGATTTTTTCCTCGCTGCCCACAAGACATGGCACGGCCATCGGGCAAGCTATAACGGTAGCTCCACAGGCGGCAAGAGTGGCGGCGTGTGACGATACAGACATCAAATCCTCGCCAAGCTCCACTCCGATTTTAAGAGAGGGCATCTCCATACATTCAAAAATGAGGTCCTTGCCGAAGGGGTAGTATATATCTCCGATTTTTATCTGCGATTCGCTTGTCGGCTCGGCAAAGTAGCGTGTCTCGTAGATTGCCCCAAAGCTCGCAACAGCGCCCTTCGGAACAACACCGAGTATTCTTCCGTCAGCTATTGCAACGGCGCAGTTGAAAAGATGACCATTATTATAAAGCGGAGCGCCGACGAAAACGGTGATTTGCTTTCCGTGGCACGCATCGGCAATATCAAGAATAGCGCTATGCGCGGCGTCAATGAGCGTTCTTTGCAAAAACAAATCGCCACACGATGCGCCCGTCACGCAAAGCTCGGGAAGGACAAGCACCTTAGTGCCCGCCGTCTCGCTGTCCCAAATTGCCTGAATTATCTTCGCCGTATTAAATTTTACGTCAGCCACACGCATCTCGCACGATACGGCGGCCACCTTGACAAATCCGTGCTTCATTTTTTCTCCTTTGAGGTGTTAATTCTCGGCAAATGCCGACCGTCAAGCGCTCCCGTTATCGTCAAGCACTTGACTTTTTTACTATTTTGGTGTAATATATAAATAAATTATACATTCATTTGCGCATTATTTCAAGAGATTTTTTCAAATTGTGAGGTATTTAGTATGAAAATAGGACAAAGAGAGCTGACGCTTCTTTGCGATTTTTACGAGCTTACTATGGCAAGAGGCTATTTCCATTCCGAGCTAAAGGACCAAATTGCCTATTTCGACGTATTCTTCAGACGAGTTCCCGATGGTGGCGGATATGCTGTTTTTGCAGGACTTGAGCAGATAATCGAATACATTGAATCAATAAAATTTGACGATGCCGATATCGAATATTTGCGCTCGAAGGGCATCTTTGACGAGGAGTTTCTCGAATATTTGAAGGATTTCAAATTTACGGGCGACATCTGGAGCGTCGAGGAGGGAACGGTTATCTTCCCGCACGAGCCTATTATGACAATCCGTGCCAAAACGATAGAGGCGCAGTTTATCGAAACGTTTTTGCTTCTCATCTTAAATCACCAGTGCTTGATAGCCACCAAGGCGTCACGCATCGTTCGTGCCGCACAGGGCAGACCTGTGTCGGAGTTTGGCGCACGCAGAGCGCACGGAGCAGATGCATCCCTTTACGGCGCAAGGGCATCATATATCGGCGGATGTGCATCTACCTCTTGTGCGTTGGCAGATAAGCTTTTCGGTGTGCCGGCAGGCGGAACAATGGCGCATTCGTGGATACAGATGTTCGACAGCGAATATGAGGCGTTCGAGGCGTATCTCAAGCTTTACCCCGTAGCCCCTACGCTCTTGGTTGATACCTACGATGTTTTGAAAAGCGGAATTCCGAACGCAATCAAGGCGTTCAAGGCAATTCTCACCCCCGAGCAACAGAAGAATTGCGCTATAAGAATAGACTCCGGCGACATCACCTATCTTTCCAAGAGGGTTCGCAAAATGCTCGATAATGCGGGACTCTGTGGCTGTAAAATAGTAATTTCCAACTCTCTTGACGAATACATTATAAGAGATATTCTTCTTCAAGGCGCATGCGTTGACGCATTCGGCGTGGGCGAGCGTCTTATAACGGCAAGAAGCGAGAGCGTTTTCGGCGGGGTTTACAAGCTCTGCGCCATAGAAAGAAACGGAAAAATAATCCCCAAAATCAAAATAAGCGAGAACGCCGCAAAGATAACAAATCCCGATTTCAAGCAGCTTTACCGCTTCTACTCAAACGAAACCGGCAAGGCGGAGGCAGACCTTATCACCGTGTATGACGAGGTGATTGACGAAGGTCAGCCCTACGAGCTTTTCGATCCCGAGCACGTTTGGAAGCGCAAGAAAATGGAAAATTATACGGTAAAGGCGCTTAGAGCTCCGATTTTCGAGGGCGGAAAATGCGTTTACAGCTCACCCTGTGTTGCGCAAATACGCAAAAAATGCGAGGAAGAGCTTGCATCGATGTGGGACGAGGTGCTTCGCTTTGAAAATCCGCACAACTACTACGTTGACCTCTCCCAACGCCTTTGGGACGAGAAAAACGAGATGCTCTCAAAAAACAAAAAATAACAAAAACACTCTACCATTGGTTGGTTTTCCCCAACTCAACCAATGGTATGTTGATTTTACGGCAAATTTTGCGTAAGATAGAGGTGAAAGGAGGCAATAATGGATCAAGTAAAGATAGGAAAGTTCATTGCCGAGTGCAAAAAAAATGTAAATCTCACTCAAGCGCAGTTAGCGGAAATGCTAAACGTTACAGACCGAGCTGTATCAAAATGGGAAACGGGCAGAGCGATGCCGGACTCCTCAATTATGCTCGAGCTGTGCGAGATTTTGAAAATCACAGTTAATGATTTGTTAAGCGGGGAAGGAGTCAATATGGATAACAAAAGTGAAAAAGACGAACAGCTTTTGCTCGAAATGGCAAAGGAAATAGAAAGAAAAAACAAAATGATTTGGTCATCTATGTGGGCGATTATGACAGTGAGCCTGATAGGTCTTTTTGCAAGTATTTTTGTCAGTGCGTTTTTGATACCCGAGGGGGTGTGGCAGCTTGTCACGATTCTTTGTGCGACGGCTTTGTTTTTGATACCGTGCTTCTATGCACTAAGGCTTGAAATAAGCGTCGGCGCTTATAAATGTAAGAATTGCGGTCACGAGATAGTGCCTACCTATAAGCAGGCGCTCAATGCGATGCACAGAGGAACAACACGATACCTCAAATGTCCTGAGTGCAACAAGCGCACCTGGTGTAAAAAGGTAAGAAAGAAATAAGCCTATTGCACTGCAGAAATCAAAATTCAAATAAAAAAGCAAAAAAAGCAAGAGCTTTCGCTCTTGCTTTTTATATTTAGCTTAATCCCACGTTGTCCATATGCTGAAGGAATGCGAGCACCTGCGCATCGTCTGCCTTCACCTCAAGCTGAGCACGCACCCTGTCACGCCTGAAAAGCAGACGGTTAAAAATTCTGTGCAGCCAACAAAACGGAAGCAGAATAGGAGCTTTTTTAAGCACAGGGTAACCCACGGTCATAGACCTGTACGGCAAAAATATCTTTTTGAAAAAGTAGCCGAAGCGCCTAACCTTGCCGTTTTTTGTGTGGAGTCTTGCAACGGTGGCGAGCTGCTTGTCCTCGGCAAGACCGAAGCTTCCGCCACGGAGAATATATGCCTCGATTGCGTCGCTTTCCTCGTCACCCTCGCCCGTATCGAGCCATTTGAGAGTGAGCGCTCTTATATGCGCCTCAAATTTACGAAGGCGTATCTTTTCCAAAATTTTAAAAATATAGCTCCAATCCATATTGCTCTTATATGCCTTCAAATAGACAAAAATGTCACAGAAGGGACGAACTCCGCATCCGCCGTAGCGATAATGCTTTGCAAGATGCTCGATATGGTGAATGTAGAAATCCTCGTGCGAAAGCTCAAATTCGCACACATCCTCGCCCTTTTTGCGCGCAAGAGCCCAAATGTCCTTGTAATATTCATACGCATCACGGTTGCCGTGCTTGTCCGTTATTGAGTGGTGTAGCTCAATATTTACAAATGGTGGCTTGCTAAACCCGATATCGTGCTCTCCCTCAACCACATTCTCGCTCTTGAAGCCGAGTTGAGTGAGCATAATCTCGCTCGCCCTTGACATCTGCTCGGGACGAATGAGAATATCAAGGTCGCACATGCTACGCATATCGGGAGAGGGGTAGAGCGCCTTTACAACGCCGCCCTTTAAAAGCAGATAGTCGATTTTTTCTCGCTCAAACGCACAGCGAATCCCCTCGAGCTCAATGTCCTGGTGAATTTGCTGGGCGATTCCCGCCGACTTTATGCGCTTGATTTTTTGGGCGAGCGCCTCGTCGACAGGCGGGGTGATTTGCGGGACTACGTGTGCGATAAGCTCGCATAGATTGTGCATCTTAGCCAATGCAAGCACGCTTGAAAACTCAACCTCGTCGGGTATGCTCGGCACGTCCTCGCCACGCAAGGCGCAACGAACCAACGCCAAAAAATACTTGCCGTCTGCCTCACTGTACATTTTTCCACCCCCTAAAAAGATAATCTGTGATAATTCTATCATACTTTTTAGGCTTTGTCAAGGTCGAGAGCCTCGACGGGCAATTTTTCACGGGCAAGCGCCCAAGGCAACGGTGAAGCCACCGTGGGCAAATTCCGTGTTTGTTTAGCCTTAATTTAAAAATCGCCTACGAAGCAGGTTTATTTTGGCTGTCGGTCCGCACCGACCATTCCGCATTTACAACCGCTACTCCCACGGTCATATCGTCACGGCTTGCGCCACGGTAAGAGATTGCGGCAGACAAAATCGCATTCGGCAAGTCGCTTATGCGAACACGCTTTGGAGTGGGGATTTTTTGTGGCGCATCACCCGAGATAATCCAAAGTAAATCGTCGGGCGGAGTTGGCATAGTGACAGGAGGTGGAGGCGCATTTGCGGGCATAACGCTCTGCGTTTGAACAACCGACTCAGTCGGCGTGTCGTCGGAGACGATTTCGACGCTTGAAAGAAAATCGACCAGATATTTGCTATCTCTTTCGTCGCTTGCAACACCGTCGCTCACCATAATGACAATATCATTATCACGCAGAGAGAAATCAATCCTTTCTGCATTCAGCTCTCTCATAATACCAATAGGAGCAGTCCTTGAATGTAGCCTGAATATCTTCTCGCCTCGCTTCACAAATGTGGGTGCGGCCCCGCCCTTGATAAGCTGTGCTTGACCGTCGTCAAGGTCAATTTCAAGCAGGTCAACGCTTGACGAGCTTTCGGGGCTTTTGGCTCTTATAAAGCTGTTGAGCATGCTAAGACAAAGCTCCTTGCTTGCACGGGCACGAAGCAGACGGCTTAAAAGCTCGGCGCACATTTTCGAGGTGGCGCTTGCCTCTCTGCCACTACCCATTCCGTCGCACAAAAGCATATAATGATGCCCGTCCTCGCTTTCGAAAAAGCAGATAGTATCGCCCGTCGGCTCGCCCTCACTCATTGGAGCAGATGCGCTATCACAGCTTACACAATACCTGCTTTTTGACTTGAATTTCATCACGCTAACTCCCGAGAGCTCCTCGATTTCACCCGCATCAAGAGGAATATCAAGCGCATCCTCAAGCGCTTTTTGCACCTCGTCAGATGAGCATTTTGATGCACCTGTGTCGATGCTTACAAGCGTCACAATCAAAGGTCGTCCCGCTATCACCCTTGCGCCCTCAAGCTTCAATCCCACACGTCTGCACGCTCGCAAAGCCTTATCGGACAAGGCCTCGTCATACTCCGCTCTTGTATTGAGAGAGGTGAGTAGCTCGTCAATAAGGCGTGCGCTCATTTCATAATCGTCGGAGCTTATCTCGAGCTTGCCGTATCTGAGTCTATCGTCGTCAATATCTCTGCGCACGGAATTGATTTGCTCGATAATCTTATCAATGTTCGGACAACGGTGTAAAAATCGCTCCTCAACGCAATCGTGGGCAACGGTCATATCGCTAAACGCCGCATCGCCTATGCGAAAAATGTTTTCACGTGTTGCGCTCGCATCTCGCTCCCAGCAAATAGAGCGCTTGGGGCAGGAGTAGCAATGAGATTCGCAAATTTCAAGACACGTATCGTGCCAAAACTCCCTGCTCGGATTTTTTGAGCGATGACTAAGCTCCAAAAGCATAGCGGAAATATCCTTTAGGGCATCTCTTGCGCCCTCAAGGGAGGCAGTCATGTAGTCGGAGCGCTCCGCAAGAAAAATCTCCTTGCCGATATCACCCGTTGCTCGCTCGGCGCAAACGGACGGCAAAATTTCAAATCGAGTCAGCGGGTACATAATAAGCGACGCAAAAAGAAGCTCGGGGAGCAGATATACAATGGCCTCATAGCCACTCGAAAAAACTCCGTATCCAATGCTTATAACCAAAGCGCCGATTATTGAAATATAGTATGAAAAATCCCACAAAAGCGAGCTTACAAGAGCGCCAATCGCAAAAACGGGGGCGAAGGCAGGGCCGTGACAAGCGCCGAGCAGAGCGCCGATGGCAACGCTTTTGCCACCCGTGGTGTGTCTCGATGCGTAAAGAGCTACGGCGTAAGAGATTACAATGGAAATATCAAGCCCGAAAAGCTCCCTGCCCCGTATCATATACACAATGATGAACAAAACAGCGCAAAATCCGAGAAGCCGTCGGGATGTGTCGTGATTTTCATATAAAAAGCAGAGCGAATAGGTGAAAATCGAGGTCAAAACCGTAGTGAAGGCAAGCACGAAAACGTCGTAAATCGCACCGCCACTCGTTACAACACGAAAAAGCAGAAGCCCGAGCGAGCAGAGCGCCCCCACGGCGACACGAACGGACACCCTTTCCGAGAAAAGCCTTGATACAAATCCCGGGCGAGAGCGCTCTCCCAAGCTGACAAGGCGCTCCGCTTCTTCGCCGAGCCATAGGCTTCCAAGCACTCGAAGTCCTATCAAAAACAATAGCGCAATAAGATACGGAACGGGTGCTTCGAGAAAAATCAATGCGCCGAGCGCCGAGCCGACCACGGCAAACGGAGTCCTACCCTTGCAGGATGCGCAAAATGCAATACCAAAGGGGTATGTATCAAAGAAAAACCTCACCCCTGTCACCAAAAATGCCAAAATCAGCGTTCCAAGCTCCAAAAGAAGCTCCCTCGCCTCGTCGGAGATATTAAGATGTTTTTTTGACTGCTTCGTTATAGCTTTGTTCATTTTTCCTCCTTGCGAACAAAAGAATTTTCCCAAAGGAATTTTGCACCGAGGGTTATATTTTTCAAAATCGGCGAATAAAATACCCGTTGGGACAAGCTCATTTTACAGTAAGCACAGAGAATTTTCCGTCACATTTTGATGTCGTAATAGATAAGCTTTTGGAAATTGCTCGGTTGTTTTTTGGATTTTGGCAATATCAGGCTTGGAAATATCGGGAAAAATCGTACGATTTTGTTGTATTTTCCATCACCTTATGTTAAAATGAAGATGTTGAGTACGCTTGCAGGAAAAGAGGAATTACGAAAATGACAGACGAAACGCAAAAAAGAGCCTGCTTCACGGGACACCGTGTTCTTGGCTCGGATTTTGATAAAGAAAAGGCGACGGCGCTCATAGAGGCGCTTTATAAAATGGGAGTAGATACATTTATTTGCGGAGGAGCGCTTGGCTTCGATATGGAAATCGGCTATCTCGTTCTCGAGGCAAAGAAAAAACACCCCGACATCAAGCTTTGGTTGTTTTTGCCCTGCACCGACCAGGATGCAAGATGGCATGAGGCGGATAAAAAGAGAAGAAGGCTCTTGATTGAGCAGGCAGACCTCGTGGATTGCCCCGATACGACCTATAACGATACGGTTATGAGGACTCGTAATTATAAAATGGTTGACAATAGCCACTATTGCATCTGCTATTTCAACGGAAAGCGCGTTTCGGGAACTGCTCAAACGATAAGATACGCCAAGAGAAACGGACGCAAAATTTATAATTTGTGCTCAAAGGGAATGGCAGTGGTAGAAGCGTTATAGAATGCGGAGTGCGGAATGCGGAATGCGGAATGCGGAGTGCGGAATGAAATGGCTTCGTAGGCGATTTTTAAATTAAGGCTAAACGAAATCGGGACTTGGGTGTCGAGCCACTCGACTGAATAAATATTCACCAAATTTTGAATATATTCATTAAAAGCGTGCCGAAATCGTGCGAATAATATAAAGAGTATAAAAAAGAATAAAAAAATTGAAAATATGTCTTGACAATTGAATATTTATTGTGATATACTACATTCATTAAATGCTTAACCCATTTAAAAAAACAAAAAAAGTTCATTTCAAAGGAGAAAAGAAAATGAAAAAGACAATCACCAAAATCATCTGTCTTGCTCTTGCTTGCGTGATGGCTGTTGGATGCCTTGTTTCTTGTGGCGGAAATAGCGGCGAGTATGTAATCGGCGTTTCCGGTCCTGTTACAGGCGTTGCAGCAGTTTACGGCGAGGCTGTAAGAAACGCAGCTCAAATGGCAGTAGATGAAATCAACGCAAACGGCGGACTTAACGGAGTAAACTTCAAGCTTGTATTCCTTGATGACAAGCACGACGCCGGAAACATCTCAACAAACTATGCTTCTCTTGTAGAGCAGGGTATGCAGGTTTCACTCGGAACTGTAACAACAGCTCCCGGACGTGAGTTCACAAAGTACTCCGCACAAGACAATGTATTCTTCCTTACACCCTCTGCAACAGGCGATGACATCCCCGGTACAGCTGGCAACGGCTACCAAATGTGCTTCGCTGATGGCGACCAAGGTAAGGTTGCAGCAGAGTATGTAAACGGACTCTTCACATCTGACAAGACAATTGGTATTCTTTACAACAGTGCAGACCCATATTCAAGCGGTATTTACACTCAGTTCAAGGCATCACTTGCTTCTAACATCACAACAATCGACGCAGCATTCACAGATGACAAGCTCGCTGACTTTAGCGGACAAATCAGCCAGCTCGCTGCATGCGACTTCATCTTTATGCCTATTTACTACACACCTGCATCAACATTTATGAAGCAGGCTAAGGACACAATCGCTCCTAACGCTACTTACTACGGATGCGATGGTCTTGATGGCATCGACGGAAGCATTGACGGCTTCAACATCAACGAGATTCCTCAGGAAATCTCAATGCTCTCACACTTTAACTCAAAGGCAACTGAGGGCGCTGCTAAGACATTTATTGACAACTATGTTGCAAAGTACGGCAAGGACACTCTCAGCCAGTTCGGCGCTGCTGCTTATGACTGCGTATATGCAATCTACGGCGCAATGAAGAGTGCTATTGACGGCGGTAAGGAAATTCCTTCCGATATCACAGCAAGCGCACTTTGCGATATACTCAAGGCTGAATTTAACGGCGGCTATTCTTACTCAGGCGTTACCGGCTCTAACATCACATGGAGCACAGCAGGTAAGGTTCAAAAGAACGCTGTTAAGTACATCGTAAAGGCGGCAAACGCTCAATAATTGACTGTAATTTGCCGACGTGGCTTCCACGTCGGCAAATTTGAGGTATAGGAGAAATTAAAAATGAATTTTATAACAAACCTTATAGGCGGGCTTAGTCTTGGCGGTATTTATGCTATGATAGCTCTCGGCTATACAATGGTTTACGGTATTGCAAAGATGCTTAACTTTGCACACGGTGATATCATAATGGTCGGTGGCTATACAATTCTTGTATTTACTGCGCAAGAAGTTAATCCGCTTATTGCCATTGCTATTGCTGTTGTGTTCTGTGTGGCTCTTGGCGTTGTTGTTGAAAGAGTAGCATATAAGCCGCTCCGTGGAGCATCGCCTCTTGCGGTTCTTATCACCGCTATCGGTGTTAGCTATCTTTTGCAGAGCCTTGCGCAAATGTTTTTCGGCTCGGGTACAAAAATGGTAACAGGACTTGACCTTGGCAGCTTCAACATCGGCTCACTCAAGATAAGCGTTTCCACAATCGTAACGCTTGTTTCTTGCGTAGTAGTAATGCTTGCCCTCAACCTCTTTGTAAAGTACACAAAGACAGGCCGTGCTATGATTGCCGTTTCCGAGGACAAGGGCGCAGCTCAGCTTATGGGCATCAATGTAAACCGTATAATTATGATTACCTTCGCAATCGGCTCGGCTCTTGCAGCGCTTGCAGGAACCTTCTATCTGATGCGTTCACCGAGTATTTACAGCACCTTTGGCTCGCTCCCCGGAATAAAGGCGTTTTCTGCTGCTGTTATTGGCGGAATCGGCTCAATCCCGGGTGCTATGCTTGGCGGTATTTTGCTCGGCGTTGTTGAGGTATTTGCTAACTCCGTATCATTTATTGCACCTTACACAGATGCTATCGAGTTTGCAATACTTATCGTAATTTTGCTTGTTAAGCCTACCGGCTTCCTTGGCAAGAAAAGGAGGGAGAAGGTATGATGAAATTTGCAAAGCGTTACTTGAGCTTCGTTATAATCGGCTTGGTAATGGTAATCTGCGGTGTGCAGGGCGGCTCTCTTTCCGCATCAACCGCTTATCTTCTTGAAAAGGTTGCGATAAGCATCATTCTTGCCGTATCTCTCGGTCTTGTGGTCGGCTTCCTTGGAGAGCTTTCGCTCGGTCACGCAGCATTTATGTGCGTTGGTGCATATTTTGGCGGAAAAATCTCACAAATTATCGTTGAGGCGCTCGGCGGCTCACAAAATGATAGCAACTTCTTCGTTTTCCTTCTTGCGCTCGTCGTTGGTGCGGCTTGTGCAGGTCTTTGCGGATTTATTATCGGCTTGCCGGCACTTCGTCTTAAGGGTGACTACCTTGCAATCGTAACCCTCGCCTTCGGCGAAATCGTAAGAGTTATTTTCACCAACGCAAAGGCGTTTGGTGGCGCACAAGGAATGGCAACCCCGAGATTTGACAGAAAATATCTGTTCATTATCGGTCTTGCGCTCGTTTTGGCAACGATTGCGATAGTTCAAAACCTCTTAAGGAGTAAGCATGGACGTGCAATTACTGCAATTCGTGACAATGAAATTGCCGCAAAGGCAACAGGAATAAATGTTACAAAGTATAAGCTCACCGTATTTACAATCTCATCTGCATTTGCAGGTATAGCAGGTGTGCTTTACAGCTACGCTAACTTTAACCTTCAACCGAGCAAGTTCGGTTACAACTACTCAATCGAAATTCTCGTAATGGTAGTTCTTGGCGGTATGGGTAGCATCAATGGCTCAATTATTGCGGCGGCCCTTATCACATATCTTAACACAAAGCTTCCACTTATTCTCACAGGAGAGCTTGCTGTGCTTCAAAATCTATTCTACGCACTTATTCTTATTCTCCTTGTTATCTATAATAACGCACCTGCACTCAAGAGCTTCCGTGAAAAGTATAATCTCAGAAACCTTATGCAAAAAATCTTCAAGCCGAAAAACGATCCGTCAAGAGTTCGTGACGATGCGGCAAGATGGGACGTTGTTCCTACCAAGATTTCGATGGACGAGGTGCTTTCAACCGATATCGTAATTGATACAACGGGTGACAATAGCGCTGACATCGGCGAGAGAGGAGGAAACAAGTAATGGCAAAATTCATTGATTCTGTAAAGAGCTTTGTTAATACAAAAATCCTCAAAAAGACTCTCAAAAGAGAAAAGATAGATAGCGAATTTGTGCTTGAAACGAGAAATCTCGGAATTTCCTTCGGAGGTCTTAAGGCGGCGCAAAACGTTAATCTCAAGATTAAAAAGAACGAAATCTACGGTCTTATCGGCCCTAACGGTGCGGGTAAAACCACAATATTCAACCTTCTTACAGGCGTTTATCAGCCGACAGAGGGCACATTTTACCTGAACGGTGAGGAGCTTAAGGGCTTGCCGCAGGATAAAATCAATCACAAGGGAATTGCAAGAACCTTCCAAAACATTCGTCTTTTCAACAATATGACGGTTGTAAGAAACGTAATGGTCGGACTTGCAAATCAGCCCGAGTATAAATGCTCACTCTTTGAGAGCCTTTTCCGCCTTCCAAGACATTTTGAGGTAGAAAAGAAAATGAGAGCAAGAGCTAAGGAGCTTCTTGAAATCTTCGGTCTGCTCGAGGACAGAAACAACCTCGCCTGCAACCTTCCGTACGGAAAGCAGAGAAAGCTCGAGATTGCAAGAGCGCTTGCTACAAATCCACGCCTGTTGCTCCTTGACGAGCCTGCGGCGGGAATGAACCCAAATGAAACAGCGGATTTGATGGACACAATCCGTCTTATTCGTGACAAATTCGATATGACCGTGCTTCTTATCGAGCACGACCTTAAGTTCGTATCGGGACTTTGCGACAGAGTAACAGTTCTCAACTTCGGCACTGCGCTCACCGAGGGCACAGCCCAGGAGGCGCTCAATCACCCCGACGTAATTAAGGCTTATATAGGAAACTAAGGAGGAAATATGGCACTTTTAGAGGTAAAAAATCTTGAAGTTTACTATGGCGTAATTCAAGCCATAAAGGGTATTTCCTTTGAGGTAAACAAGGGTGAAATCGTAACGCTTATCGGCGCAAACGGCGCAGGAAAGACCACCACAATGCAGAGCATAATGGGACTTATCCACGCTCGTGCCGGCGAGGTTATCTATAATGGTCAGGTCATTACCAATATGCCTGCACACAAGATTGTAAGGCTTGGTATGACACAGGTTCCCGAGGGCAGACGTGTTTTCTCGGAGCTTACAGTTTATGAAAATCTTTTGATGGGCGCATTCACCAAAACCGATAAGGCGCAAATCAAAAATGACCTTGAGGAAATTTACAAAATATTCCCACGCCTTCAGGAAAGAAGAAATCAGGTTGCGGGTACTCTCTCAGGCGGTGAGCAGCAAATGCTCGCTATGGGTAGAGCAATGATGTCGCGCCCCGACCTTCTTATGCTTGACGAGCCATCAATGGGACTTTCTCCCCTCCTCGTTGACCAGGTGTTTGACATCATCAAGCACTTCCACGAAAGAGGCACAACCATTCTTTTAGTTGAGCAAAATGCAAACAAATCCCTCGCAATAAGCGACAGAGCCTATGTTTTGGAGAACGGAAAAATCGTTCTTTCGGGCACGGGGGAGGAGCTACTTGCGTCCGAAGACATCAAAAAAGCATATCTTGGCGGCTAATAGCCGTCGCTATGCGTTGTTGCTCCTCGCTAACAACCTCGACTATCTACCTGATAGCCTTCGTCTGTTAGCTGCGGTGCGCCTAGCCTAGCTTGGCTCTTATCCGCCAAGCGGGCGGCTAATGAGCGTCGTTCTTCTGCGTTGCTCCTGCATTACGACCTCGATGTACGCTTATGTACATCATCGCCCGTAATGTGCGGTGCGCCTTGAACAACTTGCTCCTATCCACCCAAACGGCTAATTTTCGAGCATTGATGCTGGCGAAATCCTGTGTTACTACCTTTTCCTGCGACCTCGACTATCGCAAGATAGCCATCGTCCGCAGAAAAAGCAGAGCCTTGTCTTTCGCCGCCTGAATGCCCGAAATCGCAGTTCAAACGGGTAGCTTCCGAGCATTGATCTGGCTCTTGACAGTTTCTTTTTTGGTAGCTTTTTTCTTCTCTTAAAGAAAAAAGTACAAAAGGAGTTAAAATGAAAGCAGTAATTACAGTAATTGGAAAGGACAGTGTAGGCATTATTGCCACTGTCAGCGCAGAATGCGCAAAGTATGGAGTTAATATCGTAGATATTACACAAAGTGTAATTCAAGATTACTTTGCAATGATAATGCTCGTGGAGATTGACAATATGTCATCCACCTTTATGAGCTTCCAAAAGGAGCTTGAGGTTGTCGGAGCGCAAAAGAACCTTGATATTCGTGTAATGCACGAGGACATTTTCAACACGATGCATCGCATATGAGGTTAAAAAATGCTTAATACTAACGACATTCTCGAAACTATAAATATGATAAGGCAGGAGAATCTTGATATCCGTACGATAACTATGGGTATTTCGCTTCTTGACTGCATAAGTGACGACAGACAACGTCTTGAAACAAAAATTTACGACAAAATAACAAAAAGCGCCAAGGATTTGGTAAAGACGGCCATTGACCTTGAGCATACCTATGGTATTCCAATCATAAACAAGCGAGTAAGCGTAACGCCAATCTCTCTTGTCGGTGCGGATTTTGGTCCTGAGGAGTATGTGCGCTTGGCAGGTGTGCTTGAAAGAGCCGCAAATGAGCTTGGAATTAACTTTATCGGCGGCTTCGGCGCGCTCGTTCAAAAGGGAATGACAAGAGGAGCTGCAAATCTTATCGAGGCAATTCCCGAGGCGCTCTGTACCACAACCAAGGTTTGCTCCAGTGTAAACGTGGCATCAACGAAGGCAGGCATCAATATGGATGCCGTCAAGCGAATGGGCGAGATTATGCGTCAAACCGCAATTCTCACCAAGGATGAGGACTCTATTGGCTGTGCTAAGCTCGTTATTTTTGCAAACATTCCCGAGGACAATCCGTTTATGGCGGGAGCTATGCACGGAATGGGCGAGAGCGACACCGTAATCAATGTCGGTGTTAGTGGCCCGGGAGTTGTTGCATCGGCTATCAAAAGAGAGGGATTTTGCGACTTCTCACATCTTGCCGACGTAATCAAAAAGACGGCCTTTAAGATTACAAGAGTCGGTCAGCTTATCGCATACGAGGCATCAAAGCGCCTTAATACGCCGTACGGAATTATAGATTTGTCACTTGCGCCAACTCCCGCAGTTGGAGATAGCGTTGCTCATATTCTTGAAAATATGGGACTTGAAAAGTGCGGAACACACGGCACAACGGCGGCTCTTGCAATGCTCAACGACGCAGTAAAGAAGGGCGGAGTTATGGCATCAAGCCACGTAGGCGGCCTTAGTGGCGCATTTATTCCCGTGTCCGAGGATGCAGGAATGATAAGTGCAGCGGAGTGTGGAGCGCTCACCATAGAAAAGCTTGAGGCAATGACCGCCGTTTGCTCGGTAGGACTTGATATGATAGCGGTTCCGGGCGATACAAGTGCATCAACCCTTAGCGGAATTATCGCCGACGAAATTGCAATCGGCGTAATCAATAATAAAACCACAGCAGTTCGTCTTATCCCCGTAATAGGCAAGGGCGTAGGCGAAAGCGTAGAGTTTGGCGGACTTCTCGGTCATGCGCCGATTATGCCGCTAAGCAAGTATTCAAGCGAGGAGTTTATTGCCCGTGGCGGACGAATTCCTGCGCCGATACATTCACTCAGAAACTGATAATTCTTTAAAAATAAAACAAGAAGGAATACGGCTACGGATTGTGGGAAACGTGATACTATTCCACATTCCTTATTCCGTGTTCTGTGAGGTATATTATGGCAAATCTCGATACATTATGCGTGCAAGCGGGCTATGAGCCAAAGAATGGCGAGCCGAGAGTTGTGCCGATCGTGCAAAGCACGACCTATGCGTATGACACGGCATCGGGCTTGGCAGACCTGTTTGACTTGAAGGCAGACGGCTATTTCTACACCCGTCTTGCAAACCCAACCGTTTCCGCATTTGAAAATAAGCTTTGCGCCCTTGACGGCGGCACGTGCGGAATTGCCTGCGCATCGGGAATGAGCGCAACACTTCTCGCTATTCTCAATGTTTGTAACGCAGGTGATAACATCGTTTCCGCAAAGGCAATTTATGGCGGAACATATAATCTTTTCTCAATTACTCTTAAAAAGTACGGAATTGAATGTCGCTTCTTTGACCTTGACG
The DNA here is from genome assembly GCA_045636605.1 of Eubacteriales bacterium. GTDB lineage: Bacteria > Bacillota > Clostridia > Oscillospirales > CAG-272 > RGIG2000. The sequence continues at coordinate 17,889 of JAZTXV010000008.1, read as the reverse complement.
ACAGCGAGGAGCAAATAGATGCTCTTGTTGACGATAAAACAAAGGTTATTTTTGCGGAAACTCTTGCAAATCCGACCATTGTTGTGCTTGATTTTGATAAAATCGCAAGCGTAGCAAAGCGTCACAAGGTTCTGTTTATGGTTGATAACACTCTTGTTACTCCCGTTCTTTGCAGACCTCTTGATTTTGGCGCAAATATCGTTCTTTATTCATCGTCAAAATATCTTGACGGACACGCAGTAGCGCTCGGCGGATGCATTATCGACGGCGGAAACTTCGATTTCAGCGCAACCGACAGATATCAGGAATTTTTAGTGCCTGACGAAAGCTACCACGGTCTTGTTTATTCAACGCTCGGCAACACCGCCTTCGGTGTTAAGTGTAGAGTTCAAATGATGCGTGACCTCGGTGCGATTATGAGCCCTCAAAACGCATTTTTGACCAATCTCGGAATGGAAACGCTTGCACTCCGTATGGAAAGACATTGCCAAAATGCCGCAAAGGTCGCAAAATTCCTCTCCGAGCATGAAAAGGTTGAATGGGTAAAGCATCCGTCACTTGAAAATGACAAGTATTTTGAGCTTGCCAAGAAATATATGCCAAACGGTATGGGCGGAATGATGGCGTTCGGCGTAAAGGGCGGAAGCGCTAAGGCGGCTCAGTTTATGGAAAATCTCAAAATGCTAAAGATAGTAACACACGTAGCAGATGCTCGCTCGTGCGTTCTTCACCCCGCATCAACTACCCACCGTCAGCTCTCAAGCGCAGACCTCGAGGCAATCGGAATTGCCGACAACCTTATTCGTCTTAGCGTGGGAATTGAAAACGCAGACGATATAATTGCAGACATTGAGCAGGCGCTTGCAAGCCTTTAAGCGCTGATGGCTGATTAGAATAATCTTTGAAAGGAGATATTTGAATGCCAATTATTATTCCAAAGGACATACCTGCATATAGCACGCTCAGCTCGGAGAACATTTTCGTTATGAATCACGAAAGGGCCGCATCGCAGGACATTCGTCCTATTGAAATTGCAATTTTAAATCTTATGCCGACTAAAATTGAAACGGAAACACAGCTTATAAGGCTTCTTTCAAACTCTCCGCTTCAAATCAAGATAACTCTTATCGGCACCGAAACCTATATCGGAAAAAACACACCTCTTGCGCATCTTCAACGCTTTTATAAGACCTTCAGCGAGGTTAAAAACGAGCGCTTTGACGGTATGATAATTACGGGTGCGCCCGTTGAGCAAATGGAATTTGAGGACGTCAAGTATTGGAAGGAGCTGACCGAAATTCTCGACTTCGCCAAAACAAACGTTCAAAGCACGATTTTCATTTGCTGGGGAGCGCAGGCGGCGCTTCATTACTATTACGGAATGAACAAGGCGCCCCTTGAAAAGAAGCTTTTCGGTGTGTTCCCGCACAGAAAATACGTTCTTTTTGATCCAATCCTGAAGGGCACCGACGAGGAATTTTATATGCCTCACTCTCGCCACACCACAGTTCCGAGCGAGGAATTTGAAAAGGCGGGCGATGATATCGTAATTTTGGCGGGAAGCGACGAGGTCGGCGTGTCAATGGCTCGCTCTCGTGACGGACGTCAGTTCTACTTTATGGGGCATATGGAATATGACAGAGACACCCTGAGAGGCGAGTACGAAAGAGATGTTCTTAAGGGACTCCCAATCGAGCCACCGAAGAACTACTTCCGCAACGCCGCAAATACCTTGGTAATCCCGAATTGGTTCTCAACAGCAAATATAATCTACTCAAATTGGCTTAATTATTATGTATATCAGGTTACGCCGTATGACCGTAACCAAATTCTCGAACGTTTATAGCTGTGCCCTGCTCGCAGACAATCTCGACTATCAATCAGATAGCCCTCGTCTGTATGCTGCAGTGCGCTTTGCTAAACGCTCGAAATGACTACAAGTGTTTTACAAAAACAAACGAGCTTGAAATCAAGCTCGTTTTTGTTTTTTTGCCATTCGTATAAATATATGAACAAATAATAATATAAGCGAAATCCCGCCTGACAAGCGGACTTTTTGCAATTTGAATGGCATAGCAAGAGAGCTTTTCTGCTTTTTCTCGAGCTTTATATGAATAAATGAGCATTGCTTCAGTTGTGTGACAGAGTACAGAAAATGGCGAATTGCAAGCAAAGCAAGACGGACTCTAACCGTCTTTTTTGCATATATAAATAATTGTTGATTATTTTGCGCATATGTGTTAAAATAATATTGTAGGGCGAGCCGATATCATCGGTATGCCAAAAATTACAGAGGAGGAAAAGAATGAAGCTATCGGCAAAGTTTATGAGAACACAGCTTGCTATGATAAATTCCGTTGCAAACGGCTTCTCACTCGAAAGAATGAGAAAGTGGCAGGAGCGAATCGGAAAAATCATATCGAGCGCTAATGCTAAAAAAACCGAATACACGCAATTTAAGCTGGGCGAGCTTGATATGGTTGAAATCACGCCGAAGGATATTCTTGCCGACAATGTGATTTTGTATCTTCACGGTGGCGGCTTCACCTGCGGAGATATCAATTACGCAAGGGGCTACGCTACCACGCTTGCAAGTAAATACGGATGTAAAACCTACGCCGTTGCATACAGACTTGCTCCCGAGCATAAGTTCCCGTGTGCCGTGGACGACGCATACGAGGCATACAAATTCGTTTTGTCGCAGGGACACACCCCAAGCGAGATAATTATCTGCGGAGAGAGTGCCGGCGGGGGACTTTGCTTCTCGCTTTGTCTTACTCTGAAGGCTAAGGGCGAGCCGATGCCTGCGGGAGTCATTTCAATCTCCCCGTGGAGCGATCTTACCCTTTCGGGCAACAGCTATGAAGCAAACAAAAAAAGAGATCCGTCAATAACCCGTGAGCGTCTTAAATGCTTTGCGGATTGCTATATACACGGCTCGACCGAAAGCGACGGCAAAATCCTACCCCTCTCGGTTGACGACGAGGAGGCGGACAGGTTGGCAAAGGCAAATCCCTTGGCATCGCCCTTGTTTGCAGACCTCGAGGGAATGCCCCCGTCACTCATATTTGTCGGTGGCGACGAAATAATGCTTGACGATGCGACAAGGCTTCACGAAAGGCTGCTTTCGTGCGGAGTGAGAAGTAAGCTCGTCATAGGGGAAAAAATGTGGCACGCATACCCACTCTACGCAATAAAGGAAAACGAAAAAACAGAAAAAATCATAGCGGCATTCCTGAGAGTTACCGCCCCGTACACGAAAAAGCTCAAATGGTTCGCTCTTGACAATTCGGCGAAGATTTACCCCGCCGCAAGACGCAGAAATTGGAGCAACGTATTCAGACTCAGCATGACTCTCGACGAGGAAGTCGACAGAGAGTGCTTGAAAATAGCGCTCGATATCGTGGCACGTCGCTTCCCCTCCATTGCCGTACGGCTCAAAACAGGAATGTTCTGGTACTACATTGAGCAGGTTCCCAAGGCTCCCGAAATAATGGATGAAAAATCATACCCGCTTTCTCGAATGGCATTTGATGACATAAGAAAGTGCGCCTTTAGAGTAATAGTTTATGAAAAGAGAATAGCCGTAGAATTCTTCCACGCACTGACAGATGGCAACGGCGGACTTATATTCCTCAAAACTCTTGTTGCCGAATACCTCAAAATCAAGTACGGCATAGGTATTCCCGCAGGCGACGGAATACTTGACTGTCTTGAGGAGCCGAGCAGTGAGGAGCTTGAGGACTCATTTTTGAAAATAGACAGCCCTGTGCACGCCAAGCGAAGCGACAGCACAGCCTTTAAGCTCACGGGAACACCCGAAAACGACGGATTCAGGACAAACACCACCCTCATCTTCGATAGCTCCGAGCTTTATATCAAGGCGAGAAGCTACGGCGTTACGGTTACGACCTATTTGTCGGCGCTTTTGGCGAAGGCGTGTCTTGGGTTACAGCAGGAAATGGTCAAAAATCCAAGGCGAAGAAGACCTATCAAGATACTCGTGCCGATAAATTTGAGAAAAATCTACAACTCAAAAACGCTCAGAAACTTTGTATTTTACGTTTCTCCGGGCATTGATCCGAGATTGGGAGAGTATGACATAGCAGAGCTTTGTAAGGCGTTTTCAAGCCAAATGGGGCTTATGATAACCGAGAAGCAGCTCAGCTCTCGAATTTCAACCAACGTTCAAAGCGAAAAGACAATGATACTAAAGCTTGCTCCGCTGTTCTTGAAAAATATAGTTATGAAGCTTATTTTCAATGCCGTAGGCGAGAAAACCTCGTGCTTCACAATGTCAAATCTCGGCGTGGTAAATCTGCCCGACGCAATGGCTCGACACGTCAAGAGAATGGACTTCGTGCTTGGAGTTCAATCCTTTGCCCCGTACAACACGGGACTTATCACCTATGACGGCAAGGCATACCTGAATATCATAAGAAACATCAAGGAGCCGTTTCTCGAAAGAGCGCTCTGGGAGGTGCTGAGAAGCGAGGGGCTTCGCCCGTGCGCCGAAAGCAATATGCGCAAGTAAGCCCGATGCTTCCAACACAAAAATAAAAATCGGCGGGCTAATATCCGCCAAGGAGAGAATATGTATTGTATAAAATGTGGCGTTGAACTATCAAAGGGGCAAAAGAAATGCCCGATATGCGAAACGCAGGTTTACCACCCCGATTTTTTGGAGGATGGAGAGGAAACCTACCCAAAAAGCAACACACCCCCCGACAAATTCGACCTAAAGGGACTTATGTTCATAATAACCATGATTTTCTCAATCCCGTTCATTCTGTGCCTTGTGTGTGATTTGTCAATCAACTCAAAAATCGTGTGGTCAGGCTATGCGTCGGGTGCGCTTGCGCTTATCTATGTCATAGTCGCTCTGCCGTTTTGGTTCAGACACCCCAATCCCGTGATTTTTGTTCCCTGCGATTTTGCGGGAGTGCTTTTGTACCTGTTTTACATTGATTTTATGATACAGGGCGGCTGGTTTTTGTCATTTGCTCTGCCCGTGGTGGGAGCAGTAGCAATAATCACCACCTCTGTGGTAGCTCTCAAAAGATACGTAAGGCGTGGAGCGCTTTATATCTATGGCGGCACGTTTATTGCCGTTGGAGCATTTACCATTCTTCTCGAGGCGCTGATAAGCACCGTTTTCGACGGAGCGCTCAAATTCGTGTGGAGCATCTACCCGCTTGTGTCGCTTGCTCTTATCGGAATTATGCTTATCATAATAGCGATTTGCAAGCCGCTTCGCCAATCACTCAAAAAGAAATTCTTCCTTTGATTTTGGAGGTTTAAATGGATATAGAAAAGCTGTTTTCCAAGCTCAGAGCAGAGCAAATCGAGCCGTTTTTTGCCGAAAATAAGGAAAGGGCAAGGGAGCTTGTGCTCGAAATTATAGAAAAAAAGCGCCTGATGTGTCGAAAATCTCCGAAAGAGATGCTAATCTCGTGGGGTGGCTCCGTCACACTTGACGAGTGCGGAATACGATCGGCCGTCGGCGAGCGATATAATGCCTTTAACCCTTACACCTTGCCACCCGAGGAGCAGGCAGAGGGCAAAAGACGTGCGCTATTAAGCGACGTATTTTTGATGAGCGCTAATGCCGTCACCGAGGGCGCAGAGCTTGTCAACATAGACGGAAACGGAAATCGCTTGGCGGCTCTTATTTACGGCCCCGAAACAGTAATTGTCGTTGTCGGAGTAAATAAAATCACCCCCGATATAGAGAGCGCCTATAAAAGAGTAAAGAAAATCGCCTGCGTGAAGAATGCCCAAAGGCTAAAAAAGGCAACCCCGTGTGCGAAAACAGGCACCTGTGCGAGCTGCTACATACCGTCTCAAACAATATGCTCCCACACGGTTATTACCAGATATTCGGCAATTCCCGACAGAATCAAACTGATTTTGGTAAACGAGTCTCTTGGGTATTGATATGCGTCATTTCCACGACACGTGTTGGATTTTGCCTTAAAATCTTAAAAAATACGCAAAAATATATAATTTTTAAATATTTTTTAAAAATATATTATAAAAATGTAAAATATATATTGCAATTACAAAAAAAGTGTGTTAGAATGGACTCATATAAGGAAAATTTGCCAAATGGGCAGGTTTTTCGAAATTCTAACAGGAGGTTTTACTGCAAAATGGCTGAATTCAAGTTTGACATTGTTAAAAATTTCGGTACAGTGTCCGATAGCAACAACGGATGGGTAAAGGAAGTCAACCTTATTAGTTGGAATGACAGAGAGCCTGTATATGACATTCGTGTTTGGCAAGAAGGTCACGAAAAGCTTGGTAAGGGTATTACTCTCACCGAAGAGGAAATCAAAAACCTTAAGGCTTTGCTCAACGAAATGGATATCTAATTCAAAAAATCCTCGACGCACAGTCGAGGATTTTTATTTGGAATACATCAGTCACGCAATACTGTCTAATCTATATCGTGCTCGCTTACGGGCACGGATTTTTTGTTTTTGGAGAACAAGTCGCTCGGGAGCTGGGAGAGAATAATACCGATAAACATAAGTGCACAGCCGATTAGCATAGAGCTTGATGGCACGGTTTTTTCGATTATGCTCTCAAAGACAACGGAGAACAGTCCCTCGGTTGAGAACAAAAGCGCCGCAATCGTCGGGGGAGTAAACTTCTGACCGATAATCTGGCAGGTGTAGGCAATACCCGTTGACATAATTCCGCAGTAAGCGATTGGGAACAAAACGGCAACGAAGCCCTCCCAGCTGATATGACCGAAGAACAGGCCGACAACGAGGTTTAAAACGCCAACCGTGAGAAACTGAATGGCGGAGTAGCGAAGGGTGCTTACTCTGCCGAGGAACGTGTCAATGGCAATTATGTGCGCCGTAAAGAAGAAGGCGCAAAGGAATATGAGAATATCTCCCGGCTGGAGCGTGAATTTTCCGCCGTTGAGGCAAAGAAAATAAAGACCTACAAAGGAGAAGCACACAGCCCCCCAAACGAGAGGCGAAATTTTCTGCTTAAAGAATATAAATGACGCAATAGGCACGAAAATCAAATACATACCCGTGATAAAGCCCGCCTTACCGCTTTCACCGGTCATTTGAATACCGAACTGCTGAAGCGCCGAGGCGACAAACAGGATAGTACCCGTCAAAGCTCCGAAGAAAAGCGATGCCTTGTGCTTTTTTTGCTTTAACTCGGGAGTAAGCTCCCTTTCCTTTTCAAAAATGAAGCAAAGGGGAACGAGGGCAAGACCGCCGAGAAGCCAACGAAGCCCGCCGAAGAAGAAGGCGTCGATTTTGTCTGCGTTGGTGGAGGCAATCTCCTGCACCTTAAAGGCAGAGCCCCAAACGACAGCGGCGATAAGACAAAGCCCTGCCGATAAAAATTTTCTTTTCATTTTAAATCTCCTAATCCGAATCTGCGTTCGATAGCAGATAATCAAGAACTCTGTTTATATCATCAAGGGTGCTGACCGTGTTTATCATAGCACGTGCGCCCGACGAAAATTTCATACCCTTTGTGTACCACGCAAGATGCTTTCTCGCCTCGCATACGCCGATTTTTTCGCCCTTTTCGTCAACCATCATACTAAGCTGACGCCTTGCATATTCAATGCGGCGCTCGACGCTCGGCAGGGAGTAGCTCTCGCCGTTAAGCAAAGCTCGGATTTGCTCGAAAATAAACGGATTACCCATAGCGCCACGGCCAATCATAACGGCATCGCAGCCCGTCAGCTCAATCATTCTGAGCGCATCCTCCGGCAAGAAAATATCTCCGTTTCCGATTACGGGAATATTAACGGCGGCCTTCGTTGCCCTTATTATTTCCCAATCCGCCTTGCCCTCATACATTTGAGAGCGAGTGCGCGCATGTACCGTTATAGCACGTGCGCCTGCCTGCTCGGCCAATTTCGCAATTTCAACGCAATTTACAGACGAGCTGTCCCAGCCCGCGCGGATTTTTACCGTAACGTCAACGGCAGAGCCCTCAACGCAGGCACGGATTATATCGTAGCAAAGAGAAGGATTTTTCATAAGAGCGCTTCCGTCGCCCGCTGTGACTATTTTTTTCACGGGACAACCCATGTTGATGTCGATAAAAGCGGGTATGCGTGCGTTTTTTGCGTGCTTGTACGTGCCCGTAGAGAGCAGATATGCGCTCTTTTTCATAATCTCCGGCTCGTGACCGAAGATTTGAAGCGAAAGTGGCGTGTCGTCGTCGCAAATCTCGGCAAGCGCTCCCGTCTTTTTGTCCTCGTAGTGCATGGCGACGGAGCTTATCATCTCGCTTACGCAAAGGTCAGCGCCAAGCTCTCGTGCCACAACCCTGAAGGCGTGGTCACTGACTCCCGCCATAGGAGCGCATATTATTTTGTTTTTAAAATCAAAGCTCATAATACCCCCTAATGAGTGCGGAATGCGGAATGCGGAATGCGGAGTGCGGAGTGCGGAGTGCGGAATGCGGAGTGCGGAATGCGGAGTGCGGAGTGCGGAATGAAATAGCTTCGTGGCTGATTGTTAAATCAAGACTAAACGAAAGCGGAGGTTGCGTGTCGAGGCTCTCGACTGCTTCGTGGCTGATTGTTAAATCAAGACTAAACGAAAGCGGAGGTTGCGTGTCGAGGCTCTCGACTGCCTCGGATGCTTATCCGTGCTAATTTTGCTTTTGAACGGATTTGTATTCGTCGTAGAATTTGTAGTAAGGACAAGAGCTGTTTTTCTTGGTCAAATAGTCAAGATATTCGTCCTCGTCAAGGTCAACTGTGCATACATAGTCGCCTATTTCGTCGTCGTAGTCGAAATGCTCACAGCTTTCGCAGTTGTTAGGCATAAATGCTCCTTTTCATAGCTTTGGTCGGCTAAACGCCGACCAAAGAATTATCAGTCAAATTTGTAGGTAGTACCCTCACGAGTGTCAACCAACGTTATTCCACGAGCCTTAAGCTCATCTCTTATCTGGTCGGCACGGGCGAAGTTCCTTGCCTTTTTAGCCTCGGCGCGCTCGGCGATAAGAGCCTCGATTTCAAGCTCGAGCGCACTCTTTTCCGTCGGAGCCTGCTCCGCCTCATCTCTTACAAGATTAAGGCTAAGCACCGTGTCAATGTCACGCAAGGCGGCAAGCTTTGTCGCATCGCTTACATCGGCCTTCAAAATATCGTAAATGTTAGTTATGGCAAGAGCAGTGTTCAAATCGTTGCCGATAGCGCCGAGAAAACGCTCTCTGTTCGCTTCAACGAACGAGGCATCAGCCTCACCGTTACGGTCAAGACGGGCAATTCTGTTCAAAAGCTTGGTAAAGGTTGCCTTTGCCTGATCAAGCGCCTCATACGAGAAAACAAGCGGCTTTCTGTAATGCGATTGCAAGCAGAAGAAACGGTAAGCGAGGGGATCGTAGCCCTTGCTCTCAAGCAGGGAAACGGTCAAAAATTCGCCCTTCGACTTTGACATTTTACCCGTTTCGTCATTGAGGTGGTGAACGTGGAACCAATAATTGCACCACTTGTGACCGAGATACGCCTCACTCTGTGCGATTTCGTTTGTGTGGTGAGGGAATATGTTATCAACGCCTCCACAGTGAATATCAAGATACTCTCCGCAATGCTTCATGCTGATGCACGAGCATTCGATATGCCAGCCTGGGTAGCCGATGCCCCAAGGGCTATCCCACTTAAGCTCCTGATCGTCAAATTTGGACTTTGTAAACCAAAGCACGAAATCGCTCTTGTTTTTCTTGCTTGTGTCCTCGGTAACGTCATCACGAACACCAACCATAAGCTCGTCGCTTGAGTGACCTGTAAGGGCATTGTAATCCTCAACCTTAGATGTGTCAAAATATACGTTTCCGTCTGCGATATAGGCAAATCCCTTTTCGATAAGTCCCTCAATGGTCTTTATGAATTCGGGAATACATTGAGTTGCGGGCTCGATAACATCGGGCATCTTGATGTTGAGCTTTTCGCAATCGTCAAAGAATGCCTTTTTGTAAAATTCTGCGATTTCAAGCACGGTTTTCTTTTCACGCTTAGCGCCGGAGAGCATCTTGTCCTCGCCCGTGTCACCATCGCTTGAAAGGTGACCTACGTCGGTGATGTTCATAACCCTGAGCACATCGTAGCCCGAGTAGCGAAGCGCCTTCTCAAGCATATCCTCCATCATATAGGTGCGAAGATTGCCGATGTGGGCAAAATGATATACGGTAGGGCCACAGGTGTACATCTTGACCTTTCCGCTCTCACGAGGAATAAATTCCTCAACTGTTCTCGATAATGTGTTGTAAAGCTTCATATCAAATCTCCTTAGTCAAAGTAAAATGTGTCTTTATTCTTGCGGGCAAGCGCTATGAGAAAAACAAGGCAAGCCACGAAAATTGCAACGGAAATTATATACAGGAAAAAGGGCGTTTGCTCGTCTATTATAAGCGAAAGCGTGTTGAACGCAAAGTGGAATGCCATCGACGGAATGATGGAGTTGAAGGCATCATAGAGCCAGCCCATCAAAATACCGAGCGCAGTTGCGTAAATAAACGATATCGGAGTGCCGTGCATAGCGCCGAAAACAACGGAGGTAACAATGATTGCCGCCCAAGAGCCAATGCCCTGCTTGAGCGTACCTTGAATACAGCATCTGAAGATAATCTCCTCTGCAAGAGGAGCCATAATAGAAACACCTATAATTTGAATGAGAAGCGGGCTATCTAAAATGACGGCGGCGCTTTCCATTTGCATATCAATCCAGGATTGCGGGAACGGAATAAGGTTCAAGAAAAGCGAGATTGCAAGCTGTCCGAAAACACCCAGGGCAAGCGAAAATCCGATAACCTGCCACGGTGGCTGAAAGTCAATGCGGAAGTCAAGACGGTCTGCCAAATCGTCACGGTCACGCCTGAACAGTGGCAAAAGCAGAATACAGCCTACGATTGCAATCACGTTTGATATTATGGTCAGCTCCATTGTGCGAGAAAGAACTGCATCGGTTATCGCATTGGGATCGGTAATGCCGTTCATCGCCGCAACAAATCCAAAAACGAATGCGAATACTAGGCTTGCAACGAATTGAGCCGCAAAGTAAACTCCGAAGAATGCTGCTGCGCACAAAACGGAAATAATGGCAGAATTGATTTTATCCTTCATAAAAACCCCTTTCCTTGGTCATAAGGCTTATGTTCAACCTATTGTAGCACAAATATTTGTGTTTGTAAACTATATATATTATATTTTTTCAAAAAAAGTAAAAAAACTCTTGCAATTTTGAAATCGGTGTGTTATAATGACCACGATAATAGTAATTTTACTATCTGCGGAGTCCCCTCTTCGCAGATTTTATTTTACGAATTATTGCTTTTACGGAGGTGAAAAAATGAAATCATCAAAGAGCATAGTCAGTGAGGTTACCGCTATCGCTACCCCAATCGCCGAGGAGCTCGGCTACACGATATGGGATGTGGAATATGAGAAGATCGGCGCAGAATACCACCTGACAATAACCATTGACAGCGAAAACGGCATAGGCATCGAGGACTGCGAAAAAATGTCAAGAGCATTGGATGCTCCGCTTGACGAGGCAGATCCGATCCCCGACGAATATCACCTTGACGTTTCCTCACCGGGACTTGAAAGAGTGATAAGGACGGATTTTCACTTGGAAAAATGCAAGGGCGAGGTTGTAATTGCCAAGCTTTATGCGCCAATCGACGGTCAAAAGGCAATAGTTGGAGAGCTTTTGAGCTACGATAGCGAAAAAATCGTAATCGGTGCAGAGAGCGAAATCGAAATCCCAAGAAAATCAATAGCAAAGCTACACGTATATTTTGAATTTTAAAAAGGAGATAAAAAATGAACAACGAATTTTTTGACGCTTTGGAGCTTCTCGAAACGGAAAGACATATTCCGAAGGAGTACATGATTGAAAAGGTAAGGGCGGCTCTTGCGGCGGCTTGCAAAAGAGAGCTCGGCGCAGGCGAGATTACAGTAGTAATCGACACGGAAAAGAGAGACATTAAGGTTTACCGTAAGTATAAGATTGTTGCAGTGGTAGAGGATCCCGCAACGGAAATCACAAGAGATCAAATCGAGGAGCTTGAAATTAAGAGAAAGGCTGCGGGCATCAAGCACAAAACCCGTTCGAGAAAGCGCAGCATCGGCTCCGATTATGAGTATGAGCTTCAGACAAAGGCATTCCGCCGCTTGAGCGCACAGAATGCAAAGCAGGTTATAATCCAAGCAATAAGAGAGTTTGAAAAGCTAAGACAGGTAAGAGAGTACGAGGAGAAGAAGGGCGAGATCATGTCCGCTATCGTCGTAAGAGTTGAGGACACAACGGGCAACGTTGTTGTTGATACGGGCATCTCACAGGCAGTTCTTCTTAAGAGCGAGCAGATTCCCGGCGAGGTTCTTTGCGTTGACGACAGAATCAAGGTTTATGCGCTTCAGGTAAATTCGGGAGATAAGGGCCCGGTTGTAACTCTTACAAGACTACACCCCGACCTCGTTAAGCGTCTTTTTGAGGCAGAGGTTCCCGAAATTCAAGAGGGCACGGTAATTATCAAGGGCGTTTGCCGTGAGGCAGGCTCAAGAACAAAGATTGCAGTTTATTCAAGAGATCCCGAGGTTGACGCAGTAGGTGCGTGCATCGGTAACCGTGGTGCAAGAATTAACGCAGTTGTAACCGAGCTTAACGGCGAAAAAATAGACGTTATTCCATACAGTGACGATCCGTACGAGTACATTAAGAGCGCGCTCCTTCCCGCAACGGTTATCAGCGTTGAGATTGAGGGCGACCGCAATGCAAGAGTAATCGTTGCGCCCGATCAGCTTTCACTTGCTATCGGTAAGCAGGGACAAAATGCTCGTCTTGCGGCAAGACTTACAGGATTTAAGATCGATATCAAGAGCGAATAATCGTTACATTTCGGCACAATTCAAAAAGCAAGGAGAGGAAGGCTTATGGAAAAGAAAATACCGCAAAGAAGATGCCTTGGCTGTATGCAGTCGTTTCCCAAAAGGGAGCTTATTCGTGTGGTGCGCACGCCCGACGGTGAGGTCTGTGTTGACCTGACGGGTAAAAAATCAGGCAGAGGCGCATACATTTGCAAAAGCGAGGCGTGTCTTAAAAAGGCAGTAAAGGCAAAAAGGCTTCAAACAAATCTTGAGGCGCAAATAAGCGAGGAGCTTCTTCTCGAGCTGTCAAGGGAGCTGTGCGAGTGAACAGATTTTTATCAATGCTGGGCTTATGCCGAAAGGCAGGCGCAATAATAATCGGTACGCCTATGGTGACAGAATCACTCCCAAAGGGTAAAGTTAAGGTTGTTTTTTACGCATGCGACGCTTCCGGCAATACGGAGAAAAAAATTACTGATAAATGCAAATTCTACGGCGTAGAATGTATAAGGACGAAATTCTCATCCTCCGAGCTTTCGGATGCGATAGGAAAAAGCGGCGCAGTATGTGCGCTCGGCATAACGGATAAGAATTTTTCGGGCGAGCTTATAAGGCTTTACCGAGCAATCAACGAGGAAACGAGGTAGCTGATATGGCAAATGTAATAAAGGTTAAGGATTTCGCAAAGAATTTCGGAATTGACGTAAAGGAAATTCCCGAGCTTTTTGCGCTTTGCGGAATTGAAAAGGGCGCAAGCTCCGATACAATAGAAATGGCAGTTGCAAATATACTTGCAAACCACCTTACCACTATGTGCGAGCAGGTAAGCATCGAGAAATATCTTGCAAAGAAAACGAAAATTCCGCAGGGCAAGGTAAGAGTAGATCCCGAGGCAGAGGCAAGAGCAAGAGCTGAAGCCGAGGCAAGAGCAAGGGCTGAGGAGGAAGCAAGACTTAGAGCCGAGGCGGAGGAAAGAGCCAGAGCCGAGGCAGAGGAAAGAGCCAGAGCTGAAGCGGAGGCAAGAGCAAGAGCTGAGGCAGAGGCAAGAGCAAGAGCCGAGGCAGAGGCAAGGGCAAGAGCTGAGGCAGAGGCAAGAGCCGAGGCGGAAAGACGTCAGCCAAGACCACAAGGCGCACCCGATACAAGAACAAATCGTGGAGAGGGCAACCGTGGCGACGGACAAAGACAGCCACAGGGTAACCAAAACAGAGGCGAAAGACCTCAGGGCAATCAAAGAAACGACCGTGGCGAAAGACCTCAGGGCAACCAAAGAAATGACCGTGGCGACGGACAAAGACAGCCACAGAGAAGCAACAACGGCAACAATAACAACAATAATAACAACAATAATAACAACAATAATAACAACAACGGCAACCGAAACCAAGGCGGACCTGTTGTGGTTGAGGTAAAGAAGAAGACGGGCGCTACTCGTGTTGTTGACACAAGAGGAGGCGCAAGCTTCGACCATTCAAGATACGATGACGATACAGATTATACCTCATACGACAACTACGGCCCCGGTAAGCAGAAGCTTAAGAAGCAGAACAACCGTACCCAAGAGGGCGGCGGAAACGGCGGCCGTCAGACCAAGAGAGAAAGAGAGCGTCAGGCGCAGGAAAGATTGAAGCGTGAGGCGTTCGAGAAGGCAAAGAAAACCAAGCTTTCCATCACGGTTCCCGACGAAATCACCGTCGGCGAGCTCGCAACAAGGCTCAAGGTTACCTCAAGCGAGGTTATCAAGCGCCTTATGCTTATGGGAGTTATGGCAACAGTAAACCAGGTAATTGACTACGATACCGCATATCTTATCGCTGACGAGCTTGGCGTTAAGGTGACAAAGGAGGTTGTCGTTACCATTGAGGAGCGTCTGTTTGACGATACCGAGGACGATGCAAGCCAGCTTGTTGAGCGTGCGCCCGTTGTATGTGTAATGGGACACGTTGACCACGGTAAAACATCAGTTCTTGACGCAATCAGACACGCAAATGTTACCGCAGGCGAGGCAGGCGGAATTACTCAGCACATCGGTGCGTACAGCGTTGTAATTGACGGAAAGCCGATTACATTCCTTGACACTCCCGGACACGAGGCGTTTACCGCTATGCGTCTGCGTGGTGCTATGGCAACCGATATTGCAATCATCGTTGTCGCAGCAGACGACGGAATTATGCCGCAAACAATCGAGGCAATCAATCACGCTAAGGCGGCAGGCGTAGATATTATAGTAGCAATCAATAAAATGGATAAGCCGACGGCAAACCCCGAGGCTATTAAGCAGGAGCTCACCCAATATGACCTCGTTCCTGAGGAATGGGGCGGCGACGTAATCTGCGTTCCCGTATCGGCAAAGACGAAAATGGGACTTGACGACCTTCTTGAAACAATCCTTCTCGTTGCAGAGGTTAAGGAGCTTAAGGCTAACCCCAACAGACGTGCGAAGGGTATTGTTATCGAGGCTAAGCTTGACAGAGGCCGTGGACCTGTTGCAACCGTGCTCGTTCAAAACGGTACGCTCAACAGTGGCGACGTTGTTATCGCAGGCACGTCGGTAGGACACGTAAGAGCAATGACAGATCATAACGGCAAGCCCGTTAAGAGCGCAGGCCCGAGCATCGCAGTTGAAATTATCGGTCTTGCAGAGGTTCCCTCGGCAGGTGACGAGTTCAACGCCGTTGAGGACGAGAATGGCAAGAGAGCTCGCCGAGCAGAGAAAGGCAAGAGCTCGTGAGGAAGCATTCAATGCTAACGCAAAGGTTAATCTTGACGACCTCTTTGCGCAAATCGGAGAGGGCACACAGGAAATTAACGTTATCGTTAAGGCAGACGTTGGCGGAAGTGCCGAGGCAGTTAAGGCATCACTTGTTAAGCTTTCAAATGACGAGGTCAAGGTTCGTGTAATTCACACAGGCGTTGGCGGAATCACCGAGAGCGACGTTATGCTTGCGGCGGCATCTAACGCAATTATCGTAGGCTTCAACGTTCGTCCCGACAAGGGAGCAATCGACTCTGCCGAAAGACAGGGTGTAGATATCAGAACACACAGAATCATTTACGAGATAATTGAGGAAATGGAAGCGGCAATGAAGGGTATGCTCGCTCCAACCTTCAAGGAAGTAATCAACGGTCACGCTGAGGTAAGACAGACAATAAGAGTTCCAAACGTCGGAACAATAGCAGGCTGCTACGTTCAAGACGGAAAGGTAACCCGTCAGTCACAAATCCGTGTTATCCGTGACGGCATAGTAATCTTTGAGGACAAAATCTCCTCGCTTCGTCGCTTTAAGGACGACGTAAAGGAGGTAGCCGCAGGCTACGAGTGTGGCGTTGGACTTGAGAAGTTCAACGACATAAAGGAAGGAGATATACTTGAGGCGTTTGAGCTTCAAGAGGTTGCGCGCTAATTTCGGTCGCTTATAGCTTCGTTCTTCTGCGTTGCTCCTCAACGGCGACCTTGACTATCGTAATGATAGCCTTCGCCCGCCGTTTGCGGTGCGCCTTGAACAACTTGCTCTAACCGCCCGAAATGCATCAAATGATATTTGGACAGGGTGAAATTTATAAACACTAAAAAAGCCTCGCTTTTGCGAGGCTTTTGTCTTTTTTATTGTGACCGAAAAGGATTTGCATATGATATAATAATCAGTATAAAGGGGGGATTTTATGAAATATTATGTGGTGGTAGATATACATTCGCATCTTGACATTTTGATTCGTGCGCTTGAAGAAAAGGGCTACTTTTCAGACACAGGGGCGCACAAATTGATAATTTGCGGAGACCTTTTTGACCGTGGAGCGCAGGCGAAGCGCTTACAGAATTTTATTCTCGAGCTAATGGCTCGTGACGAGGTGATTTTGATACGTGGAAATCACGAGGATTTGTTTTGCGAGATGATAACAAATCTCGAAACATATTTTCCTTACATTGAGTACACGCATCATTACCAAAACGGAACCTTTAACACAGCTCTGTTGCTTACTCAAATGAACAAGCACGATGTGCAAGCATCTCCCGACACGTTAAGGGAGTGCGTGAACAAAACCCCGTTTATGTCGAAAATTCTTCCCGCTATGGTTGATTTTTTTGAAACGGAGCATTACATTTTTGTTCACGGGTGGATTCCCTGTGACGTTGTAAGGGTTGGCATCGACGAGAAAAAACGATACTTCACCGCGCAAAAATGGCGTCAGGCAGGAAAAAAGGCGTGGCAGAGCGCAAGGTGGATAAACGGAATGGAGGCGTGGAGCTGCGGCGCTGTCGAGCGAGGAAAAACAATCGTTTGTGGGCATTTTCATACATCGTGGGGACACTCCCGCATTGACGGAAAATGCACCGAATGGGGAAATGACGCCATATTCGAGCCGTTTGTCCGTGACGGAATTATCGCTCTTGACGCCTGCACCTCACATACAAAGCGAATAAATGTGCTCGTAATTGAGGATTAAATGCACTTGACATTGCACAGTTAATGTGTTAAAATTTAGATGTATAAAATTCATACGAATCCAAGGAGAATGACAAAATGGCAAACACCTTTAAAAGACCTAATTTCAACGTTAAAAGGAAACAAACCGTTATCGAGGGCGAGGACTGGGTTTACAGAGGAGAGGTAAACGCAGACGAGGAATTTCACGGCTACGGCAAAATCGAATTTGATGACGGTATGACCTACGAGGGAGATTTTTGCGAAAGCGAATTTCACGGCAAGGGTAAGCTCGTAATGGTTAGCGGTGACGTTTACGAGGGCGAATTCTGCAAGAGTAAATTCCACGGCTACGGCGTATATACCTTTGCAGACGGCACCGTGCTTGACGGCGAATGGAGCGACGGAGAATTTGTTGACGACGACGAGGAAGAGGACGAGACACCGACATCTGAAGAGGACGTTGTTGAGGGCGAGGACTGGGTTTACAGAGGAGAGGTAAACGAGGAAGGCGATCCTCACGGCTACGGCAAACTCGAATGGGATGACGGTAGCTGGTATGAGGGTAGCTTCGAGGATAGCTATATTTGCGGATTCGGC
>JAZTXV010000007.1:0-1828 GCA_045636605.1 Eubacteriales bacterium | reverse complement strand
CTACGCATATACAGATAGCGCAGATGTAGAGTTCATTCAAAGCGCAGACACAAACAGCGCTTGCTCAAAGGTAGAAAAGAATGATGCAACCCTCTACACCGTATCACTTAACAGTGTAAGCGCTAAAGCAGGCACAAGCCTTGACGCTCTTCCACCTTTCGGAAAAGAGAACGCATAACTAAATAAAATCAAAAAAGGAGTTGAGAAATCAACTCCTTTTTTTGGCCGAGATGGATATTTTTGTACAAATTGCACAATTTTAGGGGGGGGGACTTTGTTTATTGTGCGAATTGACGAAATATATTAAATGTGATAAAATTATTATGTAGAAATATTTATATTTTGCAGGGAGTGTTCCTGCAAGGGAGGTAAAGATGAAAAAGAAATTTTTATTTTGGGCAGTATTGCTTGTGGCAATAGTATGCCTGCTTGCCGTTTCTGTAAGTGCAGAGGGAATAAAAAAATTTGAAACCGATGAATTTCAGTCGGGCGACAATATCACCTATATTGACGGAATAGACTTAGGTGCGTATTACAACTCCTCAAACAGAGGCGCAAGCATAGATACATTGTATGATAGCTCGTATGTGGCGCGTACAGTTGTTAAAAACAGCGACGGCACATACACAACCTATCCTACCTACTATTTTATAAGGCTTCAGGATGACTGGCAGGGCGATTATCAATTTGTTTTTTGCGACAGAATCAATGATATGTCCGAGGTCACAGGCGAGGAATACACAACAAATTCAATTGTCAGAATCGAATTCCCCGAATACAATCCAAACCACACATTTGGAAAGATGTCAGCAAATGTCGAAAAGCTTAACGCATTTGCGTCATTGAAGTATGTATATGTAGCATCTCATTTTACCGTTCTTAACTCATCGTTTGACCGTTGCTCAGCACTTGAAACCGTTGAATTTGCTCCAAACAGTAAGATTTCGAGCGTTAATCAATTCGCGTTTAGAGGAACTACAACAATAGAGGAGCTAAGATTCCCAAATACTCTTAAAACCTTGAACAAGGAATCAATTCAGAACGCTTCAGCTCTCAAGGTTTTAAACCTTGGTGCGGAAATTACAACACTCAAGGAAACCAATTCTCTTAACGGAATAAGCTCCAATGATATTACAATCTATCTTTCAAGAACGATAGGTGCATATAATACAAGCTATTTTCCATCAAAGGCGCTTGTAATGTTCACAGGCGATAAGGAGCAAGCCGAGGCGTTTGGATTTGAAACCACATATTCGTATAGCGAATGGCTTGAGGCGGGCTCTCCTACGGGAAAAATAATGGTGTACGGATATAACCATTGTAAAGCCTTCTATGACGGTGAGCATGACCTTTCGGGAACAGGAAACTGCGAGGACGGTCTTAAATGCTCAAGATGCGACTACAAGGAAAATGCCCTTACACACAAAATCGCAGAGAGCATAGTATATGCTGACGGCTATACCGCAAGTGGCATTTACACCTACGAATGTACAAATGCAGATTGTACGGCAGTAGATAAGGAGCCACAGACAATGCCCGCAATCTTCACCGCATTGGCAGAGAATGGCTACTCAACAAACGGCACAGGAATTGCATTCGGCGGATATACAATAGATACCAATGCTCTTGCAGAGTATAACAGAATTCAAAAGGCTAACGGAGAATCCACACTCACCTTCGGCGTTGTTATAATGAACCCCAAATATGTAGGTGAATCCTTCTTCGTTGACGGTGCAGCTAACTCCACACAGGGCTTTATTGTAGCAGACCTCAGTGACACAGAGTATTCAAACGTTAAGGTAATGATAGACGGCCTTGCAGCTCACGT
>JAZTXV010000006.1:0-70811 GCA_045636605.1 Eubacteriales bacterium | reverse complement strand
ACCTCGCTTACAAGCGTAACAATCCCTGATAGGGTGACCACGATAGGTAACTCTGTGTTCTCTGGTTGTACCTCGCTTACAAGCGTAACTATCGGAGATAGCGTGACCACGATAGGTAACCATGCGTTCTCGGAATGCACCTCGCTTACAAGCATAACAATCCCTGATAGCGTAACCTCGATAGGTAGCTATGCGTTCTATTGGTGCTCCTCGCTTACAAGCGTAACCATTCCCGATAGCGTAACCTTGATAGATGGCTATGCGTTCCAAAATTGCACCTCTCTTACAATTTATTGTGAGGCGAAAAAAAGACCAAGTGGTTGGAGTTCCATGTGGAACCCCTCGTATCGTCCTGTTGAATGGGGATATACACACTCCTATTAGAACGGAGTGTGCATTTGCGGAAAAAGCGAAAGCTAAACAACAAAAAAGGCAGATTTCTCTGCCTTTTTTATTATGGAGTTGGTTTAGAATTGAGATTTGAAATGCTCGAAGCGAATGGTGGCGATGATTTTGGCGTTTTGCCATTTTTCAAGCGCGCCCTCTTCGCTCGCGTAGAGGCTTATCATATCCTCCTCGGTCAAATCCTTATCCTTCACTACATTGTGAACAGTATATGTTACACTTTTTCCACCGCAAGCAAGAGTTACCCTATCCCCTCTGTCAATAAAGCGGATATACGGAGTGTCGTCGATTATAATTTCACCGACCTCGAGCGCCTTCATATATGCCTTATCATCTACCTCTATTGTGTAATCCTCGGTAATATCCTCAGGCGTGAAGGATTCCGGGTTGAATTGGAGATCAAGAGGTGGCATGCCGTCACGATTTGTTTTGAGCTCTGCATCATAGGCGGTATATGAGAAGCGAGCGTAATCCATTGGGCCGTGATAGCCATGAGCCTGCGCCATAAGCGCGCCAAAGCCCCTTTGAGAATAAAGGCGTTTTTTACCGTCATTTAAAACAGGAACGCAACAGGGTGATTCCTGATGGTCATAGCCTGAAAAGCAGTAGCCATTCTCTATTATATCGTCAATTATTGCTTGGGTGGCGGAGTCCGATGGGTGTCCTGCTTCAACATCGTAAAAAATATTATCGTAGTCGGTCCAGCCTATTACCTTATATTTCATATTGATTACCTCTCTTTTCTTGTTCTATTCTATCACGCGCGACGGTTTATGTCAAGATTATATAAAAATATATTGACAACACCCCTTGAATGTGATAAAATACAGTAAATGCTAAGAAAAAGAGGAGTAATATCCCCTCTTCCTCAAAGAGAGCCGTGGATGCTGAGATGCGGTAGGTATGGGATATGAAGGTAGCTTTGGAGCTTCACAGGTGAGCTTAGTAGCCTGTGGCGTATGCCTGCGTTAAGGGCTTTGAGTGCGTATTTTTATGATACGAATTCAGGTGGTACCGTGCATTAGCACCCTGATTTTTCAGGGTGATTTTTTATTTTCACAAGGAGATTTATTATGAAAGAGCTTGCTAAAACATATTCGCCAAGCGAATTTGAGGAAAGAATTTATCAAAATTGGTGCGAAAAGGGCTATTTTACACCTGTAATTGACCATTCCAAGCCTCATTTTTCAATCGTTATTCCCCCGCCAAACATTACAGGACAGCTTCATATGGGTCATGCCCTTGACAATACCCTGCAGGATATTCTCATTCGTTATAAAAGAATGAATGGCTTCTGCACTCTTTGGCTTCCGGGTACTGACCACGCATCTATTGCGACCGAGGCTAAGATTGTTGAGGCGATGAGAGCCGAGGGCGTAACAAAGGACGACATCGGCCGTGATGGCTTCTTGAAGCGCGCTTGGGCGTGGAAGGAGCAATATGGAGGAAGAATTATTTCTCAGCTTAAGAAGCTTGGCTCATCGTGTGACTGGACAAGAGAGCGTTTTACTATGGACGAGGGCTGTTCACAGGCGGTTAAGGAGGTATTCGTCCGTCTTTATAACAAGGGACTTATTTACCGTGGTGAGAGAATTATCAACTGGTGTCCTCACTGTCTTACCTCTATTTCAGATGCAGTGGTTGAGTACGAGGAGCAAAACGGTCATTTTTGGCATATCAAGTATCCGTTTACTGACGGTAGCGGTTATCTTGAATTCGCTACAACACGTCCCGAGACGATGCTCGGTGATACGGCGGTTGCAGTAAATCCCAAGGACGAAAGATACAAGCATCTTATCGGCAAAACACTTCTTATTCCGCTTGTAAACCGTGAAATTCCCGTTATCGCCGACGAATATGTTGAGATGGATTTTGGAACGGGTGTTGTTAAGATTACTCCCGCTCATGACCCTAACGACTTTGAGGTCGGTCGTCGTCATAATCTTCCCATTATCAATGTAATGACTGCCGATGCCAAGATTACAGAGGACTACCCTGCTTATGCAGGAATGGATCGCTTTGAGGCGAGAAAGGCTATCGTTGCGGATCTTGAAAGGCTCGGATATCTTATCAGAGTTGAGGATTACGCACACAACGTTGGAACGTGCTACCGTTGCTCTACGACCGTTGAGCCGAGAGTTTCGCTTCAATGGTTTGTCAAGATGGAGCCTCTTGCGAAGCCTGCTATTGATGCGGTACGCTCGGGCGAGATAAGGTTTGTACCCGAAAGATTTGACAAAAACTATTTCCACTGGATGGAGAATATTCGTGACTGGTGTATTTCACGTCAGCTTTGGTGGGGACACAGAATTCCTGCTTTCTACTGTGATGATTGCGGTGAGATTATTGTTACCAAGGACGGATGCGCTAAGTGTCCAAAATGCGGCAAGGAGATGCGTCAGGATCCCGATACACTTGATACGTGGTTTTCAAGCGCGCTTTGGCCATTCTCTACTCTCGGTTGGCCTGACAATACAGAGGATCTTAAGTATTTCTATCCTACAAACACTCTTGTTACAGGATACGATATTATCACCTTCTGGGTTTCAAGAATGATTTTCTCCGGTCTTGAATATATGGGCGAAAAGCCGTTTGACACGGTGCTTATTCACGGTCTTGTACGTGATGCGCTCGGCAGAAAGATGTCAAAATCTCTCGGAAACGGAATTGACCCGCTTCTTATAATCGAAAAATACGGCGCCGATGCACTCCGCTTTGCGCTTGCAACGGGTAACTCTCCCGGAAATGATATGCGCTTCTCAGACGAAAAGATTGAAAGCGCACGTAACTTCGTAAACAAGCTTTGGAATGCGTCACGCTTCGTTATGATGAACATTGACATTGACAAGGTTGAGCTTCCGTCTACTGATAAGCTTGGACTTGCGGACAAGTGGATTTTGAGCCGTCTTAACACACTTATCAAGACTGTACGCACACAAATTGACGCATATGAGCTTGGAATTGCTCTTGACGAGCTTTACAAGTTCGTTTGGGATGTATTCTGTAGCTGGTATATCGAGCTTTCCAAGCCTGCATTTATGGCTAAGGGAACAGAGCAAAACAAGACCTCTCAAAATGTTATTATTTATGTTCTTGAAAGTGTTCTTAAGCTTTTGCATCCGTTCATTCCGTTTATCACAGAGGAAATTTATCAGTCGCTTCCGCATTTTGAGGATTGCGAGAGCATTATGATATCAAGTTATCCTGAGGTAAATGACGAATTTGATTTTGCTATCGAGTGCGAAAGAATGGAAAAGATTATCGCTGTAATTGACGCTATACGTGCAAGAAGAAGCGAAATGAATGTTCCTCCGTCAAGAAAGGCAAAGATATTTATCACAACGCAATACAAGGATGCCTTCACTCCCGACACATACGATTTCTTCAAGGCTCTTGCCTCTGCGTCCGATGTTGAGGTGCTTGACGAATATACGGGTGAGAATGCCGTTCAAATTATCACTCACGCCGCAGCTGCATATATTCCTATGGCAGATATGGTTGACACGGCAAAGGAAAGAGCGCGTCTTGAGGGCGAGCTTGCCAAGGTCGACAGTGAAATTGAGCGTCTTGTCAAAAAGCTTTCAAACCCCGAATTTGTAAGCAAGGCTCCCGAAAGAGTTGTTAATCTCGAAAGAGAAAAGCTTGCAAAATACGAGAGCACAAGACAAGGTATTCTCGATGCTCTTGCATCACTTTAAAATCAAAAAATGGCGAATTTTTTCGCCATTTTTTATTTTTTATATTGATTTTACTATTCTTTTGTGATAATATTTCATATGTTATATTAAAAGTTAATTTTTGGAGTGCTTATTATGATTAAAGCTCGCTATTCCAAAAGAGGAATAGTTATAATGTGTACCATAGCCTATTTTGCAAGCTATTTTTCAAGGAAAACCTTTGCGGTTGTAATGGTTGATATGCTTGAAAATAATGCTATCGGTCGAGAGGTTGCCGGAGTTGTCGGCACTGCTCTGTTTGTTTTTTATGGTCTTGGACAGCTTATCAGCGGTTATTTGGGGGATAGAATTTCTCCGAAATATCTTATGTTCTCAGGGCTTATGGTATCTGCCGTATGCAACCTGCTTTTGCCCATTGTTCCAAATCAATATCTTATGATTCCCGTATGGGCGGTAAACGGCTTTGCACAGGCTCTTTTGTGGCCACCGATTGTCCGTATTCTCTCGGATAATTTAAGTCACGAAAAATATGTCAGCGCAAATTTGGTAGTAACCTGCGGAGCGCACGTTTCAACTATTGTTTTGTACGTTTGGGCGCCTATATGTATCTCGTTTGCATCGTGGAAAAGCGTTTTCTTCACGTCAAGCATTTTCTCTGTTATCGTAGGAATTATATTCCTTACTGCAATGTGCTTGATTTTGAAAAGCGACGATGGAAACGGCGCTATCAAGGTCAAAGGGAGTGACTCGGAGAGCTCTCCCGTTATGAAAACCTTTAAAAGCTCCGGAATCTTTATGATTTTCGCCTGCATTATCGCTATGGGCTTTATGCGTGACGGAATTGAATCCTGGCTTCCTACGCTTTACAGCGAGGCATTTGGACGTGACAGCAAGGAGTCTATTCTTGTGTCTGTTGCTCTGCCTATATTCTCTATTATAAGTCTTTTTGTGGTAAGAATAATTCACAAGGGTAAGGTGTTCAACAACGAGGTGCGTGGAAGCGGTATTTTGTTTGCAATCTCCGTTATTCTTTGTATTCCTCTTGCAGTTCTTATCAACGTGGAAATAGCCGCCTGCAGAGTTATTTGCTTGCTTTTGGCAGGGCTTGTTTGTGCTTGTATGCATTCGTGCAATTTCCTTCTTATTTCGTGTGTTCCCGGTAGATTTGCAAAAACAGGAAGGGCTTCAACCATCGGTGGCTTCTGTAATGCTTGCACGTATGTGGGCGCGGCAGTATCTATGTATGGAATTGCGCTTATCTCCAAGCTGTTCGGTTGGAGCGGAACGGCACTTTTGTGGACAGGAATTTGCGCTATCGGAGTTCTGTTTGCCTGTCTTGCATTCAAAAAATACACATCATTTTTAAGAGTCCACGAGGACGATTAAAAAAAGGAGCGATTCGCTCCTTTTTTTATTGTTTTTTATTACTTTCCCGAAAGAATTTTCTCGATGCTGGAAAGCTTTACGCAAAGAGCGAAAAGCTCTGCGGCAACAACGAGATCTGCCGTTGACGGATATGACGGAGCAATTCTGATGTTGCTATCGTGTGGATCCTTGCCATATGGGTAGGTAGCGCCTGCGCCTGTCATCTCAACGCCTGCCTTTTTACATTTCGCAACAATGTCCTTCGCGCAGCCGTCAAGAGAGTCAAAGGAAATGAAATATCCGCCCTTTGGCTTTGTCCAACTACCGATTCCAAGTCCGCCAAGCTCTCTTTCGAGAATTTCAAGGACTGCCTCGAATTTCGGGCGGAGAATATCGGCATGACGCTTCATATGCGCCTTTATGCCATCAATTGTCTTGAAAAATCTAACGTGACGGAGCTGATTTACCTTATCGTGACCGATTGTTTGAACTGTAAGCTGCTTCTTTATATCTGCCAGGTTATTAAGTGACGATGCAAGAACACTGACGCCTGAGCCCGGGAAGCTTATCTTAGAGGTTGAGGCAAACTTATAAACCATATCGGGATTGCCTGCCTTTTTACACTCCTCGAGAATTTCTATAAGCTCATCCTGGTCATCATCATAGAGATGGTGAACGGTATATGCGTTGTCCCAGAAAATTCTGAAGTCGGTCGCCTTGGGCTCGAGCGCCGCAAAGCGTCTTACTGTTTCGGCAGAGTAAGAATAGCCCTGAGGGTTTGAATATTTCGGAACGCACCAAATTCCCTTGATGCTTTCGTCCTCTCTTACAAGGCGCTCTACCATATCCATATCGGGGCCCTCGGGTGTCATTGGAACGTTTATCATTTCAATGCCGAAGTATTCCGTGATTTTAAAGTGCCTGTCATAGCCAGGAACCGGACAAAGGAATTTTACCTTATCAAGCTTACACCACGGAGTTGAGCCCATAACGCCGTGCGTCATAGATCTTGCGATTGTATCGTACATTACGTTGAGGCTTGAGTTGCCGTATATAATGACGTTGTCAATGCTGACCTCCATCATATCTGCCAAAAGCACCTTTGCCTCGTGAACGCCGTCAAGAACACCGTAGTTGCGGCAATCGGTTCCGTCGTCGCAGGTGAGGTCATCGTCACTGCCGAGCACATCCATCATTTCCATTGAAAGATTGAGTTGCTCAACACAGGGCTTTCCTCTTGACATATTAAGCTTTAGCTCTCTTGCCTGATATTCCTTATATTTTGCGCCAAGCTCCGCCTTAAGAGCCTCAAGCTCCTCTTTTGTCATTTCAATATATTTCTTCATATTTTTCTCCTTGAAAGAGTTGATTTGAAATATTTTATCACTATTATATGATTTTTTCAATAGTTTTTTATTATTTTTTCCAAAATTCCTTAACCTCGTCAAGCAAGTCGTTTGCGTTGGTTAAAAATCTCAGATGCTGCCAATGCTCCGGCATTAAATCGTGATATTCGGGAGTTGCAAATCTGTCGTCTATTAAAACAACGACACCTCTTTCGTCCTCGCTACGAATTACACGTCCTGCCGCCTGCAAAACCTTTATCATTCCCGGATAGGTATATGCATAGGCATATCCGTTTTCCCTGGTTTTGTCAAAATACTCACGAATGATATTAAGCTCAGTACTGATTGTAGGGAGTCCCACGCCGACAATTATTGCGCCGATAAGACGCTCGCCACGGAGGTCAATACCCTCGGAAAAGCTTCCGCCGAGAACACAGAAGCCGACAAGTGTTCCCTCTTTTTTTGCATCAAAGGCATCGAGAAATTCCTTTTTTGCCCTCTCGCTCATGCTCTTGCTTTGAACGGTGATATTGATGCTTGGATAACGCTTTTCAAACACCTCCTTGACCTCGGCAAGATAGCTGTACGACGGAAAATATACAATATAGTTTCCGCTTTTGCCCGCTATGGTTGCACGGATTACGTTTGCAACGTTCATTGCGCTTTGTCCTCGATGCTCGTATCTTGTGCTGATATTGCTTATGCCGAGAAGGCAAAGATTATCTCTTTCAAACGGAGATGGCAACGTAAGCGTTTCGCTCTTTTCGCAGCCCAAGATATCGGAAAAATATTCAGGCGGAGTAAGGGTTGCCGAGAACAGAATAGAGGATTTGCCCTTTTTCATTGAAATATCGAGAAGCTTGGACACGTCAAGGCACAAAAGCCTTAATCTTACATCCTCGCCCTGCGCCTCAATGTACATAGTAAAGCGCTTATCAAAGATTTCACACACCTTGAGCATATGCTTGACATCGTAATATGCATCCTTTAACTCGTCATCGCTTATATCTCTTGAAAAAAGCTTTTCGCAGCCCTTGGCAAAATCAACGAATTCGTTGGTAATGTCGTCAGGGAGCTGATTGGTCATGTAAAAGCCGTAGATTTCGCCCTCGAACTCCTTTTTTTCCATCATAGCAAGCTCGTAGAAGGTATCGAATTTACCTAAAATATTATCAATTTGCCGAGATATGTGCTTGTTATTTGGGAATTTAGCCTGAAGGCTCTTGAAAGTTGCTCTTTCAAGCGTTGAGGAATACATTTCTCTTGCACGGTCAGGCAGGTTATGCGCCTCGTCGATTAAAAAAACGTAGCTTGCATCGGGAGCGGTAAAGTATCTGCGCAAATAAACCTGCAAATCAAACAGGTAGTTATAGTCGCACACGATAAGCTCGCACCATTCGGAAAGCTCAAGTGAGAGCTCGTACGAGCAGACGCAGTATTTCTCTGCCACCTCGTCTATTATTTCCTTTGTATAGGTACGATAATTTTCCAAAAGCTCGATAAGGGCAACGTTTACCTTATCGTAATATGCCTGCGCCCTCGGACAACTTTTAGGATCACATTTTCTATGCTCGTTTGGCCTAAATGTTGTGCAGCATTTGTCCTTTGAGCTTATCAAAATCGAACGAAAGTCGGGTAAGGACTCTCTCATTATATCGACGGCATTGAGCGCCGAATATGCCGTAGTTGTCTTTCCCGTAAAATAGAATATTTTGTCGGCATAGCCCTCTCCGATTGATTTGAGTGCGGGGTAAAGCGATGCCATTGTTTTTCCTGTTCCCGTTGGGGCTTGAACCATAAGCCTTTTTCGAGATCTGATTGCTCTGAACGCCTCGAGAATGAACTCCTTTTGAGCCTCACGCACTCCTCCCTTGAAGGGGAATTTAAGTGACGATAACTGCTTTGTGGCATCCTTTGTGCGAGATGCAAGAATTCTTATAAACGGAGAAAACATATCCGTGAGCGTTGTAAAATATGCACTTGCCTCATCCCTTGTAAGCTCCTGTGCAAAGCTTCGCATTTCGTCGCCGCCGTCCTTCATAAAGGTAAGTCTGGCATTTATACGAGTTCCACCGAGGGCGCAAAAAACAACATGCGCCGAGCAGGTTATTGCGGCTATTGATATTTCAAGCTCTCCGTTGGAGATGTCATCGAGGCTATATGGAATTGAGTGAATTTTTTCGATTGTGTAAGCACCATTGTCTTCCTGCCTTATTCCTTCAGGATAGGTGTAAACGACAAGCGTAATGCCCTCGTACATTAAGGAGACCTTGTATGCGTCAACTATGTTAGGCTTAGGCGGCTTCATTTGATGAGATACGACAGTTGAGCCGTTTTTGTTTCCACGTTTAAATGCACGTGAATCTATATCTCCGCCACGCAGAACGTATGAGCATAGCTCATAGGCACTTATAAAGACGGTATTGGTTCTTTCGTCATAGATGGCGCTCATAGTATTCCTCCTTAATTTTTTGGTTGACAAGTTGTCTTTTTTGTAGTATACTTTATTTAGCTTTAAAAAACGAGGTGCTTTTATGATTTTAAATCCAAGGCAAACGACTCTTGCCTACAGATGTCCGTCCTGTGGCGGTGTTACCACCAGCATGGTTGGTGCTTTCTCTCTTAGCGGAAGCCTTTTCAAGCTTAAGTGTGCGTGCGGTGGCAGTGAGATGAGCATTGAAAAAACAAATGACGGCAAAATGCGCCTTAGCGTCCCGTGTCTTGTTTGCGCTTGTCCGCACAATTATGTCATTTCCAAGTCTGTTTTCTTTGATAGCGATATTTTTGTGATTCCCTGCTCGATGTCGGGCGTTGATATTTGCTTTATCGGCAAGGAGGACAACGTTTCGAGCGCTGTCGAGGAATCGAACAGAGAGCTTCTTGCTCTGCTCGGTGAGGAGGATGCGCAGTCGCTTAGAAATCGTGAAAGAGATAAAAGCGAGCTGTGTGACCCTCAAATTCTTGAAATTATTCGTTATGTGATAAATGACCTAAGCGACGAGGGAGCAATCCACTGTGGCTGCCGTGACGGCGAGGGGGATTACTGCTGTGACATTTATGACGATTATGTAACCGTCAGATGTGTCAAATGCGGAGCAAAGGAGAACATTCCGACAAACAGCACAATAAAAGCGCACGAATTTCTGGAATGCACCGAGCTTATTTTGAAATAATCGGTAACATCCGACACGTATCGACATAGTATATAACAGAGAGTGCGAAATGCTTTGCCCTCTCAAATCCTATAAGGTCAGGTATTACTATGAACAACTGTTTATGTGGTCTTTTTGACAATGAAGTGCTTTGGCTCATTATAATTGCAGTCATTTTGCTTCAATGCTGCTGCGATAGATAAATAATACTTTTAAAACACCCACAAGCTAACTTGTGGGTGTTTTTGTTTTTAAATTATTCTGCGTCTGCAGGTGCATCCTCAGCAACAGGTGCTTCTGCTACCTCTTCAACTACCTCGTCAGCCGCTTCCTCAACGGGAGCCTCCTCTGCTACCTCTTCCTCGGGAAGAAGCGCTCTGATTGAAAGGCTAACCTTTTGCTTTTCGTCGTCGATTGCAACAATCTTAACATCAACGATATCGCCAACCTTGAGAACCTCGTTTACGTTCTCAATCTTCTTGTTTGCGATTTGGCTGATGTGGATAAGTCCGTCAACACCGTCAACGATTTGAGCAAATGCGCCAAAGCTTGTGATGCTTACGATCTTAACCTCTACTACATCGTCAAGTCCACACTGAGATGTGAAGATTGTCCAAGGATTTTGATCATCTGTCTTGTAGCCGAGAGAAATCTTCTTTGCATCTCTGTCGAAGGATTTTACAAATACCTTGATTACGTCTCCAACGCTTACAACCTCGCTTGGATGCTTAATTCTCTTCCAAGAGAGCTCTGTGATGTGAACGAGTCCGTCAACGCCGCCGAGGTCAACAAATGCTCCGTATGTAGTGATGCTCTTAACAGGGCCCTCGAGCTCCATGCCTTCCTCAATGCCTGCCCAGAATGCTTGCTCAGCTGCTTTTCTTTCCTCTCTCAAAACTGCCTTAATTGAGCCGATAGCTGCGCGCTTATCTGCCTTAATCTCAACGATTTTGATTTTTTGTACGGTTCCGACAAGAACTGAAAAGTCCTTATCTCTGCCAACACCGGTCATAGATGCGGGAACGAATACGTCAACGCCGTCAACGTTTGCGATAAGTCCGCCCTTTGTTGCTCTTACGATTGCAGCCTCAACTACCTCGCCGCTGCCTGCAAGCTCGACGATCTTTTCCCAATTCTTGATCTCGTCAACAGCCCTCTTGGACAGGGTGATTTCGCCGTCTCTGTCGCTCTTGCTTATAACCTTTGCTTCAACCTCGTCGCCGATCTTGAACAGGTCTGTAAGCTTAACGTCGTTATCAGATGTAATTTGGTCACGCTTAATGGTACCGGTTTGCTTTACACCCAAATCAAGACATATCTCGTTTTCCGAGATAGACATTACAATACCCTTGACAATTGCTCCTTTATATATTTTTGGTGTTTCTCTTTCGCTTGCCTCAAAAAGCTCAGCGAAGTTTTCCATGATTTCGCTCATAGTTTTTTTTACCTCCTGTATTATACTATCCGGAGTTGAGGCTCCGGCAGTTATTCCAATTATTTTTGCATCCCCGATTTCCTCAAATGGAATATCAAGCGGTGTTTGTATCCAAAACGCCCTTTTTGCGTGAGCACGGCAGATTTGAAACAGCTTTGCGGTATTCGAGCTGTCCTGTCCGCCGATGACGAGCATTACGTCAGTTTTATGACTCAACTCCTGCGCTTCCGTTTGCCTTTTTTCGGTAACACTACATATTGTATCAAATATTTTTGCATTTGTACAGTATTTTTTGAGAATTTCTTGACATTTTTTCCATTCTGTCAGCTTTTGTGTGGTTTGAGCGACCATAATTACCTCTTTTTCGGCAATTTTTGCGCTCGTTAGGTAATTCTCAAGCTCGTCGGCGCAGGCGAAAATATGCCCCTCTCCCTTAATGTAGCTCCAAATCGAACGAACCTCCGGGTGATCCTTTTGACCTATTACGATGAAGACCGTGTTTTCTTTGGATTCTTCCTTTGCAATTTTATGTATTTTCTTAACATAAGGACAAGTGCTATCGACAACCTTAAAATTACTACACTCGTTGGCATACGTCTCGAGGGTGTCCTGTGTTTGATTTTCAATTCCGTGTGTCCTCGTAACAAGAGTTACGCTTACGCCCGATTTCGCCCTTTCAAAAAGCTCCTCGATTTGCTCGCTTGATACAATATCAACTCCGTTTTGCGCCAGGTGCTCCGTATATTGCTCGTTATGTATAAGCTTTCCGAGAGTGCAAACGATATCGCCCGGACGTTTTTTCTCAATCAGCCCCTCGATTGCATCGGTTGCACGTCTGACTCCAAAGCAAAAGCCTGCGTTTTCGCTGACTATTATCATTTGCTCTCCTTCCACTCCTCACCTAAGGTGCAAAGCTTATCGAAGGCGTATTCTGCGATTTTCTTGTATTTTTCTTTTCCGCCGAGCTCCTCAAATGCGATTTCCTCGGGTGGTATATAATCACCGATTATTATCGTGTTACGGTGAAAGAGCTTTAGCTTATTTTTCTTATTTTTGATATAAATTGGGACAATTCCAACACCTGCACGTGATGCAAGCATTCCTATGCCGTCCTTAACCTCTGTTTCTCTTGGGATTTCGTAGGGACGTCTTGTTCCTTGTGGAAAAATGCCGACGCACTCACCGTTCTTCAAAAGCGAAAGAGTTGTTTTGATTGCGGCAACATCACCCTTTTTTCTGTCGACGGGAAATGCGCCCATCGCCTTTACGAACCAATTCAGTACGGGAACCTTGAAGATTTCCTTCTTTGCCATAAAACGAATTTCGTTCTTCATGGCGATTACCGTAACAACAACGTCCATAAGACTGGTGTGATTAGCGCAAAGGATAAACGGCTTATCGAAGATTTCCTTGTCCTTGTTCACAACCTTCAGTCGATAAAGAAGGGCAAAGAGCTTTCCAAACAAAAATTTTATTGCTCTGTAAAACCTATTGGGCTTTTTAGTTTTTTTTTTCGTTTTTTCCTCGATTATCTCAATAACCCTTGCAATAGTTTGCTCCTCGTCCATATCGGAGTTGTCAAGGTGAATGGCATCGGGCGCGGGAATTGCGGGAGCAACCGCTCTCGTTGAGTCGTCCGTGTCTCTTTTTATGATATCGGCAAGAACGCTCTCGTAGGTGCAATCCTCGCCCTTTGCAATAAGCTCCTTGTATCTGCGCTCAGCCCTTGCCTCAGGAGATGCAACCATAAAGATTTTAACCTCGGCATCAGGAATGATTACCGTGCCGATGTCACGTCCATCCATTATTACACTGTTTTCTCTTGCAATCTTTCTTTGCGTTTCCAAAAGAAAGGCTCTAACCTCGGGTATTGCAGATACAGCGGATGCGTACATTGAAATTTCGCCTGTTCGAATGAGCGAGCTTACATCCTCGCCGTTCAGGATAACGCATTGGACTCCGTCCTTGAACACAAGGTCAAGCTTTATCTCACTGAGCATCGGAATGATTCTTTCGCTGTCATTTTTTGCAACGCCTGCTCTGCAAACGTAAAGTCCTATCGAGCGATAAAGCGCCCCTGTGTCAACATAAACTATTCCAAGTCTTTTTGCAACTGCCTTTGCGACTGTGCTTTTACCTGCGCCGCTTGGCCCGTCAAGTGCTATTCTCATATTAACTCCTAATCTCCCCATGCGCTGTGCGTACCGGCAAGTGCGCCTGTGGAAAATGCGATTTGCAAATTATATCCGCCCGTATAGGCGTGTGTGTCGATTATTTCACCCGCAAAGTAAAGTCCCTTTACTCGCTTTGCCTGCATAGTTGACGGATTTATCTCGGATACAGAAATTCCGCCTGCAGTGATAATTGCCTCTCTTATCGGTCTGAAGCCCTTGATTTCAAGGGTGATTGCCTTTAAAAGCGAAACAAGCGCCCTTCTTTGCTCCCTTGTAATCTCGTGCACCTTGGTATCTGCGGGAATCCCGCTAAGCTTCACGATATACGGTATCATCTTAGACGGCAAAAGCGCACCGAGAGAGTTTTGGAAATCCTTGTTTGTCTGCTTTGAAAAGTCGCTTATTATCCGTCTGTCAAGCTCCTTCATATCAAGCGCAGGCTTCATATCTATTGTGACAAGATATTTTCCGCCTCTCATACCTTTCATATGTGACGAGGCGCTCAGCACAAGAGGTCCGGATATGCCGAAATGGGTAAAGAGCATTTCTCCCAGCTCAGAGAAAACCACCTTGCCGTTATCCCTATCGGTAACACTCAGTGTTACATTCTTAAGCGAAAGTCCCATAAGCTCGGAAATGCTTTCCGTGGTTTCAAGCGGGACAAGCGAGGGGGTAAGCTCAGTTACACTAATACCAAGAGCACGAGCAAAGGCAAAGCCGTCACCGTCGCTACCCGTTGTGGGATAGGACAAGCCACCCGTTGCGCATATTATCGCATCAAGCTCATATATGCCACGAGATGTTCTGAGTGCCTTGACTGCGCCGTTTTCGGTAATGATTTCAAGAGCCTTTTCGTTTTTCAACTCACAGCCGAGAGAAAGCATCTCTCTTTTGAGAGCATTTACTATATCCTGCGCCTTATCGCTGACAGGGAAAACCCGTCTTCCACGCTCCGTTTTAAGTGCGACTCCAAGCCTTTCAAAGAATTCCTTTGTGTCTTGAGTGTTAAAGGCGCTTATTGATGCATACAAAAATTTGGGATTTGCAATAACGTTTTTTAAGAACTCGGCATTATCGCAATCGTTTGTAACGTTGCATCTGCCCTTGCCCGTTATTGCAAGCTTGCGTCCGACGCTTTGGTTTTTCTCAAATACAGTCACCTTAGCACCGTTGTAAGAAGCATATATTGCCGCCATCATTCCTGCGGCACCGGCGCCGATCACGGCGATTTTTCTTTGCTCGTATCCGTCCATATGCCTCTCCTTTCACACATCCTTTATATTTTATCATAAATTTATAATATTGTCAAGGGTGTATTAAAATGTTAGGGCAGGCTCATAGCCTGCCCTTTGATTATTCGATTAAAGCAATCCCTTTTCTCTTTTATATTCGATAAATTGCTCGTAGGTGCCGCTGTAATCGAGAATTCCGTCCTCACGAAGCTCGATTATTCTGTTGGCCACCGTATTTACCGTTTCGTAGTCGTGGGATGCCAAAATTATGTTGCCCTTGAAATCTCTGAGACCGTTATTTACGGCGGTTATGCTTTCAAGGTCAAGGTGATTTGTCGGTTGATCAAGAAGCAGGAAATTTGAGCCAAAGAGCATCATTCTTGAGAACATACATCTTTGCTTTTCGCCGCCCGAGAGGACATTTACCTCCTTGAATATACTATCGCCGGAGAAAAGCATTCTGCCGAGAAAACCACGCAGATATGTTTCCGTTTGGTCCTTGGAGTATTGGCGCATCCAATCGAGGATGCTATCGTGACAGCCCTCAAAATACGGAGTATTATCTCTTGGGAAATATGATTTCGATATGCTTATTCCCCATTTGAATGTACCGCTGTCAGAGTCGTCCTCCTCCATTAGAACCTTAAAGAGCGCTGTTACAGCCATTTCGTTGCCGACGAGGGCTATTTTATCTCCCTTTGCGACGGTGAAGGAAACATTTTTGAAAAGCGGAACTCCGTCAAGTGCTTTGGACAAATCCTTGACTGTCAGAATATCCTTTCCTGCCTCTCTGTCCATATCGAAGCCGATAAATGGATATCTTCTGCTTGATGCGGGAAGCTCCTCTACTGTAAGCTTATCAAGAAGCTTTCTTCTTGAGGTTGCCTGTCTTGATTTTGATTTGTTTGCGCTGAAGCGAGCAATAAAGCTTTGCAGTTCCTTTATTTTTTCCTCGTTTTTTCTGTTTTGCTGTCTTATCATTCTTTGAATGAGCTGACTTGATTCGTACCAGAATTCGTAGTTGCCGACATACATCTTAATTGAGGTATAGTCTATGTCTACGATGCTTGTGCATACGTCGTTGAGGAAGTGACGGTCGTGAGAAACAACGAGGACTGTACCGAAATAATCACTCAAAAAGTCCTCGAGCCACATAACCGCGTCGATGTCAAGACCGTTTGTCGGCTCATCGAGCAATATGATATCGGGATTACCAAAAAGCGCCTGCGCAAGCAGAACCTTTACCTTTTCGCTTTCCTTGAGATTAGACATAAGCTCATAGAGCAAATCCTCACTGAGTCCAAGGCCTTGAATCAGACGTGATGCGTCGCTTTCTGCCTCCCATCCGTTCATTTCGGCAAATTCCGCCTCAAGCTCAGACGCTCTCATTCCGTCCTCATCGGTGAAATCAGGCTTTGAGTAAAGCTCGTCCTTTTCCTTCATAATGGCATAAAGACGCTCGTTGCCTTGAATTACCGTGTCGAGAACCGTGAAGCTGTCGAAGGCAAAGTGATTTTGCTTCAAAACGGACATTCTTACTGTATCGGGAATCGCAACCTCTCCCTTTGTCGGCTCAAGCTCGCCACAAAGAATACGCAGAAATGTACTCTTTCCCGCACCGTTTGCGCCAATTACTCCGTAGCAGTTTCCCGGTGTGAACTTAAGGGTTACGTCCTTGAACAAAACCTGTCCTCCGAAGTTGAAGGTCATATTATTTACTGTTATCATTTTTTACTCCTAAGGTTAGCAATTTTTCGACGACACGCTCACAGCAGCCTCTGTCACGGTAAGCGAAGAACTCGTCAACTCTTTCGTGGTAGATTTGAGGCTGTGCGAAGCTCGACTCGATACATTGTATCACAGTGTCAAGTGCTTCGTCAAGGGTGTAGGCAAC
The DNA here is from genome assembly GCA_045636605.1 of Eubacteriales bacterium. Taxonomy (GTDB): domain Bacteria; phylum Bacillota; class Clostridia; order Oscillospirales; family CAG-272; genus RGIG2000. Next base: position 54,131 of record JAZTXV010000006.1, on the reverse strand, counting down.
TTTTCCAAAGCCATTTTTCTCGTAATCAAAGTAGCCTCTTTCGTAGGTATGCGCTCCCGAGAAAAACTCGTTCTTATCGAACTGCGCATATACGATAGGCTTATCGAGATACGCCATATCGAACACGCAAGAGGAATAGTCGGTGACAATAAGGCTGCTTATTTTGTAGATTTCCTTATAGCTGAACTCTCGCAAAACGGTTACGTAGGGGGGTGTGTCGATAAAATCGCATATACCTGTCATATTGGGATGAGGCACAAAAAGGATTTTGCAGTCGTTGCTTGCCACTGCTCTTGCCAAATTTTCATCATTTAAGAACGCATTATAGAATTTGACATATTCGCTATCGGCGAGCTCCTCGTTATTTTTCCATTTTCCGTTTGAAATATCAATGCTTGAGGCAAAATATCTGCGCCACGTCGGCATAACGGTAATTATTTTCTGTGGCTCACTCTCAAGAGCATCAAAGCGCGGAAGCCCCGTCAGCCACAGCTCGTTTTCCGTGTAATTGTAGCCCGATGTATTGAGAATTGAGTCATATTCCGCCTTAGCCGAGGTGACAAAGCCCTTTATATTTTTGTTGTACTTATCGAGCCACGAGCTAAGGTCATCCTTAATCACCCCATGTTGAAGGAACACAAAGGGCTTTTGCACAAGAATATCCTTATATGGAGCGCCGTAATAGTCAAAGGGATTTGTAACGAAATCCTCTGCCTGAGAGGAAATTATTGTATCGGCGGCGAGGTGGATTATTTTGTACTTGAGTGAGGCTCTGTCAATGACTCTGCCCCGCTTTTTGAGACGGTCATAGTCCGCACCCCGTCTTATTGCAAAAAAGTACCTTGCCCCCTTGAATTTTGTTTTATTCAGGTGGTCGAAAAGTGCCTCTCCGTTATCGCCCGCCACACTTAAGCGATCGCTTATTATCCAAATCGGCTTTTTGTGGAGTCGCTTGTAAATGCGTGAAAGAATGCGTGCTATAACTGCCTTACGCTCGGCAAAGCCGTTTGATTTCCATATTTCCCGTTCAAATGCACGACGGCACTTCTTCAAAAGCTTGGGAGTTGCCTTGCAGGCTATGAGCGCATTTTCGTCATGGGTGATTAAAATTCCCGCTATGCATGCAAAGGATGATGCATATGCTTGCTCCATTGGAAAGAATTTTCCAAATCCTATGCTTGATGCGATAATTTGAGTATCTCCGAATGCCATACCGAAATAAACGGTTGTTTTTTGCTCCAGCATTGAGATTGGGATTTCAAGCTCGATATCGTTTGCCATTATGACGGGAATGCCCAAAGCAGTGGTACATGTGTGAGATTTTACGAAGTTGGAGCTTATCTTAGAGCCGCCCACGTAAATTATTCCCTGCGTGATTTCGGGAGTCGAAGTGGTTGTGCGTATTCTTACGGTGATTTTAATTTTGTCGCCACATTGCTCTGCAAATTCAAGAGTATAGGGATATTTTGAAAGTGCAATATCGGTGTCTAAGATAACTATATCGTCAGCTTGAGCTACGAATTTTTCCCGATGCTTTACCTCAATCAGACGGTATTTTTGAATATTAGAAAGATTTTTCGCTTCAAGAATTACATCATCGTCAAGCTCGGATGTAATTTCACAAATCGCTTTTATAAATTCCTGTGCCTCATCCTCACTCAGACACAGAGGACGCTTTTTACAGTTTATTTTCCACGAAAGATCGTAAATTATTGCGTTTTGAATAAATCGTGGGATTAGGTTGTATTTTTGGATTGCGCAGGTAATAACTGACCTAAAATAGCCGTCAAGATGCTCGAAATACCATTCTCTTTTGCTTTGCGCGGAATTTATCAATGATATGGCATGCTTGCGGTAGTTATACCTTGCCTCATTTACAATTCCCAGGCGTGGTGTGTCGATTAGAAGACGCAAAAGTGCTTCTGCGTCCTCAGATGTAGCAAGGCGCTTGAAGGTGATTTCTCTCGCTATTTCGCTCTTTATGACGCTTGATGTAATGTGAAGCTGAAATTCGCCTGTTTCCATCAAGTCGAGCACCTTGTTTTCGCTGTCAAACTTATCGTTTAGCGGGTGCGCGCCCTCCCTTTCGCCAAAGAAATATATGGGGTACGAAACGACGTTGGTTTTATCGTAATTCGCCTCAAAAAATGAGATTACACGCTCATATGTGTCGGCGCTTACAGTATCGTCGGGATCTAAAAATGCGGTATATTTTCCCTCGACGTGCTTTAGCGCCTCGTTTCTTGCGCTTGCAACTCCGCCGTTTTCCTTTTCGATATAGGTGATGCACGGGTGCTTGTCCTTATAGGCTCTTATTATCTCGGCACTATTATCTGTTGAGCCGTCATTCACTATTATAAGTTGAATATTATCTGCGCCGAGGGTTTGGCTCATTACACTCTCTATTGCCTCGCCGATATACAAGGCAGAATTATATACGGGCATTATCACAGATATTTGGTACTTATACATAATTTCCTCCTTGTTGTTTTTATTGTTTTTATCATTCTTTTTCTTTGCTGAAAAGAAAAGGAATCAAAAAGATTTGAGAGGCTACTAATTCTTGCCACTCTAAAATATTATTTTATCATATTTGTCATTTGTTGTCAAGTAAGTAAAAAAGCCGAGGTATCTCGGCTTTTTCGCATTTTAGATTAGGTATGTAATTATAAGCTCCACAGCAAGCACTGTTGCGCAGGCGCTTGCGGCAACGGTGAGCAGACTGCGGTTGAAATATGAAAGCACGAGCGCTACTGCAAAGCCACAAATTGCGCTTACAAGGTATGATGTGGAGAAAAAGATTGCGGGAATTGTCATAACCGACAAAACTGCGTACGGCACATAGTATAGGAAGGAACGCACAAAGGTGTTCTTTATCTTCTTCCTTACGAGTACCATTGGAAGCATACGTACAAGATAGGTAACTCCTGCCATAACGAGCAGGTATGTAAGAAAGGTCATTGGCTCAACCATCTATGTCCACCTCCTGCTCTTGCTCTGGTGGGAGTGGAAAAAGGAGTGCGAACACAACGCTTGCCACAACCGTGCAAATAATTATTACAAATCCGCTTGAGATATGCTCCTTCAAGAACGGAATGAAATTGAAAATACAACCAAGTGAGATTGCAAAAAGTGAGCAAAGAAGCACAGGATGTTCCCTTCTTGCGACAGGGGTAACTATTGCGATGAACATTGCGTAAATTGCAATTCCGAGTGCTGATATTACTATTGCGGGCAAAACATTTCCTGCCACAGCGCCGAGAAGCGTGCCGAGTGACCAACCTAAAAATGGAGTCAGGGTTATGCCGTACATATATTTTCTGCCTACATCCATTCCCTTTGACGAGGACACGGCAAACACCTCATCTGTATTGACGAATGACACTAAAAATTTATCGACAAGGCGCATGCTTTTTCCAAATTTTTGGGACAGTGACACAGACATCAAAGCATAGCGAAGGTTAATTATGAGTTGAGTTGCCGCAAGCTCCAAAAGTGAGCCTCCGCCAACGATGATAGGCACTCCCGCGAGCTGACCCGCAGAGGTGACATTGAGCATCGAAATAAGCACAGCCTGCCATATATCAAGCCCCGAATTTACTGCGGTAATTCCAAAGGCAAAGGCAACCGAAAGATATCCAAGGCAGATTGGAAATCCGTCTTTTATGCCCGATAAAAAGTTATTCTGCTCTCGCATATTTTCGCCCCCTTCTCTTTTTTCCTACATATATTATCACAAAGCAATTAACAATTCAAGTGGAAAATAAAAAAAGCCGAGATTTCTCGGCTTTTTATTGGATTTAAATAAAGTTTGGGGTGCTGAGATATCGCTCTCCGCTATCGGTGAGAAGGGCAACAATTGTTTTGCCCTCGTTTTCGGGGCGTTTTGCAATTTTTGCCATAGCACACAAAGTAGCTCCTGCGGAAATCCCGACCAAAATACCCTCGGTTAAAACGAGCATTTTTGAATATTCGTATGCCTCGCTATCCGTTACGGTAACGATTTCGTCATATATGCTTTGGTTTAGATTTTTTGGAACGAAATTTGCGCCTATGCCCTGTATTTTGTGCGCTCCCGCATAGCCCATTGAAAGAAGCGGAGATGCGGCGGGTTCAACTGCGATTACCGTTATATCGGGGCTTTGCTCTTTAAGATATTCGCCCGTGCCCGAAAGTGTGCCACCCGTGCCGATGCTTGCTATGAAGATATCGACCTCTCCGTCAGTATCCTGCCAAATCTCCGGGCCTGTGGTTGATTTATGGGCCTCGGGATTTGCCTCGTTATCAAATTGAGAAGCGACAAAGGAGTTTGGAATTTGGCAAGACAACTCAAGCGCCTTTTTTGTTGCGCCCTGCATCCCGAGCGCGCCATCGGTCAAAATCAGCTCTGCTCCGTAGGCTCTCATAAGATTGCGTCTTTCTATGGACATAGAGTCCGGCATTACAATAATGCATTTGTAGCCTCTTGCCCTTGCAACCATAGCAAGAGCTATGCCCGTATTGCCCGAGGTTGCCTCGATTATCGTGCCACCTGTGGTTAGCTTTCCGCTTTTTTCGGCTTCATTTATCATTGATAGCGCCACTCTGTCCTTTGCCGAGCCTGCCGGATTAAAAAGCTCGAGCTTTACAAGAAGGCGCGCGCTTATGCCGTTACTTTTTGCAAAGTGAGAAATCTCGACAAGCGGAGTTTTGCCTATCAAATCGGTTATTGAATTATAAATTTTCATTTTTGCTCTCCAATATTGCTTTTAGGACGGGATATACCACCTCTGCCATTCTCATAAAGCCAAGGTCGGTCGGGTGACATCCCTCGACTGTGCAAATAGAGCGATCCGTGTCACCAAAGAACGTTTCTCCGTCGATAAAATATACATTTTTGTCGCCGTTTGCAAGTGCGTTTTCGTAGGTACGTCTGATAATTTCACGGCGAATTTTGTTTTCCTCAATGCCATTGTCAAAATCGGGCTTTGACATCATAACTATCGGAAGGGTGGGGTTGGCTTCTCTTATGATCTTGAAAAAAGGCTCATGTGTTGCCTCAAGATGCTCGGGTGTGGGTGCATTATGGTCATAGTCCATTACAAATATGCTCATATCAAGCTTTTTTATGTAATTTGCCATATTTTCCTCGCCTCTTGCATTTCCTGATACACCGAGGTTGATATAATCGCTGTCAAGCCAACGGGTAACAAGGGCTGTATAGCATTTTGAAACGGTCGAGGAGCATCCGCCCTCGGTAATTGATGAGCCGTAGAAAACGATTGGCTTTTCGTATTTATATGGGTCTGCCTCAAGCATTTGTGCGCCATCGTCAATGGAGATTTCAAGGTCAAGAATAGGCTCGTTTCGTGGAAGCATAAGGGTAATATTGGACACAGCGTCGCTTTTTTTGAGAGTGTCCTCAAATTCAAGTATGCCGTAATTTTTGGCATTTACAAGTCCTATTCGTGTGTTTCCCTCGAAAACATCTATTCCGCACGAGCCACTGAGTGGGATTGCCCAATCTATGCCGTTGTTTGCGACGGTTGCCTTAATTTTTATGCTTTTGCTGTCTGTTTTAAAGCGCACTCTTACGCCTGCGCCCGAAAAAACACGCACTCCTGTGTATTCGTTTGCAGTTTTTGCAACCTCATCATCCATTCTGACAAGGCGACCGTTTTTGTTTATAATTGCGCCGTGAATCTTTATTGGCGCATCCTTGAAATTGTATGCTTTCATAGTGTTCCCCTTAAAAAATTGATTTTAGTGTTTTTATAATGGCTTTTGCCATAGAGTAAAAGCCAAGGTCCGTGGGGTGGCAATTGTCGACTGTACCATCGTCCTTACAAAGCGACATAAGCGACCTGCCATCAATGAAATACACATTTTTATCACCACTCTCCTTAGCGTTTTGATATGTATGCTTTATGATGGAAAGGCGTTTTTTCTCATCGGCGGTGAGTGTATATTTTGGTCTTGACATTATGATTATTGGCAAATCGGGATGTGACATTCGCACTCTTTTGAACATTTTCTCGTGCGTTGCCATAAGGTGCTCTATGCTTGGCGCATTATGGTCATAATCATACACAAGAGCGGACATTTCAAGTGTGCTTACATACTCTGCCATCTCGTCCTCTGCCCTTGCATTACCCGAAAAGCCGAGGTTTATGTAATCCGCATCAAGTGCGCGAGAAATTATGGCTTGATAGGAGCATCCCGGACGAGATGCGCATCCGCCTTGAGTTATTGACGAGCCATAGTAAACGATGGGCTTCTCTATTCTATACGGAGTGGGCGCGTTAAGCGTTGCCTTGTCGCTAATTCCTATGTAAAGCTCCACTACATCGCTATATAGGGGGAAATTGATTACGATTTCTCGCTCCTTTTTGCCACCAAGCTCTATTACGCTCTCGTAGCCGTCCGTCATTTCATAGGGTGGGACAAAGGTGTTTATATATTTTTCTGTTTTCCCCTTGACATAGAGGTCAAAGCCTGCCGAGCCTGCTAATGCAAAGTGTGGCATTTTGCCTAAATTTGCCATTTTTGCGTGAATTGCAATATAGGGGCTATTGGTTTTAAAGCGGACTCTGCCACCTGCGGTGTTTGAGTGTAGCCAATGCACGCCATCACTTACACTTTTCGCAACAGTCTCGGGCATTCTTCTGAATTTGCCGTTCTCGTGAAAAATCCCGTTAATTTCAAAGGGCGAGAGCCTTACATTATAAAATTTTATGTCGCTTTTGGCGATTTTGGTTTCGATTTTGAAATTCTTATCTATTTGAGAAATCATAGTAATCCTCACTTGCATGTTTCATATAGAATATTTTAACTCATATATTTGCAAATGTCAAGGTTTTGTCCTTTTATTAGGCGTTTATATGTCGTTTTATCTGCTCGATTTTTTCATTTTTTTCAAAAAAGGTCTTGACAGAGTGTTTTTCGTGTGATATAATCATAACGCTTGACAGGCCGATGTGGCGGAATTGGTAGACGCCACGGACTTAAAATCCGTTGGGAAGAAATTCCCGTACCGGTTCGAGTCCGGTTATCGGCACCATATATCGCGGGGTGGAGCAGCCTGGTAGCTCGTCGGGCTCATAACCCGAAGGTCGTGTGGTTCAAATCCCGCCCCCGCAACCAAAACGAAAGCAGTCCAATGGACTGCTTTTTGCTTTATTGTTTGGGTGGGGTTTAACCATATGCTTTTCGGGTTGTCCGACGAGCGTAGCTCGTTGGGTAACGCAGATAAAAATGATTGATAATCGTTTTTATCAAGTGAAACCGCCCAAAGCAAGGAGTTGGCAGAGCCGAGCGTATCGAGGTGATAGATAACGACTATGCGACGGTGGTGGCGCGAAGCGATAAGGCGAAGGTCGTGTGGTTCAAATCCCGCCCCCGCAACCATATTGTGCATCCTAAATAGATGCCACATCAGAAATCCCAGATGCCATAAGGCTTCTGGGATTTTTTGTACCCATTTTTCATAGAGCGATTTTAATAGATGCCAAACACAAAAAACACCGTGTGGATGGGATTTGAACTTAAATAATCGACTTTTCGAGGGGAGTTTTGCAATTTTTCAGTCTCCGTTTTTTTGCTATGTTCAAAAAATTATGTTTCCTTCCAAATATTGGTTGGGTATTGTCTTTATTTTACACAATTATTTGCTTCCTGAATTGCGAAGGGGGATAGCCATATTTTTTCTTGAATGCTCTTGAAAAATATTTTTCATCCGTAAAGCCGCAAGCAAAAGAAATTTCCTTGACAGACAGCTCATTCTCTGTCAAGAGCTCCAATGCTCGATTCATTCGGAGCTGGATCAAATACTGCTTTGGAGACATCCCAAAATACCTTGCAAACGCTCTTTGCAGGCTTGAGACACTAATAAATGCGACACCGCACACCGTTTCAATGTCTACTTTAGGATCGCAAAAATGCTCATCCATATAGCAAACACAGTTAGCAACGGCAGTATCGTTGATCGACGTTTTCTGATCGTTCGACATTTTATCAAGAATATCATAAATGATGGATTTTGCTTGATTGGCCGAATGCTGTTGGTTCCATACTTTCAACAAATGCTGGAAGCGCATGCCTATCTCCAAACTGTTCCCGACACAGATGTTCTCTGCTTCTAAATAATTGCAATGCTCAAAATGGACGACGATACTTTCGCTGACCGAATATTCTACTTTGTATGGCGTATTAGCAGGCAAAAACAGTACGTCGCCCGGTTTTGTAATCAATCGTGTATTCCCGATTTCAAAAGCTCCCGTCCCATTTACACGGAAGGATAATGCCGCATATGGACGTGCTTTTACATCAAAAAAGCCCTCTCGATGGAAAAAACGGTCAACCGTTAATAATTGGAACGAAAGATTTTCAAAATTATATATCATAGCATCATCACCTCTTTTTTATTATAACATACTGTGACCAAAAAATCCACCTTATTGCGCAAAAAAGCAGTTTTCTGTATCCAATATCCATGATAGAATATAAAAAAGCAAAAAGGAGGAGTATTTTATGATCTTTCATCCACAGAACCTTATCAAGAAGGCAGGAAGCTTGGTGTTTTCAGGTGAGATCAACGCGATCGCGCATCCTTGCTTGAACAAGGATATCATAAAAAATTTTTGGCACAGCTTTACCTTTAACAGCTCTACACTAACCATCTCCGAGAGCAACGAATTTATTTTCTCGGTAGGCAATGCAAAGCCGCTTTCACTTGACGGCTGCGATTACAGCATCAACATAGAGTCAGATGGCATTTGCATTTGCGCCGACAACGAAAAAGATCTGATTCGTGGTTTTATGACCTTGATTGACCGTTTTGGGGCGATTGACCGCAACGAGGCACTCGTCATCGAACTGGATTGCTGTCAGATCAAGGACAAGCCAATCATTCAAAACAGAATGGTACATTTCTGCATCTTTCCCGAAACCGAGCTTTGGGAATTGCAACGTTTTGTCCGATTTTGCGGCGCGTTGAAATATACCCATATCGTTTTGGAATTTTGGGGTATGCTGCAATATGACTGTTTGAAGGAGCTTTCGTGGTCGCACGCCTTTACCAAAGAGCAGATCAAGCCTATAATCCAAGAAGCAAGTGACCTTGGACTTGAAATCATCCCGATGTTTAATCATTGGGGACACGCTTCGGCAGGACGCGTGATGCACGGAAAGCACGTTGTGCTTGACCAAAATCCCACACTTCAAACTTATTTCAGCGAGGACGGTTGGTGCTGGGATATAAGAAAACCCAAAGTAAGAACGCTTATGCGAAAGATTCGCACCGAACTGATAGAGCTTTGCGGAAATAGCGGATATTTTCATATCGGTTGTGACGAGGCGTATCATTTTGAATTTACAAAAGAAAATATGGATTTCATCTGTGACTATATTAACGAGATATGCGAACAGATGCGTTCGCAAAATCGAAGGGTGATTGTGTGGGGCGATATGTTTTTATACCGTCATTCTCATTATAATCCCAACAACAAATACGCTTGCAGCGCGCCCTCGGCAGAGGTAGAACAATATATGTTGAAGCGGTTGAGCAGAGATTTGATCATCGCAGATTGGCAATATGATGCCGTGCAAGCGCCTGTAGAAACTGCTTCGGCTTTCGCACAGGCCGGCTTTGATTGTCTTTTGTGTCCGTGGGACAGAGGAAAAGCTCAAATGAGTGCCGTTTTCTCTACCGTCAAGGACCAGAGCCTTATGGGATTTTTACACACCACATGGCACACGCTATCCAAAGGAATGCCCTACGTTACACGCGCTGCTATCAAAGGCTTTGAAAACGTTGATATAAGCGCGACTACATATACTGCCGCACTTCTGCGCAAGGTCATGCCGATTGGCGGCGATTATACAAAGGCAGGATGGAGCAAAATTCAGGTGGATAGTTTATGGTGATCGCTGTTTACATATTGATTATCCTCGCCTCGGTAACTCAGTCGGCAACCACAAAACTGTTTAATCAAAATTGCTCGCACTCCGCAGTCTTTAACGCAATAAAATCTTGCACCGCGCTCATTCTGTTTGCGCTGATTGCCGCTTTTGATTTTACCTTTCATCTGCCGACTGTGCTATTTGGTGTTTCGTACGGCGCGTGCCTATGTATTTCCATGTATGCAGGATATCAAGCGCTTTGTCGCGGCCCAATGGCGCTGACAAGTATGTTAGCATCCTTTTCGGTTGTTATTCCTCTGATTTGGGGAATCACATTAGGAAACGAAACGCTGAAAAGCCTTCAATATCCTGCGCTTATTCTTCTGTTCCTTGCCATTATACTGACAAACGCAGATAAGATAAAAGCCAAGAAGACCACACAAACCAACTATTGTTTATGGCTTCTGTTCGTAGGGACCACCTTTGCGTGCAATGGCATTTGCTCGATCCTTCAAAAACAGCATCAAACGCTTTATCCCGAAGCATACAGTAGGGAATTTATGTTGTTTGCTATGCTTCTGTGCTCCGTAGTCTTCTCAATCTCCGCATTTAGAAAGATCTCTCCGAAAGAACTGAGGGGGATAAAGGGAAAACGGTACGGTGTATTGTCCGGGCTTGCAAACGGAATTGCAAACTTTTTGACATTAGTGCTTGCGGGAATGGAAAACGCCTCGGTATTGTTTCCAATCATTTCCGCCGGAACAATCCTCGCATCACTTGTCTGTGGAAAATTGCTCTTTAAAGAAAAACTGAAAGCAAATCATTATGCTGCGCTTGCAGCGGGAATTGTCGCAGTAATACTTTTTAAACTGTAAAAATATTTCCTTAAAAAGAATGATTGTACCAAAGAATGGCATCCATTTAGGATGCACTTAAAACCGCTTCAAAAGTTGCAACCCCTTGATTTTATTGACTTTTTTAAGGTGGCATCTATTAAGGTTGTACAACACAAAACGAAAGCAGTCCCTTGGACTGCTTTTTGCTTTATTGTTTGGGTGGGGTTTATAGCTTTTGAGAGGACTTGAAGTAAAAATTTACTATAAATTACAAATTTTTATTTGAAAAAAGACGGATATATGCTATACTATACTCAGAAAGCAAGTGACATATTTTGAAAATCACAGTAGTACAACCCCCATATTTTATAGGTGATAATCCTGTCGTCCTGATATTTTCAAAAATTAACCGATATCTAAATCGGTATATAAAGGTGGTGAATTCCCGTTAAAAGGGATATAAAAAATGAAATCTGCTTATGAACACAACAAAAATCTAATACAAGGTGTTATTCCGTCAATGTCTTATGACGGCGGTGATTTTGAAGAATGGAGGGCGGCTGCCAGGGATAAGCTTTCACGGCTTCTTGGCTTGGATAAATTTAAAAAGGTACCCTCTGAATTCAACGTGGAATACAAAAGGAAAATAGAGGGAGCGACTGAAATTCGTTTTACCTATCAAAGTGAATTCGGTTACTATGTACCGTGTCATCTGTTGCTTCCCGACGGGGTTAAAAGGCCGCCGCTAATGATTTGCCTTCAAGGACATTCTAAAGGAATGCATATTTCCTTGGGCAGACCTAAATTTGAAGGAGATGAAAAATCAATAAGCGAGGGCGACCGAGATTTTTGTGTAAGAGCCGTCAAGGAGGGCTTTGCGGCAATTTCGTTAGAGCAACGAAATTTTGGCGAATGCGGTGGAGACGAAAATGGGCCGAGATGCTTTGAGTCGGCGATGACGGCGCTTCTTATGGGAAGAACAACGATTGGTGAACGAGTGTGGGATGTTTTAAGACTGATTGATGTGATAATTGACGAATTTGCCAATGAAATTGACACACAGAATATTTGCTGTATGGGTAACTCCGGCGGTGGCACCTCCACGGTATATGTTGCCGCCTTGGAGGATAGAATCACCTTGGCAATGCCATCGTGCGCAATGTGTACATTTAAGGATTCCATTGGCGCAATGACTCATTGTGCCTGCAATTATGTGCCTACCATATCTGAATATTTCGATATGAACGATCTTATGTCAATGGCATATCCAAAGTATTTTGTTCAAGTGTCGGGAATTGAGGATCGGATTTTTCCTTTGTTTGGAGCCGAGTTAGTCTTTAAAAAAGGAAAGCAAGCCTATGAGGCGCTTGGCAAAGGGGACCGTTGCACGCTTGTTAAAGGAAATGGCGGGCACAGATTTTATGCCGATGACGCTTGGCCGATTGTACATAAATACCTTTTTGATTAGCAACCCACAAAGTTGATAGAACAAGAAAATATTTAAGGATTTGGGAGAGCTTTTATGATACTTGTCACAGGTGCGAGTGGATTTGTTGGTGGTAAAATTATGCGTGAGTGCGAGGGCGTTATTGCCTGCCCGTCACTAAAAGGTCTTAGTGAGGACGAAATAAAAAGAATTATTTTGGAAAGCGGCGCTGACACAGTTGTGCACACGGCGGCTATTTCCGATATCGGTGCGTGTGAAAGAAATCCCGAGGGCTCTTATCTTGCGAATGTGCAAATTCCGATTTGGATTGCAAGAGCGTGCGAGGGCATAAAGTTGATTTGCTTCAGCTCTGACCAGGTTTACAGTGGCTCGAGTGAGATTGGGCCGTTTTATGAGGACATGGCAAAGCCGTCAAATTTATACTCCAAGCATAAGCTTGAGATGGAAAACAGGGTGCTTGATATTTTGCCCGATGCGGTTATGCTTCGTGCGGAGTGGATGTATGACTGCTATGCAAAAAGATATAACTACTTTATGGGGATTTTGGAAGCGACTGAGTCTGTTGCGTACAGCTCAAACGAATACAGAGGTGTAACCTATGTAAAAGAGGTGTGCGAGAATATGGGGGCAGTGTGTGCTCTGCCCGGCGGCGCATATAATTTCGGTAGCGAAACAACCAAATCCATAAATGAGATAACAAGAGATTTTGTTAAGCTTCTCGGCAAGGATATTAAGGTCAACGATGCGCCCTCCACACGCAATTTGTGGGTAAATTGCGACAAAGCACGAAAGCACGGGGTTGTCTTTAGCAGTGTTGAGGACGGCCTTAAAAGATGCGCTATTGATTACGGACTAATAAAATGAGATTTTAAAGCAAAGGCTTGTCGAGCGATAGCCTTTGCTTTTGATTTTGCGAAAATTTGTGAAAAATTTATAAAATGCCTTGACAATACATATACTTCGTGATATGATGTATTACACAAAGCGTAGTATTTAAGGAGGAAGGGCTATGGATGTTCAGCTTAAGCGAGGGTTGCTTGACGTATGTGTTCTTCGAGCAATCAAAAACGAGGATTCATACGGGTATAAGATTATAAAGGACATAAAGCCTTACATTGAGCTGTCAGAATCTACTCTATACACTATTTTGAAGCGATTGGAGCTTGCCAAAATGTTGATTGTACGCACCTCGGAGCACGACGGAAGGCTTCGCAAATACTACCACATAACCGAGCTTGGTCTTAAAAGAATTGAGGAATTCAAGATTGAGTGGAAAGAGGTTATGTCTATTTATCAGTTTGTTATTAAGGGGGATGCCGATAATGACTAAGCAGGAATTTATTGATGCTTTAAGAGAAAAGCTTTCGGGGTTGCCCAAGCAAGAGGTTGACGAGCGAATCGACTTCTATTCCGAAATTATAGACGATATGCTTGAGGACGGTCTTAGCGAGGCAGATGCCGTTAAAAAAATAGGCGCTCCTCAAGACGTTGCATTTAAGATTGCAGAGGAAATTCCTCTTGGCAAGATCATAAAAAGCAAAATAAGACGTAAAAAGCGCTCTGCGACGGGAATTATGCTTTTAGCCATTGGCTCGCCTATTTGGGGGTCGCTTTTGATTTCCGTGCTTGCAGTGATTTTCTCGATTTACGTATCGCTCTGGGCGGTTGTCATTTCGCTTTGGGCATCGGAGCTTTCGTTTGCGGTTGGCGCACCCTGTGGCTTGATTTTGGGTTGTATTCTCGCATTTAACGGCGAGGGTGTGTTTGGAGTCTTTACAATTTCATGCGGGCTTTGTCTTGCGGGGTTCAGTATTTTATTCTTCTTTGTGTGCAGGCTTGCCACAAGGGGTATGATTATCCTTACAAAAGGGATTATTTCGTCAATTAAGCATTGCTTTGTAGGAAAGGAGAGCTAACTATGGAAAAAGGAACACAAATAGCACTTTTTATAGCGATTTGTCTTATTGCTGTGGGAGTTTTGATTTCCGTAGTTGTTTTGCACGGAAATGACTGGAGCTTTAGCGAAAGCTTCGTGACAAACGAGCATCAAATAACAGACACATTCAAGGGTATTTCGATAAAATCAGATACGGCGGATATTGATTTTCTCTCCTCTGCGGACGGGGTATGCAAGATTGTAATTTATGACCATCAAAAAATAGAATACACGGCAAGCGTCACAGACAATACCCTGCTTTTGGGCGCAAATGACACAAGAAAATGGTACCAGAGGCTTTTCACTCTCGGACAGGCTAAGATAAGCGTATATTTGCCCGCAACAGAATACGGTGCGCTTTTAATCGACGAGAGCACGGGAGATATTTCTATACCCTCGGGCTTTAGCTTTGAATCAATGAGCATCAAGCTTTCAACAGGAGATATTTTCGTTGGTGCGAGTGCAAGCGGTGCTTTAGACATAAGCGGTTCAACCGGTGATATTGATATAGAAAATGCGTCCTTTGGCGCGCTCAAAATAGCCATTTCGACGGGAGATGTGTCGCTAAACGGGGTAAATTGTGCGGGGGTAATCGGCATTGATGTTACCACGGGAGATACCGCCCTTAACAATGTGAAATCAATGGGCATTACCTCAACGGGCTCAACAGGTGACATCTGCCTTACCAACACGATTGTCACAGGCGCGCTTACCGTTGACCGTTCAACGGGCGATATAAAATTTAATGCATCCGATGCGAGCGAGATTACAATCACTGTATCAACGGGTGATGTGACGGGCACTCTATGCTCTGACAAGATTTTCCTTGTGAACACAAGCACAGGACGGGTAAATGTGCCCGAGAGCTTGACGGGCGGAAAATTCAAGTGCGACAGCAGCACGGGAGATATAACCATAAGCATAATATCGTAGTATAGTAGGGGGGCTTTTGAACAGTCCCTCTTTTTTTGCGATTTACGGTTGAAAAGCGTTGGTTTTTGTGTTATGATATTATTAGTCGGTGCGCACGTTATATCTTAGCACCTTAAAAGGAGAGAAAAATGAGATTGAAATTGAAATCCTTTTGTCGCATAGCCTTGTCGGTGGTGCTTTCTTTTGTGATTTGCTTCAGCTTCCTTGGATGTGAGGAAATTATAAGCTTTCTTGAATCAAACCTTCCACGAGATACACAAAGCGAGTCCTCGGAGCAGGAGTCATCAGAGTCCTCGTCTCAAAGAGAGAGTGAGTCTAAGAGTGAGTCTGAGAGTGAGTCTGAGAGTGAGTCTGAGAGCGAGGAAAAAGGCCCGTCAGGACAAGCGCCTGCTCTGCCGAATGACGAGTGCTTCTTTGCGACCTTAAAATCAAGCTTTGGCCTTGAGGTGTCGCCTTATACAGATGAAAATGATGTGCCCGATGGCTTTGAGGGTGTTCTCTACGCCTCGGATGCTCCCGGAGGAAATCCCGTAAATGACGGAACGGGTAACATTTGGCTTGTTTTGAAGCCGACAAAAGCATATTACATATCGGACATTAAAATTGATGGCTCTTATTCCTCGATTGAGAGCTTGGGCAGAGATGTTTACTGCATCTATGGTGTTGCTTCAAATCTTTCAATTGATGCAGCTCTTTCAGTCACACCAAGCTCGGATGCAAAGATATTTGCGGATTTCGGTTATTGCATATCCGATGACGGAAAAATGATTTTGACGTGGATTGAGGATGCGCTTGAGCCGATACGATATGTTGAGGTGAGCTACACCGACAAAAGCGGCTCCCACACGGAATATTTTGATGCCTCATTGGAACGTGTTGAGCTTTTCCAAATGACAGAAAACAAAGTATACGATATTACAATGAGGGCTGTGGGCTACACACGTATGGGCGGTGCAATGAGCTTTGAGGGCTGCTATATGAAAGGGCCTAAGGGCATCGGTTTTCCACGTGTTGAGATTACGACAGAAAAATACGTATGGCCGAGCTGTGAGTTTGTAGGCTCTCCGAGCGGTGCTTGGGGCGCAGGAATTACAAATGCTTTCTACGAGCAATGCGTAATGACGATATACGATAAGGCAAACGAGGTTGTTTACAGCTCAGACACGGGATTAGACCAAAATTCAGAATTTATGGGCGCTAAGGTGAGAATCCGCGGAAACACAAGCGCTCATCACGTGCAAAACGAAAGATTTCCCTATAAAATCAAGCTTGGCGCCAAGGCGGATTTGCTTGAGCCGTTAATTGGACGTCCCGACGACAACAAGGTGTACGAGGACAAGGACTGGGTGCTTCTCAACTTTGGACACGAGGATTTCCGCATTTGCGGAGATGCAATTGCCGATGCAGTCGGAACTGCGTGGTCACCCGATTATTGCTATGTTTCTCTATACGTGAATGGGGATTACCGTGGACTTTATGTCCTGTCGGAATCTGTAAAGGTCGGAAACGGCGAGGGCGAGGAGCAGTCCCGTGTTGCAGTTGACGAAAGCGGATATCTTTTCGAATGTGATGCGTATTGGTGGAATGAGGATTTGTATTTCAACACTCCGTTGACCGAAAAGTCGGCTATGTATTTCACCTTTAAATACCCCGATTCCGATGCAATAAACGAGCAATCTCCAGAATACATATACATCAAGGAATATATGACCGAGTTTGAGACGGCTCTTTTAAAGAATGACGATTCGTATCTTGATTACATTGACCTTGATTCATTTGTCAGGTGGTTGCTTGTTTCGGACTATCTTTGCATAAGTGATGGCGGTGGATGCAACATTTACATATGCAAAAAGGACTCGACTGACCAAACGAAGCTGACTATGGGACCGAACTGGGATTTTGACTCGTATATGGGTGGTGTAGATGCGCTGTCAACTATAAGAGTTTTCTGGAATGAGGCACCGTTCTATTACGGACGCCTTTTGAAGAAGGAATCGTTCCAAAAACGATATGTGGAGCTTTTCAAGCAAACACGTGACTCTCTTGATGCTTTTCTCGATGATGCCTATGCTCAAATAGACGAGGCGGCACATTCTCAGCTTTTGAAATACGACAATATACGCTTTGGTACATCTACCAAGTCAATCACAACAAGAAAGACAGAATTTATGTCTTGGCTTGATGCTCACATTGAGTGGATGAATAGCCAATTCAACTGATTTTTGACACGCAACGGAAAAGGAGCCTACTATGAGCAGATGGAAAATACTCGAGCTGTTTGAAAGCAACAGCGAATATTGGCACTCCCGAATTGACGAGGGTATAGATGCAAACAGAAAAGGGAACGCACGCATCCGTGTGTGCGACGAAGGCGGCAATCCCGTAAAAAATGCCGTAATTGACGTAAATCAAAAAAATCACTCCTTTCGCTTCGGAACTAATATTTTTATGCTTGACGAAATGGAGAGCGAGGCAAAAAACGAAGCCTATAAAAAGCATATCGCCGAGGTGTTTAACATGGCAACGCTTCCGTTTTATTGGGCAGATTTGGAACCACAAAGGAATGTAACACGGTACGAGAAAAGCTCTCCAAAAATTTACAGACGTCCAAGCCCGGATTTGTGTCTTGAATTCTGTGAGCAAAACGGAATCGAACCAAGAGAGCACGCCCTTGCCTATGAGCATTTCTTTCCTCTATGGCTTAAGGATGCCGATGTTGATGAGATAAAGCGAGAGCTTGAACGCAGATATCGGGAGATTTCGGAGCGCTATGCAGATAAAATTCGCACGATTGAGGTCACGAACGAGATGGAGTGGAACGAGGGTGTGACTAAATTCTACAACGAAAACGACTATGTTGAGTGGTGCTTTAAGCTTGCACAAAAATATTTCCCCAAAAATCAGCTTTGCATAAACGAGCATACCTGGCTTTGCTGGGAGGACAAATGCCGTTCAACCGACAAGTATTATTCGTACATAGAGGCGAACATGCTAAGGGGTGCAAGAATTGATGCAATCGGTATGCAATATCACCTGTTTATTCGCTCCGAGAACGAATACGCATGGACAAGAAGACTTCTTTGCCCCGACAATCTTTACAGGCATATGGACCTTTATGCCTCCTTGGGTAAGCCCTTACAGATAACAGAGGTTACTGTTCCCTCTTATTCGTGGAATGAGGAGGACGAGGAAATTCAAGCGAGAGTGCTTGAGTGGCTCTACTCTATTTGGTTTTCTCACAAAAGTGTTGAGCAAATTATTTATTGGAATTTGGTTGACGGCTACGCATACTGTCCCGATACCGATATTGAAAAAATAAGGGCTACGCAGGGAAATATGACTATTGGCGAAAACTATTATTACGGCGGGCTTTTCCGCTTTGATATGACTCCAAAAAAGGCATTTTTAAGGTTAAAGGAGCTTATAAACGAGGTGTGGCACACAAGCCTTCAGATTACAACCGACGAGGGCGGCTATGCATCCTTCAGAGGCTTTTTCGGAGATTACGAGCTTTGCGCACATCACGGTGACGCCAGGTGTGCCCATAGCTTCACTCTGCTTCCCGGAAACGAAGACACGATACAAATTACACTTTGAAATCAAGGGAGAAATTCTATGAACGAAGCTTACAAAAAATCCGTATGCTCCGCCATTTCGATTTTAATGCTATCGCTCTGCGTTTTGTGTATAGTTTTTGGAGTGATTTGTGTTACTGCATTTTCCTCTGACGGAAATTGGGGATTTATCATTCTTGGGATTTTGGCAATATCCTTTGCTCCCATAGTGTGCTTGCCTGTGGGAATCGTATTTGCGATTCTTGCGATTGCACGTGGCGAAAAAAGAGTATTAGCCACTACTGTGCTTGGCATCAATGTCGGGCTTTTGACACTTTGGATTTTGCTTGTTGTTGGATTTATAATGTAAGGAATTTTATATGAAGATTTTAAAATTTTTAAGAATTGTGGGCATTGTCGCAGCGACGCTTTGCTTTATGCTTGAGATAATGCCATACGGCATTGTAATAAGCGTGGCTAACATAAAAAGCTACCACTCCTATTTTGACATTTCGGCATGGGCAAGCGGAATTATCGGCCCATTCTTTTGCGGAATTTTGACCGTGGCTATTGTTGCGTTGGGAATAGGCGAGCTTTTTTTAAAGAAAGCGAGCAAGCATTTTTCAATGACGATAAGCATCGTAAGCGGAACGTGCGTTGTATTCTCCTTTATGCCGCTTTTATTTGATGCATACACTCTAATCGGCGGCATGATCTCGGCGCTTTTGCTTTGTGTGCTTGAGGTAAATATTTGGATCTACAAAAAAGCATTTACAAAATAATCAGGCTCCCGATTGGGAGCTTTTTTATTGATGTATTTTGGATAAAGGTATTGCTTTATTATAATATTTGTGATAAAATATACGTACTAATATATTTTAGGAGATTTTTATGCAGAACAAACTAAGAAAGGTTTCAAAATACATTTGGGAGCTTGACAATCACGCAAGGTACTCAAATCATACACCTATCAAAAACATTGAATTTTTCAACTGCGAGTACAAATCGGGACAGCAAATTCCGCCACCCGAGATGTTCAAGCCGTTCGGTGAGAACGAATACTGGGGCACGGGCTGGGACACACACGCCTGGTTCCATTTCAAGGTTGATGTTCCCGATTATATGATGAGCGACGATTTGGCGCTTCAGCTTCATATTGCAACGGACTACTATCAAGACGGTTGGGATCCCAACAACCCTCAATTTCTTATCTATATTGACGGATCACTTCGCCAGGGTATGGATGTAAACCATACATATATTGAGCTTGATAAAAATGCCGAAAACGACATTTATCTTTATGCATACACGGGCGCAAGGCTTGAAAAATCCCGTCTGTTCCCGACGCTTCGCTCGGTAAATAAGGAGGTTGAGGCGCTTTGGTACGACCTTCGTGTTCCGTACGAGGTGCTTGAGCTTCTTGACGAGCATACGCACGAATACGCATCTATTCTCCGCTATCTTTACGAGGCGGTTTCGATGCTTGAAATGTACGATATGACATCCGAGGAGTTTTTCGAATCTGTCAAGCGCGCAAGAGCATTTATGAATGACGAGTTTTACGGAAAATACTGTCAAACTCAACCCGAGACAGTTATCTGCATAGGTCATACACACATTGACTGCGCTTGGGTTTGGACCTTGAAGCAAACACGTGAAAAGGTACAGCGCTCATTCTGCACAGTGCTTAACCTTATGAAAAAATATCCCGAATATAAGTTTATGTCATCACAGGCTCACCTTTATAGAGATTTGAAGGAGGAGGCTCCCGAAAAATTTGCGGAAATCAAGCGCAGAATCGACGAGGGGCGTTGGGAGTGTGAGGGCGCTATGTGGGTTGAGGCAGACTGCAATCTATCCTCAGGAGAAAGCCTTGTAAGACAGGTTCTATACGGAAAGCGCTTCTTTAAAAATGAGTTTGGCGTTGAAAGCCGTGTTCTATGGTTGCCTGATGTGTTCGGCTATTCTGCGGCGCTTCCTCAAATTCTTCGAAAGAGTGGCGTTGATTGGTTTGTCACATCAAAGATAAGCTGGAATGACTCAAACACTATGCCATATGACACATTTGCGTGGTACGGAATCGACGGAACTGCTATCAATACACATTTCTTGACTGCGCAGGACTATAGTGATGGTTTTCAAAGAGGCTGTCACTATAACGGTCGTACCTATCCGAATATGATAAAGGGTACAAGATACAGATATCAGCAAAAGCTCCTGACAAACGAGGCAATCGACACGTTCGGCTTTGGCGATGGCGGTGGCGGTCCTACGATTGAGTATCTTGAATATTACAGACGTCAGGAAAAGGGTATCCCCGGTATTCCAAACACAAAAATGGAATTCGCAGGCGACTTTTTGAAGCGTCTTGAAAAGAAAATTGACGCCAACAAATATTTGCCCAAGTGGAAGGGAGAGCTTTATCTTGAATTCCACCGTGGAACATACACCTCGGTTGCAAAGAACAAGAAAAACAACCGAAGCAGCGAGTTTTTGTATCTTGATGCGGAAATGCTCGGCACTATCGGCAAGGAGCTTCTCGGTAAAGAATTCAACAAGGCAGAGCTTCACCGTGGCTGGGAGATGATTTTGACAAATCAATTCCACGATATCATTCCCGGCTCGTCAATTGACGAGGTATATGACCAAAGCGATATCGACTATGCTTGGCTTCAGGCTATTGCAAACGAGCAAATAGCGGCTATTCGAGAAGAAATCGCATCCAAGGTTGACAAAAATGATGGCTACGTGGTGTTCAATCCTCATTCGTTTGAGGGTGAGGGCATTGTCAAAATTGACGGAAAGAGCGCTCTTGTTTCGGGAATTGCGCCTAAGGGCTATTCCTGTGTTAAGAGCTTCAAATGTGACAATTCTATCATTGTTACAATGGGCTGTGTTGAAACAAATGTCCTCAAGGTTAAATTCGACCAAGCCTGGAACATCATTTCTATCTATGACAAGAAAAACGACAGGGAGCTTTTGAAGAATGGCGGACTTGGCAACGAGCTCAGAGCCTATGAGGACTACCCTGACTGCTACGATTGCTGGGAGTGGCAGATCTATGAAACGGATAAATATAGGACTATCACTGCTGTTGAAAGCGTTGATTTGATTGATGACGGCGCAAGGCTCGGCATCAAAATCGTGCGTCCGTTTATGAAATCTAAAATAACGCAAACGATTTGGTTCTATGACGATATTATGCAAATCGACTTTGACACAGAGGCCGATTGGCACGAAAACAACATTATGCTGAAGACTGCCTTTGATGTTGATATTTTGTCTGATAAGGCAACATACGAGATACAGTTTGGTACTATTGAGCGTCCAACGCATATGAACACAAGCTGGGATGCGGCAAAGTTTGAGGTTTGCGCTCACAAGTACGCCGATATCTCCGAGGGTGGCTACGGTGTTAGCATTATGAACAACTGCAAATATGGTCACGACATTCACGACGGCGTAATTCAGCTTTCTCTTATCAAGTGCGGAGTTCATCCCTCAAAGAGAAGCGACCACGGAATACACACCTTTACATATTCGATTTATCCTCACGAGGGTGCGTTTGCACAAAGCGATATCACAAAGCGCTCGTACTATCTTAACTATCCTATGGTTGCTGTTAAGGCAACAGGCGACGGCTCTGTACCAAGTTACTACTCTCTTATCAAGCTCAATGCAGAAAACGTTATCTGCGAGACAATAAAGGAAGCAGAGGACTCGCTTGATACGATAGTTCGTCTTTACGAATGTAAGAACGTGCGTACTGCCGTTAAGATGGACATCGGCTTTAAGGCAAGTCGAGCTTATCTGTGCGACCTTCTCGAAAACGAGCTTGAGGAGCTTGAAATTGTCGACGGTGCCGTTTCGTTTGGAATGAAGGGCTTTGAGATTGTAACCCTGAAGTTCAAAAAATAATAGGTTCTTTGGTTTTAAAATCACGTTTTGAATTTATTCGAATTTTCAAAATATCATTGACAAGCGCTTGATTTAATGGTACAATACTAAACAGTTTAAATTTGAACTATTTAGGAGAATGTACTATGATGACTCCCTATGAGCATTTGTGCGTGGTTCAGATTGCCTACGATAAGGCAACTGACCATGTATGCAAAAAACACAAGCTAAAGCATACAGAGCTTGAAATTCTTATGTATCTAAGTCAATTTCCCAATCAAGCAACGGCAACGGATATTGTGAAAAAAATGGATTTGTCAAAATCCTTGGTTTCCATTTCGCTTAGGCGCTTGGAAACGCTTGGATATGTTGAGGGCGAATACATTGGCTCTAATCGCCGTACGATTTATTTGCATCTGACGGACAAATCGGCTCCAATAGTTGAGGACGGAAACAATGCACGCAAGGAATTTGTCCAAGCCTTGCTCGACGGCCTTGATGAAAACGAGGTAAAGGCCCTTGTAGATTTACTTGCAAGAATAAAGAGAAACGTAATGTCGTATATTAAAATTGTTTAACGAGGTAATTATGGAAAATACTAACACACAGGAGAAGAAGCCGAAGAAGGCTCGCTTGCCGAGAAACAAAAAATTCTTCTGGTTCTTCTATATTCTTTCAATCTGCTCTTTTGTGATCGGAGTTGCTCTCCTTCCTGTTTGGAGTGGTACGGGAGTTTTCTTTGAAAGCTTCGGCAATGACTTTTTCAGCCTGCTTTTGTTCTTCATAATCATAGTTTATATATTGGGATTTTTGATAAAGCAAATTATCAAGGAGAAAAAGGTTGCCGTTAAAATTCTTACAGTTTTTGAAGCGGGCTTCTTCTTTGCAATTGCGCTTGGCTGCATTATGGAGCAATTCCGTCTTGGAAGTTTGGTTGGCCCCTGTACTATTGTTGGTGCGGCGCTTTGGTCAAGAGGATTCGTTTACATTGTAAAGGCTTATCTTTGCAAGCACGACGAGGGCGACAAATACCCGCTTTGGATGCTCGTCTTCTCCGTTGGTCTTGTATCGCTCGGCTCTATTATGATGACTAAGGAGGTCTTCTCCACAGCTCATATCGTTTGGGCATCGGCATTTATTTTGCTACTCCTCGGAGTTGTATTCTTCTTCCTTGGTGTTATCAGCAAGCCGAAGATTGACAAGGCTCTTAAGGCTTACAAAAGAGAGCAAAAAAGGCTTAAAAAGCAAGAAAAGCTCACGGCGAAGCAGGAAAAAAGAACACTCAAGGCAGAATCAAGACTCAGACGTGTTGAGGAAAGAGAAAATCCAACTACTCCGTCACTTGAGGCTCCCGCTCCAAGCGAAACACCAAACGTTCCTGCAACAACGGAAAATCAAGATAACTAACAAAAAATCCCGACACGTGTCGGGATTTTTTATCTTTACTCGTTAGCCCTTGTAGCACAAGCAAGCTCCGTAGCAGGCAAAGGTGTTGAATTTATAGCAATCGGAGCAGGAGTCACAAATCGGGGTATGGACTCTCACGGAGTCTATCCACATAAAGAAATAATTTCTCAGGTCATTTATTGTCTCAAAATCGGTTATGCTTACCTTTATATCATTATAGCAGCCGAAGCATCTTGTGGCGCTCAGGTCGGGGTAAATGTCTATTATGGGAGAGCAAACGGATGCTCTGCCCATTAAAAGTGATTTTTCTCTTGGCGAAACGGCAGGGAGTGTGTCTATAAATGCAAGCTCCTCGGGTGTATATACACATTCGGGAATGATATTGCAATCGGGACACGGAGCTACTCCGTTTTCCTTTAGCTTTTTATAAAACGCAATAAGCGTCGGCTTCATTCTCTTGAAATATGAAATCGCCCCCTCGCTTTTATCGCTTGGAATTGACACACTGAATCGCACGTGCTTAAAGCCGTATTTCAGCGCTATTTCAATTAGCTCGTCAAAGCTTTGGTTTTCCTTATAGATATTTATACCGAGGGTGACGCTTGCTTTCATTCCTCGCTCTATCAGAGCCTTTATTCCGTTTTCTGTTTTTTCAAGCGCTAATCTGCCTGTATCCTCGCTTGAGTTGAGATTTATAAGAATTGAAAGCTTACGGCTTGTAAGGGCATCTATGTGCTTGTCTATCAAGGTGCCGTTTGTGAATAAATTTATCTTAAAAAAGCGTGGATCGTGCGATAAAGCATTGAGGACTGTGTCGATATTCTTATACATGAGCGGCTCTCCGCCGATTAGCCCAACCTCGCCGTCGTCAGCGATAAAATCAAGAACCGTATCGAGATTGTTAAGGTCGAAATCGGCGCTTTGCGAATCGGTAAAATCGTGCGCAAAGCAATACGGGCATCTGAGATTACATTTTCCTAAAAGAACTATATTTGCCATTTGCTATCTCCTTTTTGTCATACACATATTTTAGCACATATGCAAATTGGTTTCAAGTGGAGTCTTGATTTTTGAAATGAAATATGATAAAATGTTTATACAGACTATAAAAAGGAGCGCTTTTATATGAATTACAGGATTGAAAATGAATTTTTGACAGCGGAAATTTCCGAGGTCGGTGCAGAGCTTGTTTCTCTTGTTATGAAAAATGACGGATGCGAATACATCTGGCAGGGTGACGAGAAATATTGGACCGGTCACTCCCCTATTATGTTCCCGATTTGCGGCAGACTGATTGACGGAAAATATACATATCGTGGAAAAGAATATGAGCTGGGATGTCACGGCTTTGCCCGTAAAAGCGTATTTTCCTTGGTAAGCGCTAAGGATGACGAAATCACCCTATGCCTTGCCTCAAATGACGAAACGAGGTCGGCTTATCCGTTTGATTTTGCGCTTTATGTTACATATACGCTTGTATCAAAGGCGCTTAATGTACGGTATATGGTTAAAAATACGGACTCTAAGGAGCTTATTTTCACGATTGGCGCTCATCCTGCGTTCAATGTCCCGCTTTCGAGTGGAGAAAAATTCGAGGACTACTATATCGAATTTGCGAATGAATGCGAGGCGACGGTTCTTTCTATGAATGACAAGTGCTTCTGCGACGGAAACGACACACTGTACACACCGGGTGGCACTAAGCGCATTGATTTGCGTCATTCTCTTTTTGACATTGATGCAATCTTTCTTTACAACACTGCAAAGCGCGCCTCATTGCTTTCGAGCAAGTCAAAAAAGGGTGTAACGCTCACCTTTGACAATTTTAAGTATCTCGGACTTTGGCACAAGCCACAAAGTGATGCTCCCTATATCTGCATTGAGCCCTGGTGCGGCTCTCCCGATTTTGCAGGCGAGGTTGGCGCTCTTGAGGACAAGGCAGACATGATGCGCTTGCCTGTCGGATATTCGTATTTTGGAAAATACAAAATTGAGGTTAAATAATTAAAAGGGCTATCGCAAAATGCGATAGCCTTTTTTGCTTTGTGTTTTACCATTCCTCACGCCAGGGCTTTGTGATGTCATCGTTGATTTCGGGATGGCCTGCGTCCATTGCGATATCCTCAATTAAATAACACAGGGCTTCGCCGATTTCGCTATCAAGCATAGAATAGTCGGCGTTTCGGTGAAGCTTATTTGCGGCAAATATTAGCTTCTTCATCTGCTTGAGAATCTTATCCTCATCCGCCCCCTTAAGCTTACTTAGCGCCTTTGCATACTTCAACACAAGCTTTCTCAAAATCATTACCTGTCTTGTGCCGAACATACAATCGTCGTCGGAATTTCTTACAACGATAAGTGGCTCTACCACCTCGTCATCAAGTCTTTTTTTGTATTTCTTTATGTCTATCATAATCTGTCCCTTTTTCTTTTATCTTCCTGCTAAAAGTGCCAATATAATTGCAAATATAAGTATTCCCACATCCGAGAGAACCGCACTGAGCATTGACACAGCTCCAAGCGATGCCAAAATCAGCATTGTTGCCTTGACAGCGAGAGAGATTACTATATTTGCTATGACGGTTCTTTTTGTTCGCTTGGCAATTTTTATTGCTTTTGCAACCTTTTCTATATCGTCATCCATTATTACGACATCACTACATTCAACTGCGCTATCGGAGCCGAGAGCGCCCATTGAAATGCCAACATCTGCCCTTGCAAGCGATGGTGTATCGTTTATTCCGTCTCCGCAATATGCTACGTTGCCGTTAGCCTCGGAAATGATGCTCTCGAGGGTTGCAAGCTTTTGCTCCGGCGTCAGCTCTGCATAATATGCATCTGCACCGAGCGCACGAGAAACGCTCTTGACCTTCGACTGCTTATCTCCGCTTATGATTACTCTGTTTTCAACTCCGAGTCTCAAAAGATGCTCGAAGGCAATCCTTCCGTTCGGCTTTATCTCGTCACCAAGGCTGATAGAGCCTATATATTTGCAGTTGAGTGAAATCAATATATTTCCGTGCGCATCCTCGGGAGCGCCGACAAATTCACGATTTCCTGCCTTGATGTGTCCGTATTTCGAGTCACATTCAACGCCAAAGCCGATTTTTTCGATGTGATTTTCGCCCATATCGTCAATTACGATATTTAGGCGATTTGCCTCTGCGATAACCGCCGTTGCAAGCGGATGCGTGGATTTTTGCTCTACGATGCAGGCGTATTTCAAAAGCTCCGTCCTGTCGAGAGACAAAATCGTTTCTATTTTTGTCACGTGAAGCTCGTTTTTGGTGAGCGTTCCCGTTTTATCAAATGCTATTTGTCTTACCCTGCAAAGCGCATCAATGACAGACGAGCCCTTGACAAGTATTCCGTTTTTTGATGCGTAGGCTATTCCGCAAAAGTACGATAGCGGAACGGAAATTACTATTGCACACGGGCAAGAGATTGCAAGCATCGAAAGCGCTCTGTATGCTGATTCCGAAAGCGTATCAAGTCCAAGCGCCCAAAGAATGATTATTGCAACAACAGAAAGCAAAATAACTATGGGTGTGTAGAATTTTGCGAATATGCTTATGAATTTTTCGCTTTTGGTTTTTCTTTCAAGCGCATTTTCCGCCAAATCTATTATTCTTTGAGCAGCACTTTCTCTTGAATGTCTTTTTACTCGAATTTTGAGAGGTGCGCTGAGATTTAGGCATCCTGCAAGCACCTCTGTGCCGCACCGTACCTCAACGGGCTCGCTCTCTCCTGTCATAATTGACGTATCAATGCTTCCAATGCCATCGACGACATCTCCGTCAAGAGCAATACGCTCACCTGCATAGACCTCAATTATTTGTCCTATTTCAACGGATGCGGCGCTTACCACCGTACCGTCAAGAAGTCTTGCCTTATCGGGACGAATGCTTGCAAGCGTCTTGATTGAGCGACGTGATTTGTCCTTTGCGACATCCTCAAAGATTTCACCTATGGTGAAAAGGATTAAAACGAGGACTCCCTCGAAATATTCTCCTATCAGGATTGCGCCAAGCGATGCGACGCTCATAAGAAGCTCCTCGCCTACACGTCCTCTTTTCAAAAGAGAACCAACCGCACGGAATATGACCGAATAGCCTATTATTCCGTATGAGGTAATGTTACAGGCGAGCGACATTACAGATGCATCGAAATGAGAAAGAAGTGTTGCCTCCAAAAGCAACAAAGCAGACAAAAGGATTTTTATAAGTCCGATTTTGTGCTCCTTGAAAATTTCTCTCATTTTACTCTGCTATGTGCTCCATTCCACAATCTATGATCGCTCTTACATGCTCGTCGGAAAGTGAATATATCATTGTTTTTCCGCTTCTTCTTGATTTTACAAGTCCGCTTGTTTTAAGAACTCTGAGCTGATGCGACACAGCCGATTGTGTGATGTCAAGAAATGCGGAGATTTCTCCTACGTTCATTTCACTTTGAGTGAGCGCACACAAAATTCTTACTCTTGTGCCGTCTCCAAACACCTTATAAAGCTCTGCAAGTGCATCAAAAAGCTCGTTGTTTCTCAAAATCGCTTCCTTAATTTTAGATACATTTTGATTTTCCATATTATGTACTCCTTGTTGTGAACACGTTATATGAATGATTGTTCACATATTCATTATATACTTTAACATTATATTTGTCAATAGTTTTCAAAAAAGTATTGAGATTTTTTTAATAGTATGGTAAAATTGTGTTGGTGCTTACGCGCCAATACATTATTATATGAGGGTTAAACTATGCTTAACACTGCAAAATGGATTTCATATCCTACCGACATGGGCTTTGAATGCCCCGTTATCTTTAAAAATCTCAAATTTGACAAGAAAATCAAGAAAGCAACCCTGTGCATAAGCGCAAGAGGCTGCTACTATGCTACCATCAACAGTAAGCGTGTTGGAGATTTTATCCTTGCTCCCGGTTGTACCTCTCTTAAGAGAGTTCAAGTACAGAGCTATGACGTAACAAGCCTGCTTGACGGTGACAGCTGTCTTGAAATTACTCTTTCTAAGGGTTGGTTCAAGGGCAGAATAAACTGGAGAGGCTCTCAAGAGTTTCCAAACGGCTACGAGGCGGTTATTGCCGAGCTTCTTGTAAAATACGCCGACGGTACAAGCGAAATTATCGCAACCGACGAGAGCTGGAGCGCCAAGAAAAGCGCCATTCGCTTTAGCGATTTTTATGACGGCGAGCATTACGATGCAAATTATGATGATGCAGAAATCGTTTCCGCTATCGTTCAAGACTACGGAAAGGACATTTTAGTGCCACAGCAGGGCGAGGAAATTCGTGAGCAGGAAAGAATTCGTCCTATCAGTATTTTCACAACACCTAAGGGTGAGAAGGTTATTGATTTCGGCCAAAATATGACCGGATATTTTGAAATTGCGCTTGATGCAAGAAAGGGTGACAAGGTTGCGCTTTCCGTTGCAGAGGTGCTTGATGGCGAGGGCAATTTCTACAATGCGAACTACCGTACTGCGAAGGCAGAGTTTATTTACACATGTAAGGACGGCTATCAGACATATAAGCCGAAGCTTGCCTTTTGGGGCTTCCGATACATAAGAGTTGACGAATTTCCGTGCGAGGTAACCCCTGATAGCGTAACGGCTATTGTCGTTCACTCGGATATCAAGAGAACAGGATATCTCGAATCGTCAAGTCCGCTTCTTAACAAGCTTTTCAAAAACATTGTATGGGGACAGAAGGGTAACTTCCTTGACATTCCTACAGACTGCCCACAGCGTGACGAAAGAATGGGCTGGACAGGTGATGCTCAGGTGTTCTGCAGAACAGCATCCTACAACTATGACGTTGAGAAGTTCTTTACGAAATGGCTTACTGACCTTAAAATCGACCAAGGCGATAACGGCTATGTTCCAAGCGTTGTTCCTCAGTTCTGGGGTGACGATTGGAGTGGCTGCGGTTGGGGTGATGCCGCTGTAATTTGTCCTTGGCAGATATATCTTACCTATGGTAATGTAGAGATTCTCAAAAGACAGTATTCGTCTATGTGCAAGTGGCTTAAATATATTGCGGAAAAGTCAAAGAACAGATATCTTTGGACGGGCTGCGACCATTTTGCAGACTGGCTTGGACTTGATGCTCCCGCAGGAAGCTACAAGGGCTCATCAAGACTTGATTTCCTGGCATCGGCCTTTTATCTGTACTCAACCTCTCTCGTTATAAAGGCGGGCAAGGTGCTCGGCAGAAATGTTGATAAATATGAGACTCTTTACGGAAAAATCTTGAAGGCTATAAGAAAGAAATTTCCAAAATACAAGACACAGACCGAGTGCGTAATTGCGCTTCATTTCGGCTTTGCCGAGGACAATGAAAAAACCGCAAAGCAGCTGGCAGATATGCTTGTTTCAAACGGAACAAGACTTCAAACAGGCTTCCTTGGCACACCGTATCTTCTCCATGCGCTTTCGTCAAACGGATATACAGAGCTTGCATATGACCTTCTTCTTCAAGAAGCATTCCCGTCATGGCTCTACTCGGTTAAGCAGGGCGCTACCACTATTTGGGAGCATTGGGACGGTGTCAATGAAAAGGGTGAGTTCTGGTCCACCGATATGAACTCATTTAACCACTACGCATACGGCGCAGTTGCGGATTGGGTTTACGGCGTTGCGTGCGGTATTCAAACCGTTGATGAATTCCCCGGATTTGAAAGAATTGTTATTGCTCCTCAGCCGACAGATAAGCTTGATTTTCTGAGTGCTTCCATTGATACAAGGCACGGTCTTGTATCGTCAAAATGGTTCCACGAGGGTGGCAAGGTAAGATATGAAATTATAACCCCGTCTCCTGCAATGATTATAATTGACGGTGTTGAATACAACGTAGAAAAGGGAAGCTATATTTTCTGATGAAAAAAGCTTTAATTGCAATAAGCGGGGGAGTTGACTCCTCCTGCGCCGCCCTGCTCGTGAAAAATGAGGGCTATGAATGTATGGGGGTTACCATGCGTCTGCACTCAGATGCCATTTGCAAAAGCGAGGGGTGTGTCACAAATCAAGATATCGAGGATGCGGCAGCAGTATGCAATCAGCTTAAAATTCCGCATCAAGTGGTCGATTTTTCGGGTGATTTTGAAAAATATGTTATTGATAGTTTCGTTTCCGCTTACGAAAACGGAGCTACCCCAAATCCGTGTATAGAGTGTAATTATCACCTCAAATTTAACAAGCTTTTTGAATTCGGCAAGTCGCTTGGGTACGACATTATCGTAACCGGTCACTATGCAAGAATTGAATACGACCAAAAATACGGAAGGCGTGTTTTGAAAACGGGGCTTGATTTGTCGAAGGATCAAAGCTATGTGCTGTACCGTCTTAGCCGTGAACAGCTTGACCGTACAATGCTTCCGCTGGGCTCACTTTCAAAAAACGATGTTAGGAGTATTGCGGAAAGGGCGAATTTAGCGGTAAGCGGCAAAAGGGACAGTCAAGACATTTGCTTTATCCCCGACGGAGATTATGCATCGTTTATAGAAAGATACACAGGCAAGGTATACGAGAGCGGAAGCTTTGTCACTCTTGACGGCAGAGTTCTCGGCAAACACAGGGGAATTATCAGATACACAATAGGTCAGGGCAAGGGGCTTGGTCTTGCGCTTCCGCACAGAATGTACGTGTGTGAAAAGCGTCTTGACACAAACGAGGTCGTAATCGGAGAAAACGAGGATTTATTCTCCTGCGAGCTTTGGGCGGACAATGCTTGTCTTAGCGCAATTGACGATATTCCCGTGCCAATCCGTGTAAGCGCCAAGGTAAGATACAAGCACGATGCCCAGGCAGCCACTGCTTCGATTGAAAACGGGCTTTTACACGTTGTATTTGATACACCTCAAAGAGCAATTTGCAAGGGACAGAGTGTCGTTATTTATGACGGTGACACAGTTCTTGGCGGTGGAACAATTTTATAATAAGACATACAAAAAGCCGACATTTGTCGGCTTTGAGTTATCTTAATATGCAGCTTCCGCACGGAGCGTATCCTCTTTCGATTATAAAATCGATATCGGTTGTAGCTTCTCTGCTTTCCTCGCTTATATTGATTGCGTAGGTACAAAATTGAGTATGATATTTTTTAGTGGCGGTGTTCACTATGTACTCGTATTCATACGGCTCTGTTGAGCTTTCGACGGGTGCTTGGGATTCGTTTTTTATAACTGTTGAGTTGTCATCGCACGACATTGTAGCCAAAAGAAATGCAAGGCAAAGCGCAAGTGCTAAAATTTTTCTCATAAAATCCCCCTATATCGACAGTATATTACCATTTTATCACAACACAAAAGGAATTTCAATATGGAAAAGCAAAAGCTTGAAAGAATAAATTTTCTTGCAAAAAAGGCTCGTGAGGTCGGTCTTACCGACGAGGAAAAACTCGAGCAAAGCATATTAAGGCAGGAGTATGTGGCTGAATTCCGTGCTTCTCTGCGTGGAACTCTTGACAACACATACATTCAAAATCCCGACGGAACAAGAATTAAGGTGGAAAAGAAAAAACCGTAAAAATAAGGAACAGACAAGTAGTCTGTTCCTTGTTTTTTATTCGTCCTCGTCATTCGAGGTCTTTAGCTCAAGCTGTGCCCGAAGCATCATATCCTTGACCTTCATAAGCCTTGTGCGGTTGCCTCTTTCGTTTTCCTCAAGCTTCATTGCGATGACCTTTATTGCCCTTTCGTAGCTTGGTATCATAATAAACTCGAGAGCGTTTACTCTGCGCCTCGTTTTTTCTATTTCATCACAGAGTAAAAGCGAGGTTTTTTCAAGCTCGGCTAAACGAACCATATCGACAAGCATGGTACGAAGGCTTGTAAGCGCATCGTCAAGCTCTCCCGTGGTGAAGGCAAAACCGTAATTTGCGCCACCCTGTGCGCCCTGCTTGAACTCAAACACGGGTACGGTAACGCTCATTATATTTTTGTTTGTTATGCTAAGCGAGCCCTCGGTGCTTGGAAGCATAAGCGCCTCCTGCATCATTTTTTTATCTGTCAGCGCGCTTGCAAGCTCAAAGCCCTCACTGTACGCCTTGAAGGCTACTGCCACCCTGCGTCTTAGCTCCTTTGCCTGCTTTACAATTTCAAGGAATTGGCGCATCAGCTCGTCACGCTTATCCTTCAGAAGCTTATGCCCACGGCGTGCTACGCTAAGGCGTGTTTTCAGCTTTTTAAGCTCCATTCGGGTAGGATTAACTTTAATCTCTGCCATAGGCTACTCCCTTCTTAAAATGATTTGGCATTACTCGCTCCAATACTTATCGAGAATTTTCGGCTTTATTCTCTTCATTTCGCTTCTCGGCAAAATTTTGAGAAGCTCCCAGCCGATATCAAGCGTTTGCTCGATTGAACGGTTTTCGTAAAATCCTTGATTTATATATCTTGCCTCAAATTCGTCGGCAAACTTAGCGTAAAGGCGGTCAAGCGGTGTCAGTGCATCCTCACCGAGAACGACCATAAGCTCCTTTGCCTCCTTGCCTCTTGCGTACGAGGAGAAGAGCTGATTCATAACTCCTGCGTGGTCCTCTCTTGTTTTGCCCTCTCCTATACCCTTGTCCTTAAGACGTGAAAGCGACGGAAGCACGTCAACAGGTGGCATATAGCCCTTTCTGTACATTTCACGGCTGAGAATAATTTGTCCCTCAGTGATGTAGCCTGTGAGGTCGGGGATTGGGTGTGTTTTATCGTCCTCCGGCATTGTGAGAATCGGTATCATCGTAACACTGCCCTCACTACCCATTTTTCTTCCCGCTCTTTCGTACATGGTCGCAAGGTCTGTATAGAGATATCCCGGATATCCACGTCTGCCCGGAACCTCTTTTCTTGCAGAGGACACCTCACGGAGCGCTTCTGCGTAGTTGGTGATATCTGTCATTATTACAAGCACGTGCATATTGCACTCAAATGCGAGATATTCTGCGCAGGTAAGTGCCATACGGGGCGTTGTAATTCTTTCGATTGCAGGGTCTGATGCAAGGTTTACGAACAAAACGGTTCTGTCGATTGCACCTGTTTTCTTGAAATCGGAGATAAAGAAGTCTGCCTCCTCATAGGTAATACCGATTGCGGCAAAGACAACGGCGAAGTTATCGTCACTGCCCTTAACCCTTGCCTGTCTTGCGATTTGAGCGCCGAGGTTTGCGTGCGGAAGTCCTGAGCCTGAGAATATCGGAAGCTTTTGTCCACGCACGAGGGTATTAAGGCCGTCAATTGTGGATACGCCCGTTTGCACGAACTCGTCCGGGTAAATTCTTGCCGAGGGGTTCATTGGATTTCCGTTTATATTTATGCTTTTTTCGGGAATGATTCTCGCTCCTCCGTCGATTACCTCGCCCATTCCGTTGAATACTCTGCCGAGCATATCTCTTGATACGCCAAGCTCTACTCCGTGACCGAGAAAACGAACCTTACTATTTGCGAGATTTATTCCCGCTGAGCTTTCAAAAAGCTGAACCAAAACGTTTGAGCCGTTTACCTCGAGAACTCTGCAACGGCGAATGCTTCCGTCGGGAAGCTCGATTTCGCCAAGCTCGTCATACTTGACGTCCTCGACCTTTTTCACAAGCATAAGCGGGCCTGCTACCTCTTCAATAGTTCTGTATTCCTTTACCATTGCTCGCCGCCCTCCTTACCTATAAGCTCATTCATTTCCTTTACTATTTGATTTGCAATTTCCTCGTATATTTTCTCGTATTCCTCGACAGGAGCGCTCTTTGCTCTTGAGATTTTTTCTCTTACGGGAAGCGAGGCGATTTTTTCAATATCTGCTCCGAGGGAAATTGCGCGCTTTGCCTCGTCTCTGAATTTGAAGATAAGACGAAGAAGCGCATATTGCTTTTTAAGCGGGGTGTATGCGTCGTCCGAATCGAACGCATCCTGCTGTAAATAGTCCTCTCTTATCGAACGGGCAACCTCAAGGGTTAGTCTGTCCTCTGCGCTGAGAGCATCCATACCAACGAGCTTAACAATTTCCTCAAGCTCGTTTTCCGCTTGAAGAATTCTGCCTGCCTCTGTTATTTGGCTTCTCCAATTTGCATCTACGTTATTTGCGTACCAGTCCTCTAGTCTGTCCTTATAAAGAGAGTAAGAGTTGAGCCAGTTTATTGCAGGGAAATGACGTCTGTATGCAAGCGAGGAGTCAAGTCCCCAGAACACCTTTACTATACGAAGGGTTGCCTGAGATACGGGCTCTGATATATCTCCGCCCTGCGGAGATACGGCGCCGATTGCGCTGAGTGCGCCAAGACGGTTGTCAGAGCCTAAGCACACAACCTTTCCTGCTCTTTCATAGAATTGAGCAAGCCTTGAGGTAAGATATGCGGGATATCCCTCCTCACCCGGCATTTCCTCAAGACGTCCCGACATTTCACGGAGTGCCTCCGCCCATCTTGATGTGGAGTCTGCAATTACGGCAACGCTGTATCCCATATCACGATAATACTCTGCGATTGTAATTCCCGTATAGATTGAAGCCTCACGTGCCGCAACGGGCATATCCGAGGTGTTTGCGATAAGAACGGTTCGCTTCATAAGCGACTCCCCGGTTCTCGGATCCTTTATCTCGGGAAATTCGTTCAGAACGTCTGTCATTTCGTTTCCGCGCTCGCCGCAGCCGATATATACAACGATATCAACGTCACTCCATTTTGCGAGCTGATGCTGCACTACCGTTTTACCACTACCGAATGGGCCGGGAACGCAGGCAGTACCGCCCTTTGCAATCGGGAACAGGGAGTCTATGCTTCTTTGTCCCGTTATCATAGGCTCGATTGGGGGAAGCTTGGTGGCGTAGGGGCGTGAAACACGAACCGGCCATTTTTGCATAAGGGTAAGAGGCGCGCTCTTGCCGTCTGCAAGGGCAATTTCTCCTATCGGCTCGTCAACTGTGTATTCGCCGTCTGCGATTTTTGTGATTTTTCCGCTCATTTTTGGCGGAATCATTATTTTATGCTTAATTACCTCGTTCTCGTCAACGTATCCGATAATATCTCCACCTGTAACGCTATCTCCTACCTTAACGCATGAAACGAAGCTCCATTTTTTCTCTCTGTCAAGCGCCGGAATGTCTGCGCCCTTCAAAATGTTTGCGCCCTGAAGCTCTCTCATCTTCACGAGGGGACGCTGTATTCCGTCATATATACCCGTTATAAGTCCCGGGCCGAGTTCAACCGAGAGGGGCGCGCCACTTGATACAACTCTGTCGGCACGTCCTATTCCCGCCGTTTCCTCGTAAACCTGAATTGATGCTCTGTCACCGTGCATTTCGATGATTTCGCCTATCAGTCTGTCGTTTCCTACTCGTACAACGTCGAACATATTTGCCTCACGCATACCGTCGGCAATAACGAGCGGTCCCGAAACCTTAACGATTTTTCCTTCTATCATTTCTGTTACCTCTTAATCCTTGTACAATATGTCTGCGCCGATTGCCCTAACAACTGCATCCTTTAGTATTTGCTCTCCGTAATCCTCGCCCTGTGTATCGGGGATTGGCACGATTGACGGAATGGGCTTCGATAAATACTTATCTATTGTTTCTTTTATTTGAGCGCATAGCGACTGTGTTATAAATATGACTGCGTATCCGTCATTTGCCATTTTATCGACACAGAGCGCCGCATCCTGTGCGTTTTCCGCCTCTAAAACTCCAAAGCCGAGTGCCATAAAGCCGAGCACACTGCTACGGGGCCCGATAGCGCCTATTTTGTATGTCATATGCGCAACCTCTCTCTTAATTTTTCTTTAGTAAGGGCCGCTGAAATTCCTGCTATTATTATTCTTGCGTTCTTCGCCTCGTTTAGTGTATTTACGAGATACGAGCAAACGACCTCTGCGCCGAAGGGAATGTATTTTACATCTTCGATAAGCGAAAGGTATTCCATATCAAGCGCACGCTCCAACGCCAAAAATCCGAAATCGGAGCCAAGCGAGCGAACAATGTCCTTGTATTTTGTGCCGTCAAGAGCATCCAGAAGAGAATATTCGGGATCCTCTATAACTCTTATAAGCCTGTCAAGCGAAATCTCCGCACCAAGGATAAACGCCATATCAAGTGTGCTTACCTTGTCGGGAATATCGGATTTGAGTATTCTTTGCAGAGTCATTATGTTTATAGAGTCAATTCTCACTCTCACAAGGTCGATTGCCAATTTACAGCCGCATAGCCTTGCATTTTCAAGCATATCGGCAAAGCACGCTTTGTCAATTATCAAATCTATTACTCTTGCATCCCTTGTCCTTGAATACGCCTCGTATGCCTCGGTTGCCGCCTCTGCCATATTTTTGGGCAATACCTCGTCAAATTTTCTTGTGATAAGGGCATTTTTAAGGTCGTCAACTGAAGCAGAGCCTATCTCATAGAGCATTGAATCAACGTTCATTTCTCTTATCATACTCTTAAGCAGAGCCTTCAAATTGCACGCATCGTATTCGTAAAGCAGAAAATCAAAATATTCTGGGGCAGGGGCATTGCGCTTTACAAATTCAAACGCATCTCTCACTGCTTTATCAAAGTGAGCCTCAAGTGCTTCTCTTTCGCCTTCGGCATCAACCTCAACGCCCACAAGGGCACATAGCTCGGACAGTGTGTCACATTCAAGGTATGACCTTACCCTTACCTTGCCACTTATTTGTCCCTCTTTTGCACTTATCGCAGCAGAGATATACATATATTCGGTGTCCCTTAGTGCCATTGCTTTTCCTTTCCGCACATTAAGTGTTCAGCAGTGCTTGTATTACTCTTGCCTCGCATTTAGCCCTCACCTCATTAACAAGGGCGGTAAGCGAGCAGTTTATTTCGATATCGTTACATTTCAAAATGAATCCGCCGTCAATTTCGGCAGTATACGATGCCTTGGTAAGCTTTACGGATTTATCTATTATCGCTATTGCCGCAGTCACTATTTTCTTTGCATTGCCGTTTTTGCTATCGGCTTCGTTGAAAATAGCCTCGTAGGGAGCATCGAGCTCCGCCTCCTGCTCTCCGTACAGCTCAAGCAAACGTTTTTTCGATGCCAGGCGCTGCTCTATCGCATAAACGAGAGCCTTCGTTATAAGCTCCACGTATTGCGTTTTGGGCAGTGACAGAAGCTTTTCTCTTGCAAGCTTAAATGCCTCGTCGATTATCTGCGCCTTTCTTTCGAGAATTATGTTTCTTGCCTCGAGTGTGCTTGAGGAATCGGCACGCATAAGAATTTGCTCCGAGGTCGCTTCAGCACGGGAAATGTAGTCATTTTCCATACGCATAATCTCGTCGGTCGCTTCTCTTTTGAGCGTGTCAATTTGCTCTGCTATCTCGTTTTCGTATGCTTTTGCTTTTTCTTGGGCATCGGATATGATTTTTTCAATTATTTTATCAAGTCCGTTCATAATCGGCTCCTAAATTATGCCATTGCGGAAACGTCAACCAAGAATATTGGAAGAAGTGAAATAAGAAGCGCAAAGATTGCATATGTTTCAACGAGAGCCGCAGACATAATTGCCTTAACAAGCTCGTTAGGACGCTTCGCAACAAGATTTACGCCCGCCGCAGCTACCTTACCTTGAATTATAGCAGATACAAGTCCTACGATTGCAATTGGGAGAGATACCATAAGGTAGAATGCGCCTTGACCGAGTGTAAGTGAAACGGCGCCGCCAAGGAAGCCCGCCTTCCAAAGAATAAGGAATGCAGTAACAAGTCCGTAAATTCCCTGTGTACCGGGAAGGGCCTGCAAAAGCATCGCCTGACCGAACTTTGATGGGTCCTCTGCGAGCATTCCACTTGCCGCCTTACCTACTATACCAACTCCCTTTGCGCTGCCTATTCCCGAAAGAATAGCCGCAAGTGCTACGCCAATCAAGGCGATGTTTGTTCCTGAAAAAATTTGCTGTAACATAAAATTTATCTCCTTTTAATTGTTTTTTATAAATTCTTTTTTTGCTTAAACAGAACGTATTTGCTTTTGGGGGCTACCACATTAAATGGAGTGCCGCCCTCCTCGTAGAATTTTCCAAAAAATTCTATATATTGCAGTCGGCTTGCGTGAACGAAGGTGCCGAGCAGATTGATTACCATATTCAGCACGTGACCTACAAGCAAAACTATTATCAAAAGCAGGTAGCCGACAATTCCCTCTCCGCCGAGTGTTGCGATTATATTCACAACCTTTGCGATAACTGCAGATGCAAGACCGAGAGCGAGAATACGGGTATAGGATAGCAAATCTGATGCGTATCCCGTTATGCTGTAAAGGCTACCGACGCCCTTGACTATCTTCATAAGAATGTTCTTTTGCGCTCTGCCCTGTGTGAGAATAAGCATTGCTACGCCCACAAGAGCCGTTATGAGTCCGAGCTTGACGTTGATTATTGCGAGTCCTATTCCGAGGAATATGACAATCCAGCTTCCCACGTCGAAGATTGCCGAGAATATTTGCCGCTGCTTTATCAGAATTACCATTTTAACAACCATTCCCGAAATCATATGAATAGCGCCTACGGCAATTGACAGAACAAGGAAGGTCATCGGATCCTGAATTGGATCGAACCACAGAGCAATATCCTGCTCTATTCCCAAAACCGTGAAAGGAAAATCTCCGAGATAGCCACCGAGGATTATTCCCCAAACGGCGCACGAGATGCCGCATATTCCAAACATTTGGAAGAATTTTTTCATTGTTCCTCTCGGATAAAGAAGCTTGATTGCCAAAAAGCATCCGAGAGCAAGTATTACTCCATAGCCAACATCGGCGAACATAAGTCCGAATATTATCGTGTAGAAAATGCTCATTATGAACGTTGGATCGAATGTTTTGTATTTCGGCAACGAGTAGAGCGAAATCACCGGTTCAAACGA
Organism: Eubacteriales bacterium; assembly: GCA_045636605.1. Taxonomy (GTDB): domain Bacteria; phylum Bacillota; class Clostridia; order Oscillospirales; family CAG-272; genus RGIG2000. Next base: position 14,379 of record JAZTXV010000006.1, on the reverse strand, counting down.
TGAGGCGAATGCGTTATTTTTGATTAACACGGGAACATCATCCTCGGGTGTGGGATCACATATCTCGTATGCACAATCAAATTTCTTGAACACATCCTCGACTGCCTCGCTGTTTTGTGCGGGTGTCCAGCCGTTTATGACGCAAACACCGCCTGACGAAGCGAGCTTTTTCATTGCTTCAAGCTCGACAATTCTTGTCAAAATTATATCGTGAACTATCTCAAGCTGGGCCTCAAATCCAACGAAGGCGGCAATTTGAGCCTTGATTTTTTCCGTGTCCTCGAGGTTTTGATTTACGCTTACCTCAAGGCGCTTGATTTCATTTTCGACGGTATCTGTGCCTGCGCCGAGAGTCACGATAGCAAATCCCTTTGACGAAAGGAATTTGAGTGCCTGCTCTGTGCTTGCCTTATGAGTTATCAAGCACACGTACTGCACGTGCTTATCGGCGCTTACCTTGATTATCTGCGCCAAATGCTCCTCGGAAAGCTCTGCGTTTATTTGCGGTACATTTGCCTTTTTACCGAGTGTGCCGAGGGTTATTTCTGTAAATGAGGTGCCTCTTATGCTTAGCGGAAGGTCGTAATTTCTCCACGCATCAAGCATTCTATATTCGTCCTCAAGTGCGTTCAGCTCCTCTTTTTTGCTTTCAAGAAGCTGTGAAAGCCGTACGATTTTGTCAAGCTTACCAAGTGCAATATCGTATCTTCCCGAATCCACAAATTCGTCAAAATCAATTTCTCTTGGCGGGGAAAAGGGCCGTTTTTTCACCTTCATGGTGATATGCTCCCTCCATTGCTTTGTGTCATATGACGCAAGCAGAGCCATTATCGATTTGATTTTTTGAAGCGTGCGGTTGTACTCCGTTATCTGAGAGTCGATATCGCTTGGTCTTTCAAGCGTGATTCCGTCTATGCTGTCGCCCTCTGTCTGCTTTATATCAACGCAGGACATCCACATCAGCTTCTTTATGAGAGAATCAGCCTTTTTTACCTGACAAATTACAGCAAACCTTTTCATTTCGGTTACTGCCATAGCGATTTTATCTCCTCAATTATTATGCTTATTGCTCTATCCGTATTTTTTCTTGCCTCGGCACTGAGGGCATCTGCCTCACGCATTGCCTGCTCGTGTCGAGCTGCACGAAGCTCCTCTGCCTGAGTGTTGGCGGCATTTATTCTATTGTTGAAAATCTCCTCAAATCGCAGTTTTGCCTGTGCCTTTGACCTTTCTATTTCTTTTACGGTTTGCTCCAAGCGGTATTGCGACTCAATTCTTGCGTTTACGATAAGCTGAGCGCCGTTTTCCTCAGCTTTTTTGATTTCCTTTAAGGCATCTCCTGTCATACCAGAGCCTCCTTACTGTGTTTTTGAATTAACACGCACACGTACGAGAAATCGTGTGCAATTAACGTACTTACTGAATTTTACCATATTTTTCTTTACATTGCAATATTTTTTTGCTAATTTTAACGATACACAATTAAGTGTTTTTGTGTAAAAACGAAAAAATTCAAGGTTTTTGAAAAATTTTTCTATCTTGCTTGAATTAGTTTACCCGATATGATACAATAAATGTGTATCGCCATTTGAAAGGAGAAGCTCTATGTATCTTATTATTGCGGAAAAGCCGTCGCTTGCACGAAACATTCTTGCCGGCATTGCTAAGGTTCAAAAGAATGAAATGAAAAAGCATAATGGGTATTACGAGGGTGGCAATTTTATTGTCAGCTGGGTTTTCGGACATCTCTTTTCATTGGCTGACATTGAGGATTACTCTCCTACGGAAAGCACAAGGTGGACTATGGACAATTTGCCGTGTTTTCCAACGGAATTCAAGTTCAGCTTGAAAAAGGGGCCCGACAAAAAGGTTGACAGTGGCGTCAAAAAGCAATTTGACACGATAAAGTGGCTTTGCAACCGTGACGATGTGGACACAATAGTAAATGCGGGTGACGCCGACCGTGAGGGTGAGATAATCGTTCGTCTTTGCGTTTCTCACGCAACAGATATCACAAAAAAGCGCTTCGTGCGTCTTTGGCTTCCAGACCAAACTCCGCAAACCATTGAGCAGGCGCTCTCCGAGATGAAGGACGAAAGCGAATACGACTCCTTGGCAAGTGAGGGACTTGCGAGAACGTACATCGACTGGCTTTACGGCGTGAACTTGACAAGGTTTGCTACGCTCAAGACGGGAAAGCTTCTCCGTGTGGGCAGAGTTATTGTTCCCATTGTAAAGGCGATCTACGACAGGGATCACGAAATCAAAAATTTTGTGCCCGAAAAGTATTTCGTTATGCATTCTCACGAAAAGACCAATGACGAGTTCGTCGATTTGACCTCAAAAAAGAAATTCACAAAGGACGAATACGAGGCGGCCCTGGCAGAATGTGCAAAATACAACGCAGAAAAAGCTGTTGTCACCTCTGTCAAGAAAAAACGCTCGACATTGAACCCTCCCAAGCTATTCTCTCTTTCAAAGCTTCAAAGCTATTTGGGAAAGAAATTCAAGCTGTCTATGGATGATACGCTTTCAACCGTTCAAAAGCTGTACGAGGACGGATATGTTACTTATCCACGTACAAACTCCGAATATCTTGCCACTGCCGAACAAGGAAAGGTTAAGAGCATTTTGCAGAATGTGGCAAAGCTTGGGTATCCCGTTGCATTCAAATTTTCCAAGAGTATTTTCGACGATTCAAAGATTGAATCTCACTCTGCTCTTACTCCCACATATAAAATTCCTGCTCCGTCTGCACTGACCGAAAGAGAAAAAATCGTTTACACGGCTATTTTGAGACGCTTTGTAGCAGTATTCTGCGCTCAGGACTGTATCGTTGAAAAGAGCGAAATCAAAATCAAGGTTGGTTCTCTTGAGGAGTTTACCCTTTCCGGCACCGTTATAATTGAGCCCGGCTGGACCAAGTTTGACGAATACACGCAAAAGGACAAGATTTTGCCGAGGCTTGAAAAGGGTGACGAGGTTGTAATTAACTTTAAGCCCACGGAAAAGGAAACAACTCCGCCAAAGCATTACACCATAGAAACACTCAATAATTATTTGAAAAATCCGTTCAAGGAGGACAAGGCAAGCGCCGAGGAGAGCGACGACGAGGAATACCGAGCAATCTTTGAGGGACTTGAGCTTGGAACTGAAGCGACAAGAACGGGAATTATCGAAAATGCGTGCAAGAGCGCGTATATTTCGCTCAAAAAGGACTCATATTATATTCTCCCGGACGGCGAATATTTAATAGATTCTCTATCTCAGCTCGGCATAATTATGGACAAATACAAGACATCCGAGCTTGGTCAGGCGCTTAAGCGTGTTTTCCGTGGCGAGATCACGGTTGACGATAGCGTTGCCCTTGCCCGTACGGAGATTGAGAATATATTCAACCTCTGCCGTGACCTCGATGTATCTATCGAGGAGGACACGAACATCGGATTTTTCGGCGATGTTGTTGGGCTTTGTCCGCTTTGCGAGGGAAATGTTGTCCGCACCAAGTTTGGATACGGTTGCTCCAACTTCCGTGAAAACGGCTGCAAGTTTTCTATATCGAAATCAATTTGCTCCCGCACTATCTCCGTTGCCAATGTAAAAATGCTCTTGGCTACAGGCAAAACGAGCAAAATACAGGGCTTTGTGTCCAAAAACGGCAAAAAATTCGATGCCGTGCTTCGTCTTGACGAGAATGGCAAGGTAGTATTTGACTTCCCCGACTCGCCTCAAAGACCGACACAGAGTACGCCAAACGGAACTAAAAAGTAATGAACTGTCATTAAGGAGAAAACAAAAATGGAAAGAGTTTCAAAGCACAATTATTATCTTGATATTGCACAAACGGTATCTCAAAGAAGCACCTGTCTAAGACGACGCTTCGGCGCTATTATCGTTAAAAACGACGTTATCGTTTCAACAGGCTACAACGGCGCTCCGAGAGGACGTAAGAACTGCTGTGACATCGGCTCCTGCACAAGAGATAATCTCGGCATTCCGAGAGGTGAGCGCTACGAGCTTTGCAGAAGCATTCACGCAGAGGCTAATGCTATTATCTCCGCTTCACGTGAGCAGATGCTCGGCGCTACGCTCTATCTTTGCTGCACGGATCCCTCCTCGGGTGAGGTTATCGGCGGAATGAACTGCTGCATGATGTGCAAGCGTCAGGTAATCAATGCGGGAATCGAGAGGGTTATTATTCGCAATAATCGCTTTGAATATACGGAAATAAACGTTTCCGATTGGATTGAAAACGACGATAGCCTTTCGGGAGTTTTTGGTTACTGATATGGAATTTATCTTAAGAGAGGCGGAGCTGACAGATATCGACGATATCGCCTATATTGAGGAGCAATGCTTCTCTGCTCCGTGGTCTAAAAATTCTATTTATGCTTCATTTTCGCACACTCCATGGCACTTTTATGTCGCAAGTGACGGAAAAAGAGTCGTTGGGTACGGTGGAGTTTATCTCATTCTTGACGAGGGACAAATTTCAAATATTGCAGTGCTTCCGTCATTTCGTGGCAAGGGGCTCGGCAAAAGAATTTTGGAGCAGATAATTGACCTTTGTCGGCGTGAGGGGTGCGCCAAAATCACCCTTGAGCTAAGAAAATCAAACGATGTTGCGCGCTCTCTCTATGAGGGATGTGGCTTTGTTGCCGTTGGGGAGCGTCCTAATTTTTATTCCAATCCCACAGAAAACGCAATTTTAATGGACAAAAGCCTTTGAGGTGAAATTATCATGTATATTTTGGCATTTGAATCGTCCTGTGACGAAACGGCCTGCTCTGTATGCGAATTTGTCAACGGAGCACGTATTGTAAAATCGAATATTATCGCATCTCAGGTGGACACGCACGCCCTCTACGGAGGTGTTGTACCGGAGATTGCAAGCCGTGCACACATTGAGGCGATTTCGAAAATCACCTATGAGGCGCTTGAGGTAGCCGGCGTTACGCTTTACGATATTGACGCCATCGCCGTAACAAATGGCCCGGGGCTTATCGGAGCGCTTTTGGTTGCGGTCAATTTTGCAAAGTCACTTGCACTTGCAAGCAACATTCCTCTTGTGCCCGTTGACCACATAAAAGGTCATATTGCGGCGAATTATATCACACATCAGAGCCTTGAGCCGCCTTTTCTTGCACTTGTTGTATCCGGCGGTCACACGTCATTTTTTGATGTAAGGTCATACACGTCACTTGACGAAATCGGCTCTACGCTTGACGATGCGGCAGGAGAATGCTTTGACAAGATAGGCAGGGTTATGGGCCTTCCCTATCCGGGCGGATATGCTATGGACATGCTTGCTCGCAAGGGTGACTCACTCTTTGTGAAATTCCCATCTCCGTCGATTGACGATTCGCTCAATCTATCGTTTAGCGGTCTTAAGACATCTGTTATAAACCACATCAACACCAAAAGACAAAAGGGCGAGCCGCTTTGCGAAGCTGATATTGCCGCATCCTTTACAAAGGCAGTTGTTGATGCTATAAGCTCTAAAATCGGGAAGGCACTTGCGCAAACAGGCTACAACAAGGTCGTTATTGCGGGTGGTGTCAGCGCAAACTCTCACCTGAGAGCGAGAATTTTAGAGGAATGTAAGAAATTTAATGCTGAATTTTATGCCCCCGAGCTTTCATTGTGCGGTGACAATGCCGTTATGATTGCCGCTCAGGGCTATTACGAGCTTTTGGACGGTGCTTCGGCTGACGAGTCGCTCAACGCCTATCCGAGCTAAGATATTTTTGAACGGAGGCTTGATATGAAAATTGAAATTAAATATTCGGGAAAAATCTTGAATTTACCTGCCTCTGTGGCTGAATTTGCTCCCGACGTTTCCCGTGATGAGCTTGTTGTTATCATTGGGCTATTTTCCTGCACGGACTATCACGATGCGTTTGAGAAATACATAGACATTTTTTCCGAAAAAATAGGAATAGGCATTGACCGTGTAAGACGTGCGATTGCCTTTTGGGCAGAAAAGGGCGTTATCTCCGTTGATGGAGAGCTTGATGACGTACAGATTATCTCTGCCTCGTCAAGTGTACCCACATATACGGGCGCTCAAATTGCGAGGTTTGTCGAAAGAAACGAGGATGTTCGCTCGCTTTTCCTTGCCTGCCAGGTTATTCTCGGAAAGGATTTTAACACGGCTGATCATAACAATATAATTTATTTGAAGGATTATTACAGATTTAGCAGTGAATATATTATGCTTCTTCTTGCGTTCTGCAAGGAAATCGGCAAGACAAGCTGGTCGTATGTAAGAAAGCTTGCACAGTCGCTTTATGACGAGGAAATAGACACGTACACAGAGCTTGAGAAGCATTTTGCAAACAGACGCAATAAGCAATCACTCGAGTACAAGATAAGAGAGCTTTTTGGATTTGGAAAAAGAGAGCTTTCCAAGAACGAGCGTGACAAGGTGGAAAAATGGATATCGTTTGAGCTTGATATTGATTTTATAAGGGCTGCATACGACATCACCGTTGACAAGACGGGCAAGGCTTCTCTTGCATATTGCGCCAAGGTTATTGAAAATTGGTTATCGTGCGGAATAAAAAATGCCGAGGATGCTCAGGCGTTTGAGTCGAAAAGGACCTCTCGCACCTCGGGCTCGTCGTTTGATACAGACGATTTCTTTGAGGCTGCTCTCCGCCGCTCATACAACAAGAAGGGAGAAAACTAATGGCTTATTCAAAATATGCTGTAAGGAATGCAAGAGATGAGCTTGAAAGAAGGCGCAGAGCCGCTGAGGATGCTCAGCTTGCACGGCTTGCCGAGGTTTATGGGCTTTGTCCCGAAATCAAGGCGATTGATGCGGAGCTTAAAAATGTCGCTCTTGAAATTGCAGGCGCTATCTCTCTTGGCAAGGAGGAGTGTGCTGCCCGCATTGCCACAGTAAAGGAGAAAAATCTCGCCCTTCAAAAAAGAAGAGCCGAGCTCCTTTTATCTCTTGGATTTGACTCTAAATATACAGACGCGAAATACACATGCAGTTTGTGTAATGATACAGGCTATGTTGACGGCGCCTTGTGTAATTGCTACAGAAGCGCACTTGCTCTCAGCTCGTATGAGCATTCCGGTCTTTCCAGATTGATTGAGGCACAGAGCTTCGAGAGCTTCTCTCTTGATTTTTACACAGGAAGCGACCGTGATATTATGCGTCAAAATTATGAGGAGCTTCTATCGTTTGCAAGAAATTTTGACAGTGACAAGCGTTCATTTTTGCTTTGCGGTGCAACGGGACTCGGAAAAACTCACCTCTCCTCTGCCGTTGCAAGATATTTAATCGACCATGGCTATGATGTTGTTTACGAAACGGCTCAAAACATGTTTGCAGATTTTGAAAGAGATCGCTTCAGAGATCGCTTTGATGACGATGTTGAGATTTTAAGCGATAAATACTTTGACTGTGAGCTTTTGATTCTCGATGATTTGGGCACGGAGATGTCAACTCAATTTTCTGTTTCATGCCTTTACAACGTTATAAACACAAGGCTCAACCGTGGTTTACCGATTATTGCAAGCACCAATCTCAGTGCAAATGAAATTCGCAAAGCCTATCATGACAGAATAACAAGCAGACTGTTCGGCGAGTTTTACATAAAGCAATTTTTAGGCAAAGATGTGAGAATCCAAAAATTGAAAAAATAATTTCGAAAATTTTAAAAAAGCTATTGACAAGAGTATCATAGTGTGTTATAATCTTGTCGTTAATCCAAAGACAGCAGGTCACGGTAATTGCGTTATGCTCCCTGCCGAGGAAGAATTTAAATTGCTTTATATATGAATTTAAAATCTTTTTTCGGTGTGCATTTTGCAATTTCGGAAAAAGATTTTTCTTTTTGCTGTAAAGGAAATAATACAGGAGGTTGTTTTATGCCAAGTAATTCAGTTCTTGAACAAAAGAAGGCCATTGTTGCTGAGCTCGTTGAAAAGATGAGAAGAGCTACATCAGGTGTTCTTGTTCAGTACCAAGGTATCACAGTTGAAAATGATACCAAAATGCGTGCTGCTTTCCGTAAGGCCGGCGTTGACTACATGGTTATTAAGAATACTCTTATCGGCCGTGCTTGCGACGAAATCGGTTATGGTGCGATGAAGGTTCAGCTCAACGGTATGACCGCTATCGCTCTCAGCTATGACGATCCTATCGCTCCCGCTAAAATCGCTAAGGAATATGCAGACAAGGTTGAAACCTTTGTAATCAAGGGTGGATTCATTGATAACGGTGTTGTTGAGGCAGACACAGTTATGGCTCTTGCTGAAATTCCTTCAAAGGAAATTCTTCTTGCAAGATTCTTGGGAAGCATTACAGGTCCTATCTCAGGATTCGCTCGTGCTATCCAGGCAGTTATCGACCAACAAAATGGCGAGGCTGTTGCTGAGTAAGGTCCGTGCTACCTGCTTTTAGCGAAAGCGCAATCAAATCTATTAAAAACTTATCTATTTATGGAGGATTATTAAAATGGCTAACGAAAAGGTTACTCAAATTCTTGAAGAAATCAAATCTCTTACTCTCCTCGAGCTCGCTAACCTCGTAAAGGCAGTTGAGGAGGAATTCGGCGTATCTGCTGCTCCTGTTGCAGTTGCCGGTGCTGCAGTTGCTGCTGCTCCTGTTGAAGAAAAGACTGAATTCGACGTTGTTCTCGTTGATGCAGGCGCAAGCAAGCTCAACGTTATCAAGGTTGTTCGTGAGATCACAGGTCTTGGTCTTAAGGAAGCTAAGGAGCTTGTTGACGGTCTTGCTGCAAACGGTCCTAAGGTTGTTAAGGAAGCAGTTTCCAAGGAAACAGCTGAGGGCTACGTTAAGCAACTCACTGAAGCTGGCGCTAAGGCTGAGCTTAAGTAATTTGGCTTTAAACAAACCTATAAAACACAAAAACTCCGACTCGGTCGGAGTTTTTTGTTATTGTTTTTTATTATTGAGTCAGCTCAATTAAAATCACCTCAGGGCGATTATTCACTCTTATCGGGCAAAGGCTGTTTCCTATTCCACGGCTGACTACCATATTTGTTTTACCCTCTGTGTGCAGACCAACTGTATATTTTGGGAAAAAGCCTTGGTTTGGCGCAATTAGTCCAACCCTGACAAACGGAATTTGCATTTGTCCTCCGTGGGCGTGGCCTGTAAGAGCCAGGTCAATTTGGGCATCTACATAGGCACTAAACACCTCGGGGCGATGGCAAAGGACTATTGTATAGTCCTTACATTGCTCGGCAAGTGGCAAAAGCTTACCTGCGACAACCGCAGTTGCCATTTTGCTACTATCCTTTTGGAGAACGAACATTGGATCCTCAATTCCTATTATCGTATAGGTCTGTCCGTTCTTTTCATAGGTGGTGCTTTGGTCGCAAAGAATTGTCACTCCAAGCTCGGCAAGCGCACCCTTTAGCTCCTCATACTCGTTCCTTATTCTGCTTTCGTGATTGCCCGGCACGTAGTAGCAGGGGGCGATTTTCACAAGCTCACAAACAAAATCTATTGCTCTTTTGGTATTGGTATGACGAGAGTCGATAAGGTCGCCCGTGATGGCGATTATATCGGGCTGTGCCTCTCTTGCAAGGGAGATTAGCTCCTCATTGTTATTTTGAAGTCTTGTATTATGAAAGTCCGATATGTGTGCGATTTTTAGCCCCTGTGTGTTTGATTTTATAGAAATTTTAGTAAGCACAGGCGCTTTATTTGCCCAAATTATCCACACGATAAGGGCTAAAAGTGCAACGATGACGCACGATATTATCACTGTTGCGGTAATATGATTTCTTAAAAATTCAAGCATACTTTGCTCCTTGTGGGTATTCTTCTTTTTTCTTCAAGAGAAAAAAGAAGCAAAAAAGAAGTGAAAATAATATATTTTTAACTTATTTTATCACATATTCCTTCAATTTACAAGTGATTAGAGATTTTTTATTTATTGGCATCAAAAAAGCAAGAATTGCGTGCAATTCTTGCTTTTGTTTTTATTAGAGAGTTACCTTTTTATATGCCTTCTTGCCTCTGCGCAAAACTACTCCTGCGGCGATTTGCTCCTTTGTGAAGGTTGTCTTAATGTCGGTGATTTTCTCGCCGTCTGCGGTTACTCCGCCCTGCTCAACTGCGCGTCTTGCCTCGCTTCTTGACGGAACGAGCTCTGCCTTTACGAGCATTGTGAGAATATCAATTGTGCCGTCTCTGAAGTCCTCGTCGCTAAGGACAACGCTTGGCATATTTTCGCTATCGCCTGCGCTAAAGATTGCTCTTGCGCTTGCCTGCGCCTTTTCTGCCTCCTCCTCGCCGTGAACGAGCTTTGTAAGCTCATATGCGAGAATTTCCTTGGCACGATTAAGCTGACTTCCCTCCCAGCTATCCATAGCGTCGATTTCGTCAAGTGGAAGGAAGGTGAGCATTCTTATGCACTTAAGAACGTCTGCATCGCCCACATTTCTCCAATACTGATAGAAATCGAAGGGTGATGTTTTATTTGGATCAAGCCATACTGCACCCGACTGAGTTTTACCCATTTTCTTACCCTCTGAGTTGAGAAGAAGGGTGATTGTCATAGCGTGCGCGTCCTTGCCGAGCTTACGTCTTATAAGCTCTGTACCGCCGAGCATATTGCTCCATTGGTCGTCGCCACCGAACTGCATATTACAGCCGTATCTTCTGTAAAGCTCCAAGAAATCGTAGCTTTGCATAATCATGTAGTTAAATTCAAGGAAGGAAAGTCCTCTTTCCATTCTCTGCTTATAGCACTCGGCTGTGAGCATTCTGTTTACGCTGAAGCATGCGCCAACCTCACGAAGAAGCTCAACATAGTTAAGTGAAAGAAGCCAATCGGCATTATTTACCATAATAGCCTTGCCCTCTCCAAACTCGATAAAGCGGGACATTTGCTTTTTGAAGCACTCGCAGTTATGGTCGATTGTTTCTTTTGTCATCATTGAACGCATATCTGTTCTTCCCGACGGATCTCCTATATGAGCAGTGCCGCCGCCGATAAGGGCGATTGGCTTATTTCCTGCCATTTGAAGTCTTTTCATCAGGCAAAGCGCCATAAAATGTCCAACGTGAAGGCTATCTGCCGTCGGATCAAAGCCGATATAGAAGGTTGCCTTTCCGTTATTCACCATTTCTCTGATTTCTTCCTCGTTCGTCACCTGAGCGATAAGTCCACGGGCAACGAGCTCCTCGTAAATTTGCATTTTTAATTCCTCTTTTTGTTAAGTTTTAATGTTCTATGATATTTTAGCAAATATATGACATTTTGTCAAGGGGTGCTTGCAAGTATTTTATTTCTAAAAGAAATATCATACGTAATTTCCTTACCGAACCATTCGGGAGCGACAAAGGAGCTTGCATCGCTCTCGCTTTCGAATTCAATCTCACAAACAACAAGCCCCGTATGTCTGCCACCGTATATATCAAGCTCTATTGTATGCTTGCCACAGGGAATATAGTATCTGGTTTTTTTGATTATTCTTCCCTCGCTTTTACCTATCTCGTCAAGGTATTGCTCCTTGGTGATTTCCCATTCGTTTTCCTCACGCATCAAAGTGCCCTCGCCCTTTTCGGTACGGTAATATTTATTTCCCTTTTTTCGCACACGTATCTCGGGATTTATGCTGATATAGGCTTGAATTATTTCGTCATTTTCAAATCCCTCAAGAGTTGGAAGGCTCTGCACTAAAAATTTTCTTTCGATTTCCATATTAGCTCCTGCTTTTGTTTTATCTCGCTTATATATTAGCATATTTTTTGCGTTTTTTGTTGATTTTTTTGAAAAAATATAGTAAAATTCATATAATAGATCATATCGCAAATGCTTCAAGGAGATTTTATGGTTACTTTAAATTCTGTTTTTTCATCAAATATGATTTTGCAAGCGAAAATGCCCGTGCGTTTTTTCGGTGAGGGTGTGGGTAATGTGGCAATCACTCTCGACGGTGTACGTAAGGAGACGGTATCAAGCGGCCAATGGCTCATAGAATTTGATGCCTTTGAATACGGTGGCCCTTACGATATTTTAGTCGAGCTTGGCGGGCTATTCTCCGTTTTGCGTGATGTATATTTCGGAGATGTGATTTTGCTTGGCGGTCAGTCGAATATGCAGTTTAAGCTTTGGCAGTCAAGCGAGCCAAGAGAAAATTACAAGGGAAACGAAAACGTACGTCTGTTTACCGTTGACAGAATGGAAGAAAGTGAGGAGCATTTTTCAAGCCGTGACGGTTGGGTTGAGCTTACTCTCGAAAATGCGCCTCATTTCAGTGCTATCGGCTATTATGTGGCACAGGGATTGGCGACTCCGCAAAGAAAAATCGGTCTTATTGCGTGCTATCAAGGGGCTTCCGTTATCCAGAGCTGGATGCCCAGAGACGTTGCGCTCGTACCCGAATTTGAAATTGAAAATCGCTTTGCAGACCACGAGTGGTATCCCGTTTGGAATGACGATGCCGTGCTTTGGGAGCATATGATAGAGAGGATTTTACCGTTTACCTTTTCAAGCGTTTTATGGTACCAGGGAGAGAGCAACGCAAGCGTTGACGAGGCTAATATTTATCTTGATATGCTTCGTGCTATGATTATGGGCTGGAGAAGATATTTTAGAAATGATGAGATGAAATTTGTTGTTATTCAGCTGGCCGACCATCTTGACCGAGCAGGCTATGCTTGGCAGAAAATACAAGACGAGCAGCTACGTGCGCAGGATGAAATTCCTCTTGTACGCACGGTTATATGCCGTGATGTATGCGATAACGTGGATATTCACCCAAAGGAGAAGGATGTCCTCAGCGCACGTGTTTGCGATGCGCTCGCTAATTTCTGACATATAATAAAAAATATATCAAAAAGGTATTGCAAAATTGGTATTTTTTTGATATACTATATTCGGTAAAAAATTTTATGAAAGAGGTATTCAAAATGAAATTTGAAAACAAGGCTTTGACCAATAGCAAGTTGATTCTTGATTGGATCGAAGAAATGGCTGAATTGACACAGCCCGATAAGATCGTTTGGATTGACGGAAGTGATGAGCAAACTCAGGCACTTCGTGAGGAAGCACTCGCAAGCGGAGAGCTTATTAAGCTCAACCAAGACGTTCTTCCTAACTGCTATCTCCACAGAACTGCAATAAATGACGTTGCACGTGTTGAGGGCAGAACATTTATTTGTACAAGAACAAAAGAGGACGCAGGAAACATCAACAACTGGATGGATCCCGTTGAGTGCTACGAAAAGCTCGGTAAGCTTTACAAGGGCTCAATGAAGGGACGTACAATGTACGTTATTCCTTACGCTATGGGACAGGTTGGCTCTGATTTTGCAAAATACGGTATTGAGCTTACAGACTCAATTTACGTTGTACTTAACATGCTCATTATGACTCGTGCAGGCGCACACGTAGCTGAGGCTATGGGCGACGGCGAGGGCTTCATTAAGGGCTTGCACGCAAGAAAGGACATTGACGAGGACAACAGATACATCTGCCACTTCCCAGAGGATAATACCATTTGGTCTATCAACTCCGGTTACGGCGGAAACGTTCTTCTCGGTAAGAAATGCTTCGCTCTCCGTATCGCATCCTACCTCGGTAGAAAAGAGGGCTGGATGGCTGAGCATATGCTTATTCTCGGTGTTCAGTATCCTAATGGCGAAACAAAGTACATAAGCGCCGCATTCCCATCTGCTTGCGGTAAGACTAACCTTGCTATGCTTATTCCACCGGAATACTACTCAAAGAAGGGCTACAAGGTTTGGTGCGTAGGTGACGATATTGCTTGGCTCCGTGTTGGTAAGGACGGCAGACTTTGGGCTATCAACCCTGAAAACGGCTTCTTCGGTGTTGCTCCGGGTACTAACGACAAGTCCAATCCTAACGCTCTTGCTACAACTATGAGAGATACTATCTTTACAAATGTTGGTCTTAACACTGATACAATGACAGTTTGGTGGGAAGGTCTTGACGACAACGCTCCCGAGCATTGCATCAACTGGAAGGGCGAGGTTTGGGACAGAACCAAGTACAACAAGGCTGACAAGGTTAACACAAGCGCAGCTCATCCCAACTCAAGATTTACTGCTATGGCCAAGAACTGCCCTTGCATTTCCTCTGAGTTTGACAATCCTGCAGGTGTTCCTATCTCTGCTATCGTATTCGGTGGCCGTCGCGCTAAGACTGCTCCGCTTGTATATCAATCATTCAACTGGCAACACGGCTCATTCGTAGGCTCTATTATGGCTTCCGAGACAACTGCAGCTGCTGCAGGTGCGGTTGGTGTTGTTCGTCGTGACCCAATGGCTATGCGTCCATTCGTTGGCTACAATATGGGTGACTACTTCCAGCATTGGCTTGATATGGGACACAAGATTCCTAATGCTCCAAAGATTTTCCA
>JAZTXV010000005.1:0-2189 GCA_045636605.1 Eubacteriales bacterium | reverse complement strand
CTGAATATCGTGCCTTTATAAGGTGAGCGCGGATCGCGACGAAGCTCGGCAAAAAGAGTCTCTTCTTCCCCGGCAAGCTCTCTGTGTACGACGCGTCCCGCAATGAGGTCGTAATCCTCGAGAGGAACGGATACTCTGTCCAGTATCTCGGACATAGCACGCGCAAAACGCACGGGTTGTGGCTCGTCGGCGTTTTTGCCCATAAGGCTGTGCGCAATAAGTATTCTCTCGGCATCAGCTGCGTAAATCGGTTTTTCCGTCAAAGCCGCACGCGCCTCGTTGATATTTCTGCGTAGCTTTTCCATATCCGTCTCCTTTCGGTTCCATTATCACCATTATATCACAAATCGAGCCGAATTACAATATCTTTCATGCAATATCAAAAAGCACACCCTTTGGCGCACCTGCGATAAAGCAGGTGCGCCTTTTAAATTCAGCGTTTTTCGTCAAGACAAACAGAAATTAATATGATATAATATTATCACAAGCAGGAGGCCAACCGCTTATTTATCCATTGAAGGAGGTAAGAAATGGAAAATAGAGATTTGATAAAAAATGCTGTAAAATATATCAATAACTTGGGTTCTAATGCAACCACTCTTGATGACGTAGCTAAAAATGCAGGTTTTTCTACAGACTATTTCAATCGCATATTTCGGAATTATACGGGTTTTAACGTTATGGAATACGTAAAATTCCGTAAATTGAATCGTGCAGCGCGTATGCTTCGTACCGCCCAAGACAGAGACATCTTATCGATTGCCTTGGACTCAGGATATGAAAGTCACGAAGGATTTACACGTGCATTCAAAGAGCAATACGGCAAAACGCCCAGTGAATACCGTGAAAATATGAAAGGCAAGCAGCTTGTTTGGGCTGATAACGAGTTAAATGCTACTGCTGTTGCTGAATTCCGCCATGTTCTTTCTGATTTTATTGAAATGGATTGCGATGAAGCTATTGATTGGCTTTTGGAAAAAGATGCAAAGCGTTACGGATACACGGCAGTTACTATTGCAATAAACGGATCAAAAATCGTTTCTGACGTTGGCTCTTTTGAAAACGGATTTGTCACGATAGATAATTTTTTCGAAGATCCTTATTTAACACTTGTTCTTGACGATTTGAGCAATCTTCGAAATTATATTGATAAACTCTTGCTTTTTAAACCCAGTCATATTGATTGTATATTCCATAAGGATGTGACTTTTGATGATGTGAAAGCAACGCTTGACGGTATTAAATTCAAGAGCATAAAAGAAACGAATGAAACAATGTATTTCGGAGAACCATTTGTCCTACCCAAAGAATCACAAAAGTATGATATTCGTAAATTGGAAGCAACTGATTTGGAAGCAGTTGATAATTTTATTGCAGAATACCCAAATGAAGTGTTCAAAAGATCCGGTGGATACGGTCTTAAAAAATTGCTAAACCAGCCGCTTGAGCAAAGATTTCTCTCTCAACCCTTTGGCATTTTTGACGGCAAAAAGTTACTCGCTATATCTTACGACGGACTGCAAAGCACACATGGTTTTTGTATTAACAACTGTGTTTCTACTCCAAATTTGCCGGATACCTCTAACGATGCGATCAAATATCTTTATCTGACCGCGACAAATGCGGTTATGGAAAAAGGATATATTCCTTTTGAAGATACTCAATTTGACAAATACGCAAAAGAGCACGGAGGATTTGACGCTTTTGAATTGGGATTTGAAAAAGTAAATACCGTATATTCTATTGATTTTTAATTGACTACAAACAAATGATAGCCCCGACTTGCGCGAGGCTCATTACCGCCCGACAGTACACACAAAGGTGTAACACACTATACCTTGTTGAGCAAGGCGTGTGAAAAAGGACAGAGAACGTAAAATCCTCTGTCCTTTTTGCCGTAGGGGCGAACTGCGTCCGCCCGCGGGCGTTCACAGAACGCCCCTACGAAATTTATTTCTCGGAAGGCAAAACCTGCTTTATGAAAGGCACCCCTTGGGATGTGCTTTTTGTAATATTAATCGTTATCACTTGCAAGCATAAACGCCTTCTGACCGCGCTTGCGAACTTCCTCTTCGGGAATTCCGAGCTCGCGGGCAAGGATCTCGATAATCAGCGGCGAGCAGAAGCCGCCCTGACAGCGTCCCATTCCCGCGCGTACACGGCGCTTGACGGCGTCGAGAGTCTTTGCG
>JAZTXV010000004.1:0-29002 GCA_045636605.1 Eubacteriales bacterium | reverse complement strand
TACGGTTTCGTCACCGGACACGATATTTCCGCAGGTACAGGTTGTGAGGTTTGCACATACCTTGGTATATGTGCCGTTTTGAGTATAGCCGTTCGCATATACGAGCGTTTCGATATAATTGTGCTTTTCAAAGCCCTTTACAATTCCCTCGACCTTGCATCTGTCGCAATCGCCATCGTCTGTACAGTCATTTGAGCCAACGATTTGATGCACGCCATCATAGTACACATCACAGTGGTTTTTGTATTCTATGATTGACACAGCCCAAGAGCAACCGTCTGTTGTAAGGTCTGCCACAAAGGCATCTGTTTCCTTACCTGTGAAAATGATTTTTGAAACATTGCAATTATCAACTGAATATCTTGAGTTTACACCTGTACAGGTAGCAGGAACGATGTATGTACAGGGAACGGTAGTTTTACCGTTTGTAATTTTTCTGAAGTCCTGAGGAATAACACTTGCGAATTTCTCCGGAATTCTGATTTCTGCAAGCGCATTACAGTTTTGGAACGCTCTCATGCCAAGCGCTGTGATATTGCTTGATATTTCTACCTTCTCAAGGCTTGTGCAGCCATTAAAGCATTCCACCGGTATTTGAGTTGTTCCCTTTCCTTTAGGAATAACAATCTCTGTAAGAGATGAGCAGCCTGTAAATGATGCGTAGTGCAAATATACGCTATCGGGCATATACACATCAATAAGCGATGAACAGTCTTGATATGTCCAGTTAAGTCTTGCGTCTTCAAAAACCTCAACTCTGATAAGAGAGGAGTTTTTGTAGCTCTCACCTGTCTTTTCGTTCAAAAGGGCAAAATCAAGGCGCATATTTGTGCCTGTTGAACCGTTATAGATGTAGTAGGCAGGATAGGTTGTAAATGTACCGTCGGCATTTTTCAAAACAGCCCTTGAGGTGGTGTCACTATACTCATCCTTAGAGCTCATTCCGTCAACAATGGTAGGTGTGCCGTACTCATTTGACTCCGAGCCTGTGACTGCGGCGCTTGCGCAAATTGACATAGCAAATACGAGCATTGCCATTATTGCAAGCACAAGTAAAATTCTTTTTCTCATAGCTTTCTCCTTACAATTTATGCCCATGCGGGCACGAAATACTATTACAGGATAATTGTACCATATATAATATATTTTTGTCAATTCGCACAATAAACAAAATCCTCCCCCTATTTTTGTGCATTTTCACCAAAGCACACAAAAATCAGCCTTGTAGCGAACAAAAAAAGAGTTGCATATCGTCGATAAGCAACTCTGTTTATGTAAATGTAAATTTAGTCTTTTATATAATTTATCGCCTGCGGAATAACCGTGACATCAATTTCGGTTTCCTCGAAAAGCTCTCCGTCTGCGCAAACACTGCTAATGCCCTCGATTTTAACGGCTACGCACTTCTTATAATAAACAAACTCTGTGAATTTTTCCTTGACCTCGCCCGTTGCGGTATCAATGTGCGTTCCCTTTTTATAATCGGACACAAGAGAAATAAATTTAGATCTGCTTATGTTGCGGATTATTTCCACGTTCAAAAGTCCGTCAGATGGGTTGGCATCGGGAGCAAGCTGAAATCCGCCGCCGTACCATTTTCCGTTTGCGACTGCGGCAAGAAGGATTTTCTCCTCGATTACCTCCTGCGAGCCATCGGGGTATGTAAGAGTTATAACGGCATCTATCGGCTTTTTAGTGAAAATTTCGCCTACAACGCCAAGAATGTATGCCATTTTGCCTGTAACAAGGGGCTTCTTTTTGAGCTTTACCGCACGGCGAACCACCTCACAGTCAAAGCCCACGTTGATTACGTTTACTGCATATCTTCCGTTAAATGACATTACGTCAACGGGTATTTCTCCGCTTTCGCCCTCAAAGGTGCGTACGAAATCGTTTCCGCTTCCTACGGGTACTATTTTAAGAGAGGCCCTGTCTGCATATCCACTCTTCATAAGCGCATTTACAGCTTTGAACACTGTGCCGTCTCCGCCGTAAACGGTGAAGCAAGTGTCGGGATTTTCCTGACACGCCTTTATGATAAACTCCGATGCCTCGTCGCTCGAGCTTGACATATGCACAAAATTATTGTCTCCGAGCGTCTCCCTGATTTCAGCCGCACGTCCCTTGCCTGCCAATGGGTTGAGAATGTGCATTATTTGCTTTATTTTTCGTTTTGCGCCGTTCATTTTTTCCATAAGCCCTCCTCTTACTTTCTTTTGGAGCTTACCAACCACGAAATGAGGTCAGTTTGCTCGAATGCTCTGTCCCAGCAGCAATGTCCTAAGTCGTCATATACTGTGAATTCCACGCTTCCGCCCTGGAGCTTGATTGCGTTTACCATAGCCTCGGAGTACGAAATCGGAACAACATCATCAAGAGCGCCGTGAAATACTCTTATCGGGGTGTTTCTCAAATACCAAGCACGCCAGCTCATTCCGCCACCACAGATTGGAGCGATTGCGCTGAATTTCTCGGGCACCTGAAGTGCGATTTCCCACGTGCCGAAGCCGCCCATGCTTATTCCGCAAAGAGATACTCTGTCCCTGTCGACATTATATTCTTCACAAATTTGGTCAATTAAAGAGATTACCTCCCATTTATAGTCGTACCAGGTTCGCTCTGTTGGGCATTGTGGGCTAAGAGTTATAGCTCTTACTCCCAAATAGTCTTGATTTTGCGTAAAGAGCTTCGGAATGCAGTACACCTTAAGCGCGTCAAGATTATCTCCACGCTCGCCTGCGCCGTGCAAAAATACGATAAGCGGAAGGCGCTCGTCCTTTTTAAAGTCTGTCGGGGTTGTCAAAATATATTTAAGAGTAGTTTGTTCCTTTTGAAAGTATTTTTGTGAATAATTTACCATTTTTCGCTCCAAATTTATTTTGAAAAATTAAATACTTATGTATATTTTATCATATTATCTTGCGGATGTCAATATCAGTAAAATAAAAACCTCGGCAAGCCGAGGTTTAGGATTTGTTTTGATTATTTCTTGATAATCTCGCCGTAGATTTCGCCGAATGCACAAGCAGCATTTGACTCGTCTGTGTCGATGTGCATAGCAGCGCTGAAATTGGGGTGAACTCTTACTACTACATCATCAAAAATGGTTGTTCTCTCAGATGCAATCTTTACCATAACAACCTCTTTGTCCTCAACGCCTGCGGCAGCAGCCTCGTCGGGTGTGAAGTGAATGTGTCTTTTTGCAACAATAACGCCCTCGCTAAGCTCTACCTCTCCGCAAGGTCCTACGAGCTTGCATGCGCCTGAGCCGGCAACATCTCCGCTCTCACGAACGGGTGCTACAATACCGAGATTACGAGCATCTGTAAGAGAAACCTCTACCTGTGATGCCTTTCTTTCGGGGCCAAGAACAATTACTCTTTCAATCTTGTTCTTGGGGCCTACAACTGTTACTCTTTCCTCACAAGCAAACTGACCGGGTTGGCTGAGATCCTTCTTAAAGGTGAGTTGATGTCCTGCGCCGAAAAGAATTTCAACGTGCTCTCTTGCAAGGTGAACGTGACGTGCACTTGTTTCTACGATTACTTTGTTTTGCATAGTTGTGTATCTCCTGTTTAATTTTTTACCACATATATATTAGCACACTTTTTTTGCTTTGTAAATACAGTTGAGGCAAATTTATGGGATTTTTTGTTTTTTTATTGCGATACTTGACATCAAGGGGGCAAGGGTGTATAATTGATATCGTCAAATGCGGCGCTGTTGTGCGTGCCGTCAATTTATTTTGATTTCGAGGTGCTTTTGATGAAAAGAATTGTCACAATTCAAGATATTTCGTGCTTTGGCAAATGCTCGATAACCGTTGCGTTGCCTATAATCTCCGCTATGGGTGTTGAGTGCGCAATTTTGCCGACCTCGGTTTTATCTACCCACACGGGTGGCTTTCAAGGCTTTACATTTAGAGATTTGAGTGAGGACATTCCGAAAATTCAAGAGCATTGGAAAAAATGCAGGCTTTCCTTTGATACGATTTACACGGGATATCTCGGCTCACATTCGCAAATTGATTATGTTATTGATTTTGCTAACGAATTCAAAAAAGATGGCACACTTTTGTTTGTAGACCCTGCGATGGGCGACAAGGGAAGGCTTTACACGGGCTTTGACGAGAGCTTTCCGCCACATATGGCGAAGCTTTGCGCTATTGCAGACATAGTTGTCCCCAATCTCACAGAGGCATCATTTATGCTTGACGTCGAATACCGTGAAGAATACGACGAGGATTACATAAAGGACATTCTCAAAATGCTTTGCGTATTAGGTGCAAAAAAATCCGTTTTGACGGGTATTTCGTACGAAAAGGGCACACAGGGTGCGGTGCTTTACGATAGCGAGACGGACAAATTCTACTCCTATTTTTCCAAAAACATTCCTATGAATTTTCACGGCACGGGCGACACCTTCGCAAGTGTATTCGTCGGCGCTCTCACTCGCGGTATTGATGAGCAAAACGCTTTGAAGCTTGCTGTTGATTTCACCGTTGAGTGTATCAATACCACCTTGCCCGATGCCGAAAATCACAGATACGGCACAAAATTTGAGCTTTGCCTTCCCAATCTTATAGAGGCGCTCAATAACAAATAAGACAAAATCCTCGACACGTGTCGAGGATTTTTATTTACACTTTCCGCAATCTGAGCACCCTGAGCATATCATTTTATTGCCACAGGTATTGCAGTTTTTCCTGAATTTGGGCTTGAATATCGGTACGGGATTTCCCATAGAGTCGGTGAGCTTAAATATCCTTTCCGCGCCCTCAAAATTCATTCCCGATTTATGTGCCATTTGGCTTTGAACGGGCTTTGATGGGATATGATAGCGTTTGCCGTCCTTTATAAACACGGTTCCCGTTTCAAAAAAGCAGAAGGTGACATTATTTTCCTCGCACTCTTGGCGTAGAATTTTCACCCATTCATAATCACAGGGGCGCGCGCCCTCGTAATTTTCTCCGCCACACGATACAAGCTCGATTTGTCCGCTTTTCAGGTATTTATCAAGGTGCACCTCGCCTATAAACGGAGATACGGCAACGCCCTTATGCTTTAGCGGAAGTGTCAGAAGAATCGGCAATCTTTCATCTGCTCTTTTTTGATTTTCACAGGTGATATTTATCTCGACATTTTCATAGCCATCACCCCAATCGGGCGGGAGTGTGTCTAAAATTCGATGCACGCGCTTGGTGATAATGAAAAATTTCACATCGCTTCGCTCGCGCATCATTTGCCACGCTTCACCTCTCCACTCGTCTGCCTCCTCCAAGAAAAAGTCAGAGGACATACAGGTGCTTAGCGTCGAGCCGGGGGGGATTATGTATTCTCCGTGGCGGTTTCGCTCTATTGGCAAATAGAAGGATTTTGTTTTATATATCTCGCTTCCGTCACGGTCACGGATTTTGTCGAGGTAATACATATAGCAATTATCACAGCCCTCAGATATTTTTCGGCATCCGTGCCAAGGACTCCACATTTGCATCATTATCGCCCCTTTCCGTTAGATTTTTCTTCTTTATAATTATACTATTTTTCGCATTTGTTGTCAACGGCGCAGGTCGAATTTTACGGTGAGATAATAAATTTGTAAAAAATTTTATTATTTTTAAAAAATTGTTGACAATGGCGTTTTTTTGTGATACAATACTAACGCACGCAAGAATATTGGGATGTAGCCAAGCGGTAAGGCACCAGACTTTGACTCTGGCATTTCGATGGTTCGAACCCATCCATCCCAGCCAAGTTGAACCTAATTTGAACCACACGGTTTAAGTTGGGTTTTTCTTTTATTTTCAATTTGGATCTTGATTTTATTCGAGAAATAGAATATAATAGAATTATCAAATATAAGGAGATAATTTTATGCTTCAATATATGTCTTGCAGAGATGCTGCCGAGAGGTGGAATATATCACAACGCAGAGTTTCTGCTTTATGTTCTGAAAATCGAATTCCTAATGTTGCTATGCTCGGCAATATGTGGATAATTCCAATAGATGCTGAAAAGCCAACGGATGCACGAAAAAACAATGGTGCAAAGCCTACCGAAAAGGTACATCCATTTGTAAAATGGGCAGGTGGTAAAACTCAACTTTTAGACGTGCTTAAGAGCAATTTACCAAGTGGTATTGGCACAACAATTACAAAATATGCAGAGCCTTTTGTTGGTGGTGGTGCATTCTTGTTTTCTTTACTTGAAGAATATCACTTTGAAGAAATATATATCAGCGACAATAACAAAGAGCTTATGAATGTTTATATCGCTATCAGAGATAACTGTAACGAGCTTTTAAACACTCTTAATACTTTGCAAAACGAATATAACGGACTTAGTACTGAATTGCAAGAACAATTTTATTATGAAAAGCGTGAAGAATTTAATGTTGTTGAGTTGAACGATAAAACAAGCGTTCAAAAGGCTTCATTGTTTATTTTCTTAAATAAATCGTGCTTTAATGGCTTATTTAGAGTTAACAAAAAGGGTAAATATAACGTTCCTTTTGGAAAGCACAAGTCTGTTTCCATTTGCGACAGCGATAATTTAACTAAAATTTCTGCTATGCTGCAAAACGTTATAATTAAATCTTGCGATTATCAAGAGGTTATGAGCTTTGCTGACAGCTCTACTCTTGTGTATTTCGATCCACCATATAGACCTTTGAACGTTACATCAGGCTTTACCTCATATACAGAGGATGATTTTTCTGATAAAAATCAAATAGAGCTTGCTGATTGCTTCAAGGCACTTTCAAGCAAAGGTGTTAAAGTAATGCTTAGCAACTCCGATCCTAAAAACACAAACGAAAATGACAATTTCTTTGACGATTTATACGCAGATTTTAATATTTTGCGCGTTGAAGCCTCTCGTATGATAAACAGCAAGGGTTCATCAAGAGGAAAAATCAAAGAACTTTTAATTAAAAACTATTAAAATTGAGGTGTTAGCAAATGAATATAGTTGAATTGTCAAAAAACGAATATGAGGAATACATAGATTTGCTATTTTCCTGTTTTGAAACTGGCAGAGATTTTGAAATGTTTTTAAATTCTTTCTTAGCAATTGTAGGATTTGAAGAAGTGATAACAACAAAGTATGTTGGAGATCAAGGTATAGATCTAACTTGCACAAAAAAAGGCTTTGACATCAACGGGACAGATACTACAAATTATTATGTGCAAGCAAAAAGATACAATAAAGATAACAAAGTCGGTCCTCGCGAAATTCGTGACCTGAAAGGAACAACTAAACGAGATAAAAACGGGAATATATTAAACAACAACTATGTTAATATTTTTATAACTACTTCTTCCTTTACCCCTGCTGCTATCAAGGAAGCAACGGATAATCATAATATGCCTGTTATTTTGATAGATGGTTTTCATTTAATAAATATGTGCATTGAACACAATATCGGATTTAACTTTAAACCGATATTCTCCAAAGAAAGCATAAATAAGCTCATTGCACAAACCGAACCAAACAAATCAAATAATGTCACAACCGATATTGAATATTTGGTAAATCGAGAAATAACATTAAATGATATTCGTGCAAGAATACTTGTAGTTCCCCAAATAATTAAAAACAGTATAGACAACGAAATAGAAGCTGTAACTGTTAAAATTAATGGTGATGAGTACAATTTAAAATTCGATAAGCAACGCAGATATTTAGGTGGTGTAACTGATATATATCGTAAGCACGGACTTATAACACCTGATAACACCTGTGTTTCTAAAACAGGAAAATGGGCGTTAGACGGTTCCAAAATTATTATAAATATTGAATAAGAGGTATAAAATGAAACGTGATTTTAATGCATGGCTTTCTAATTTTAGAGAAAGCATTGCTGACTACAAGTATTATATTGATTTTGACAAAGTACATAGAAATGTTGACAGTATAAAGGTTGAGTTGAATATATTAAATTCGCTAATAGGTTCTAAAAATATTGAGACTGATTTTATAAACTTAGTAAAGAAATATCCTGAAATATTAAAGGTTATTCCTATTTTGCTTGCTAAAAGAGAAAGCGAAATTTATTGCCAAGATCAAAACCTCGCTCGCACATTTGAATTTGATTATAAAGGTTGTACTCCTAATAGCCACAAGTTTTTCAATGAATACTGCTATTTTATGAAAGAAACAGGACTTTTCGATTTACTACAAAATCGTATTATAAGCAACTTGGTTGACTATGTTACAGGCGTTGAAACAGGCTTGGATTCTAACGGAAGAAAAAATCGTGGTGGTCATTTAATGGAAAACTTAGTTGAAGGCTATATTCAACAGGCTGGATTTATAAAAAACGAAACTTATTTCAAAGAAATGTATCTTTCTGAAATAGAAGAGCTTTGGGGAATGGACTTGTCTGCAATTTCAAACACAGGCAAAACAGAAAAACGATTTGACTTTGTTGTAAAAACTGACAATAAAATTTACGGAATCGAAGCTAACTTTTATTCAAGTGGTGGCTCAAAGCTTAATGAAACAGCAAGAAGCTATAAGAATATAGCCATTGAGTCAAAAGAAATAGACAGTTTTGTGTTTGTATGGTTTACCGACGGAAATGGTTGGAAATCTGCAAGACACAATTTAGAGGAAACCTTTGATGTAATGGAACATATTTATTCTATTGCTGATTTAGAAAACGGCATAGCAGACAAGCTCTTTATTTGATATGGCAAAGAAAATACCTTTACAACCGGAAAATTTTGAGCTTGAAACTAACACCGTTTGGAGCTTTCCAAATAGGGGAAAATGGGCAACTCACGATGCCAAATATCGTGGCAATTGGTCGCCATACATACCAAGAAACGTGATTTTAAGATATTCAAACGAGGGCGATACTGTTCTCGATCAATTTGTCGGTGGTGGTACAACTATGGTTGAAGCTAAGCTGACAGGCAGAAATGCAATAGGAATTGACATAAACCCTTGTGCCGTTGAATTATCTTTGCAAAAATGCGATTTTGAATGTGAGTCAAGCTCACAAATTAAAATAATGCAAGGTGATGCAAGATACCTTGACTTAGCGGATGAAAGCATTGATCTTATATGCACACATCCACCTTATGCCGATATTATTAAGTATAGCGAAGATATAAAAGGCGATTTATCGCACTTGAAAATCAAAGATTTCTTAACCGAGATCGATAAAGTTGCACAGGAATGCTATCGAGTTTTAAAAAAAGGCAAATTTTGTGCTATTTTAATGGGCGATACTCGTAAAAACGGTATGGTTCAACCTCTCGCCTTTGAAACGATGCGACTTTTTGAGCTTGCAGGCTTCAAAACAAAAGAAATTATAATCAAGGAACAGCACAACTGTCAAGCAACAGGCTTTTGGAAAACAAATAGCATAAAGCATAACTTTTTGTTACTTGCACACGAATATTTGTTTGTTTTTAAAAAGTAAAAATCAAGTCAATTAAAAACTTATAAACAATGAGGATTTAATCAATTTTAAATATGAGTAATAATTTAGAAAAGAAAAGAAAGGAAACCCAAAAGCGATTACAGCATTTTGAGGAATTATCAAAATACAGAAACATTGATTTCCCTAACAATCTAACTATAATTTGCAAAAACAATTTGGAAGAACTAAATAAGTATTTTTTTGAAAAGATACATAACAATATTGACTACGAAATAAAATTCGACTACGATTTGTTAACTGCTATATATAATTATGTAGCAAGTCTGAAATCATATTTGAATAGAAAAAAGCGAGCTATTGAAACTCGTTGTAAATCTGTGGACAAGGCCGAATTAACAAGTATATTTGAAAAATACTGGAAAGCAAACCGCAACAAAACGATTTTAGACAAACTGATTACCATTAGGGATAGAATGGAACATGACACTCTAACGACTGGAATCAAACTAGAAACTTGTTTTTATCAAGAGTGCTTTGAAAGAAAATTAGTTGTTGATAATATCGATATAATTGAACTTTCTAATAAAGGGTATGAAGAACTAATTTCTCTCGGAAGGGATATTGAAAACTTCGTTGAAAAAAGATTAACAGAATTAAATTTGAGAGACTGTTGTTTGTTTATGAATGCTTTCAATAGATTTTTCAACAAGCCACCATATACACAACTATTTCCAGAAGAAACGATAGATGAAAAAAATTATTATGACAATTTAATTAAAGCATTAAAAAACGATTAGTGCTGTAAATTTTACAGTTCGGTTCAAATTACAAACATAATGCTCAGCCATAAAAGACTCAGTTGAACCGTTTCGGTTTAACTGAGTTTTTTACTTTTGTGGCTCGTGATAGTAGAGGCTCGACCGCTTTGTGTTGCTCTGCAACGCAAATACGGTGCGCAAACGAGTGTAAAGCATTGAAAGTTCACTTTCATAAGCCGAGCGAAGTTCTTTTTTATATTGATTTTTGGGTTATGGTGTGATATAATCGGGTTAACAAGGAAAGGTGGTACTATTATGGAAAAATATGCTTGGAAGGCGAAGATTGTTGACGGGGCGTTAGAGGAATACGTAAGGCGTCACAACGAGATATGGGACGAGATGAAGGACGTACTGTCAAAAGCAGAAATTGTAAACTACACGATTTGGAATGTGGGCAACGAGCTTTTTGGCTATTATGAATGTGAAATGGGCATTGAATATGCCGCCAAGGTACAACGAGAAAGCCCCGTGGTTGACAAGTGGAACGAATATATGAAGGACATTCTTATAATGGAGATGGACCCTGTAACAGGTGCACAGCCACAGTTAAAGCAGGTTTTCTCATTCAAATAACCGTTTTTAAGCACAAAAAAAGGAGAATCAGTTGATTCTCCTTTTTTGTATTATTTTTTATTTGGCGACCAAAATCCGTCATCACCGTTTGTTTCGATTTCGGGAGCTGACTCGGATTCAATCTCGGTCTCGGACTCCTGCTCCGATTGAGAATCGCTCTCGAGCTCCGAGCTTGTGCTTGACTCTTCCTCGAGGGTGCTTTCGGTCTGCGACTCTGATTGAATTGGTGTATCGTCAGTAGCATATTCGCTTGACGACGAGCTTTCGCTCTCGACAACGGATTCGGTTTGCTTCTCTGTTTCGGATTCGCTTTCCTTTTGAGATTCGCTTTGCGTTTCCTTGTCGGCGCTTGACTCAGAGTTACTTTCTTGACTCGACTCGGATGATGAAATCTCCTCGTCGCCGCATGAGCAAGCAAGAATTGTGAACGCAAGCAAGGAAATCATTAAAATTACGGTCAAAAATCTTTTCATGATCAACCTCTGAACCAGAAATTAGCGCTAAAAATTGCACTTACATCGCCTTCCTTGTCAACGCCCTCCAGGGCTTCGTAGGAAACGGGATCGCCACTTGCTGTAATGATGTCGCTTGCTTCTGTTTCTACAATTTCAATTGTGGGAGAGATATATTTTTTCATTTTTACTCCTCCGTTACCAAAAGATTGTCAATGCAGTTCCAATACTGTTGAGCAACCTGCTCATCTGTGAGTGCTACATCGTAAACTCTTGCCTCGAAAAGCTCGAAGTTAGCATAGCTTGAAATTTCCTCACTACTGTATTGTGGGTTGTAGCCAATGCCAAGAACACAGTCGTTTTGTGAGCCGAGCTTCATATTGCCCTCTCCAAAATCCGCCTCCGCTACGAGAATACCGTTTATGTAAAGCTTCATCATATTGGTGTTGCTATCGTAGCTTCCAACAATGTGAAGAAGGTCGTTTGCGGTAGCGATAGGAGCATCGCCATTCATAGAAACAGCTGCAGAGTAGTTTCCGCGACCCGCGCCGGCGTCACTGTTTGCGTTAGAATTTGTTGAGCCTATTTGGAAGTTGAGCTGACCGCCTGCCTGCTTACGGAGATAAAGAGTAACTCCTCCTCCGTTACAAGAGGTGATAAGACCAACTGTCTGTCCGGGAAGCTTATCAAGCCTTAAGAATATCTCAAAGGTTGTTGAGCCCATAATGAAGTCAGCCCAATCTGCCTCGGTGTTGATTTGGTTAAAGTCAACTGTAAGATAGTACTTTTCCTTATATCTGTCGCCCGTATATACAGTAGCGGTCTTTTCCTCGCCACCGTGTGTAACTGTTGTTTGCGTAATTTCACCTCCGGTTGTGGTAACTGTTGCGTTACCCTTCGCGTCAGCGGGCGCATCACCGCTTAGGTCAAGGTCAAAGTATGCATCGGGAACGATAACACTCTCGCTCGGTCTTTCAACCTCAACTCTGTCATCGTCAATCTCGGGCACATCAAGTCCGGGCACCTTGTCGCCATTGAACAGCGAGCCGTCGTACGGAAGCATTAGCTTGAAGGTGGAAATACCCGAAACAAAGATTTGCTTAACAGTCTTGCTCTCGGTGGAAATATAGAAGTTCGCGCTTGCACCGCTGTTCGATTCATACCAATCAAGCGGAGCGGGATAGAAGACATATTTCGGATCCGCGTTCATATAGATGCTCTTTATGCTACCACCGTTGTTAAGACCGTGATGTGCAATTTGCACGAAGTCGCTCTTAAGCGCGCTACCATAGGTATTGTTAAGATGATTTGCACCGACATCGGACACATCACCGAGGAATAGCATTTTTTGTCCGCCTATTTTCAAGGTGAATAGTGTAGATGATGAGTTAAAGTCGTAATTTGCAACCGTGCTTGGGTAAAGGTCCTCAAGGGTTTGAAGGATTTCAACCTCAAGGTCCGCATAGTAGAATTTGTAGCCACTGTGGATTTTAACAATCTCTGTATCGGTTAGATATGTAGCTATCATCTGCCTGAAGTATGAGTATCTTTGCTTTGAGCTATCAAGCATATATGATGAGCCACTGCTTGCAATATCATCATCATTTGGGAAATTGTAAAGAAGCTGATTTATTGTAACGCTATCGTGATATTTTTCAACGAAGTAGTTGAATGTACCGATATGGTCTCCGTGACAGTGAGTGAAAATCCAGCCTGCGATTACAATATCATTGCCCTCGCCTGCAAGAGCCTTAAGGGTATTATAAAGCTTATCTGCCTCAAGATAATCGTCATAGCACCAGCCACCGTCAATGATAAAGAATGTGCCGTCGGAGAGGTGAAGCACATATGACATACCTTCCTTTATGTTTACATTGTCAGCGAGCTTTATCTGTGTGATTGATGGATCATTCTTCTTTGTATATGATGGCACGCTTGTGTTATCGGGAAGGGCTGTAAGTGTTTCCCTTGTAATTGTAGCTATACTATCCTTTGATGAGTAAACTGCATTTATGAGAGTATTGCCCTTCTTGTATGTGTAGAAGGAGTTATCGTTTATTTGATTTTCAAAAATTCTTTCGTATTCGTTGTCAATCAAGGAGAGAATGTATGCAGAAAACTCCTCGCTATCTGTGTTGCTTATTTTGAAAACGACGGTATCGTCACTGCTTTTGCTCTTTGTAAAGGTTGCATTCTTGTGACCGTAGCCAACGGTGCTGTCGATTTCAATCTTTGTTTCGTAATTCTTGAAGCCAATAATATGGTTGAGTGCATTAAGAGCCTCAATGTTGCCGTTAAAATCTCCATCGTCAATGGTTGCCTGTGCAACACGTACAATGGAAATAGCATTGATGCCCGTCTCGCCAACAGCACTGGCGAGCCTTTCGGACTCAACTGTATTTACCAAGCAAAGACCTTCATTACCGTCCTTGTCGATTGTCTTTAAATAGCCGAGAATTACAAACTCCTTGTTGTATGACTCCTCGTTATCGGGGAAGTTTGTTAGCGCGACTCTGAATGAATGGTAGCTATCGCCCTTAGCCTCGTCGGCGTAGGAGTATTTTATTTCTCCGTTGGCAAATGCGGGAGCATAGACAACAAGCTCGTTATCCTTTGCCTCTTGTGAAAGAAGATTTCCGCCAAGCAAGGATACAACATTCTTTGTAGAAACAACCGCGCCATACTCAAGCTCGGTGTCGCCAAGAAGGCTCTTGAACGCCTCGAAAGCGCTCTTGTTTATATGAAATTCACCGCGAATGCCCGAGCCATTGCCAAGATAGATGGCAACGCCGTCTGATTCAAGCATAAGACCGTTCATTGTAACAGAGCCGTTTGCCGTGCCTATGTACTTGTCGTCTGTTGTAGAGAAGTATCCTGTGATGGTGTGAGTTCCGTTCATATCGGAGCATCCGAAGATAGAGCCACGGCTTGCCGGATCGGTAGAATCAATGCTACCTGTGTTGAAGCAGCTTTCAATCTTTCCCGAGTAGAAAAATCCGCAAATACCTCCGCAGTTGCTACCGTTTCCGTTAATTGTACCTGCGTTGTAGCAATTTATAATGCTTGTGTGGCTACCTGTTGTGTACCATACACAGCCAACAATACCGCCAAGGTCAACGCCCTTGTTTATTGATTGTCCGCCGATGCTACCGTAGTTTTTACAGTTAGTTATTGTTGCGGTGTCAAAGAGCACGCCTGCAATACCGCCAACATTTTTTCTGCCGTAAATTGTTGCGTAGTTTACACAGTTGTCGATATTACCGCTTGAAATAAGCTTGGCAACAATGCCCGCAACCTTGTTTGAGCCCGTTACAGAGCCCGTTACGGTAAGATTTTTGATAACTCCTGACGATAAAGCGAAAAGCGCATCAAGCGTGTCAGAGCTATTATTTGTCGGAGCGGTGATATTAAGCTCAATTTTGTGTCCGTTTCCGTCAAACACTCCCTTGAACTCGGCCTCGATTATCGCGCCACTTTGGCTTGACAGCTCAAGGTCGTTCATAAGCTTGTAGTGTGCTGACAGATTGCTTTGAATTGAAGCAAAATCATTCTTTGTTTCAATAAGATAGGGATCGTTCTCAGTTCCGCTACCACTCATAGCATTGATTGTCAAGGCAAGAACCGCTGTCAAAAGCATTACAAGCAAAATCGATAATAACTTGTTTTTCATTGACTGTTCTCCTCTATAATATAAATTCTTTAATTCAATCTTATCACACGAACGCACGATATGTCAATACCTTACTTGAATTTGCGTCCTATCGAAATAAAAATCGAGCAAATTTACCATATTATCTTGCATGATGCGTTCCGTTGTGATAAAATAATACTGTAAAATTTTTAATTTCAAGGAGAACAAATTTATGAGAATTTTATTTCAAGGCGATTCAATAACGGATGCAGGCAGAGGCTACTCTAACGATGCCGATTTGGGTAAGGGCTATCCTCGATTGGTAGAGGGCGCTCTCGGCTATTCCGAGCCGGGTGAGCATACCTTTATAAACAGAGGAATAAGCGGCAACCGTATCGTTGACGTTTATGCACGCATTAAGCGTGACATTATCAATCTCAAGCCTGATTTTATGAGCATTTTGATTGGAGTTAATGACGTTTGGCACGAAATCGGCGACTCTCCGAACGGAGTTGACGAGGACAAGTTCTACAAAATTTATTCGATGCTCATTACCGAGATAAAGGAAGCGCTTCCCGATATTAAGCTTATGATTTTGGAGCCGTTTGTTTTGAAGGCAGGCGCAACAGAGGCTAACTGGGAGTATTTTGATATTGAAACAAAGAAAAGAGCCGTAATGGCAAGAAAAATCGCACAGGACTTCTCTATTCCGTTTGTTGAGCTTCAAGCAGGCTTTGACGAGCTTTGCAAGAGCGCTCCCGAAAGCTATTGGCTCGGTGACGGCGTTCATCCGACTGCCGCAGGTCACGAATTTATTAAGCAACAATGGCTCAAGGGCTACTTTGAAGCAATAAAATGAGGGTAATTGATTTAACTCATTACATAACCGAGGATATGCCCGTTTATCCCGGAACACTGCCTCCATCTCTTAATTGTGCGAATTCGCACGAAAGGGACGGCTTCAAGGAAACACTTATTTCCATGTTCTCACACACAGGCACGCACATAGATCCCCCTGCGCACATCTTTGCCGACGGAATGACCTTAGATGAATTCGACGCATCTTGGTTTGTTGGCAGGGGCCTTGTAATAGATTGCCGTGCGCTCGGAGAGGGTGAGGCGATTGAAATGGAGCTTTTAGAGCGATATTCAGACAAGCTTGGCAAGGCGGATTTTCTGCTTTTCAATTTGGGATGGGACAAA
This sequence comes from Eubacteriales bacterium, assembly GCA_045636605.1. Taxonomy (GTDB): domain Bacteria; phylum Bacillota; class Clostridia; order Oscillospirales; family CAG-272; genus RGIG2000. Next base: position 12,935 of record JAZTXV010000004.1, on the reverse strand, counting down.
AAATGGGGCATGTTAGAATATTTTGGGGACTACCCATGCATTTCGGAGTCTGTGCTTGATTTTATTATCGGCGGCTCGTACAAGGGCATCGGCTTTGACGTGATTGGAATTGATCCTATCGGAGCATCTCTTTCACGGCACAAGAGGCTGTTTTCCAACAAGAAAATCATAAATATCGAGAATTTAAAGGACTTGGACCGATGTGGTAGCGACCTGTTTACCTTTATTTGCTTACCTATCAAGATTAAGGACTCCGACGGAGCGCCTGCACGGGCTATTGCCATAATTGAGGATTGAAATGACAACAAAAAAATTTAACAAGGGTAACACCTTGATTATCGCACACAGGGGACTTTCCGGCATAGAGGTTGAGAATACCGCTTCGGCATTTGTGGCGGCTGCAAATCGCTCCTACTACGGCATTGAAATGGACATTCACCTTAGCGCTGACGGAAATTTTATTATCAATCACGATGATAATTTTGAGCGTGTTGCGGGGGTAAAGAGAAAAATTTGCGATATGACTCTCGATGAGATTAAGCAAATCGTTCTTTTTGACAAGGACGGCACAAAAAATCGGCACGATTTGCACCCCACAACGCTTGAATGCTATCTTGGCATTGTTACAAAATACGAAAAGCACGCCGTAATTGAATTGAAATCCGACTTTTCCGACTCGGATATTTTGCGAATTATAGATACAGTACGAGGCTTTTCCTATTTGGATAGCACAACCTTTATTTCGTTCAATTACGAAAATCTGGTTAAGGTTCGTAAGATCTTACCTAATCAAAGCGCACAATATCTTATCTGGCATTTGACCGATGAGGAAATCGAGCGTCTTTCAAAGGCTAAAATGGATGCAGACGTATGGTGTGTGGAGCTGACAAGGGAGCAAATTGAAAAGGCGCATGCACATGGTATCAAGGTAAACTGCTGGACAGTAAACGAAATTCCCGAGGGCGAAAAATTTGCCTCGTGGGGAATTGATTTTATTACAACAAACATTCTTGAATAAGAAAGAGCACCCCACGGGGTGCTTTTTTGTTTAAAATAAGGCTATTTTTTAACGATTACAGACACACCGTCGGGAATAGCGACGATTGTGGGATTGTCGTTTGAGAGAATTTTACGTGCGATTTTTAGCGCCTCATCGATTGAGTGGGCAGGAGTCATATGCATTTTTTCAATCACATCATCCGGCATGTCGGAGATATAAACAACGCTTGCGTGCATAAGCACACGGAGCATTACCTGCGTCTGCCACTGATCCGGAACCGTTTCCCCTCTGCCACGGTCAAGAAAGATTTTCATTGTTTTACTTATATCGCTCTCGTCTGCAAGCTGGTGATAAAAGTGATCGCCACCTATTCCATCATTCGATTTTGCAAGCATAATGATTACTCCGCCACGTCTAACCGTTGCCTCGCCTGCGGTCATTCCCTTTACTGCCTGATAAACGTTTTGGTCAAGGGGGTATCCGCCATTGGTGGTGATTACGACATCTGCTTCAATTGCATTGGCTCCGCAAAGTGAGGAAAGGAAATCGGTGCCTGCCCTGTGAGCCTGCTCGACATCTCCCGCAGTTGCGAAAATGACCTCCTTCTTATCGTTAAGAACAACGTTGACAATGAATGAAAGCTTTGCCTTTTTTGCCGCCCATAGCATATCCTCGTGCATTGGGTTGCCGTCAAGGATGCCTGTTCTACACATTGGGTTGTCTATAAACTCAGAGCAATGGTTAGCCAAAACGGTCTTTCTCGCACACACTCCCGGCAAAACACTCTTTCTTCCGCCCGAAAAGCCTGCAAAAAAGTGCGGTTCAATAAATCCCTCGCTAACGAGCAAATCCGCCTCGTATGCAATTTTGTTTATTTCACATTCTCCGCCTGATGGGAGAGTGCCTATATTAACAAGCATTTCGCTTTCGTCGCAATCGTGAATGTAGATGCTCTCATTTTCAACTATATCCGAGCCGAATTTGGCAACAAGCTCATCCTTTGTTGTGCCTCTGTGACAGCCCGTGGCTATCAAAATGGTTATTTTGGCATCGGGCGCACCCCTTCGAATTTCTCTTAGCATTGGAGGAATTATTATCTTGCTCGGCACGGGACGGGTGTGGTCCGATGCTATTATTACTATATTTTTCTTACCCACAGCAAGCTCGACAAGTGGCTTCGCTCCAACGGGACTTTTAAGTGCATTTTCAACCAATTCACTCTGTGAGTGCTCGGGGGTATAGCTGTTTATCGAGGAATCAAGAACGCCAATAAGCTCCTCTGCGAAAATGTGAGAGATGTGCTCCTTACCGTACGGGAATAATACTTCTTTCATTTTTATCTCCTTTGGTCTTTTTTGATATTATATCACACCTTTTCTTTGTTTTCAATCTCTTGACAGATTTTATATAAAATGTTATACTAAATGTATCAATTTATATAAAATTTAATTTTAGGAAACGATATGAGAGATATTTTTGACAAGCTTTCTCTTGCTCCGTGCGGTGCGACGCCGAATGCAAGACAAATTGAATGGTATAAAAGAGAGAGAATGGTCTTTTTCCACTTTGGAATGAACACCTTCACGGGTAAGGAGTGGGGCGACGGAATGGAGAGTCCCGCTCTGTTTAATCCGAGCGAGCTTGATGTGTATCAATGGGTACGCACGGCAAGAGATGCGGGCTTCGGCGCGGCAATTCTGACTGCAAAACACCATGACGGCTTTTGCCTGTGGCCCAGCAAATATACAGAGCATTCCATAAAGAACTCTCCTTACAAGAATGGAAAGGGCGATATTGTAAGGGAATTTACCGATGCGTGTGCCGCACTTGGTGTTAAGGCGGGAATTTACCTTTCCCCGTGGGACAGACACGAGAGCAGCTGGGGAACGCCAGAATATAACGATTTTTATGTCGGTCAACTGACGGAGCTTCTTTCAAATTACGGAAAAATTTGGGAATGCTGGTGGGACGGCGCAGGCAGCACAGAGGCGGTTTACGATTGGGAGCGTTGGGCTAACACCGTACGCACCTTGCAGGGTGATGCGGTAATCTTCGGCTCTCTCGGAGCGACACCTTGGGTTGACGTGCGTTGGGTTGGCAACGAAAAGGGAGTGGCAGGTAAGCCCTGCTATGCGACAATAGATGCACATTCCTTGGTTGTTGAAAACACCGTGGAGCTTAACCGTGGCAAGCTTGGCGGAGAGCGCTTTATTCCTGCCGAGGTTGATGTTTCCATTCGTCCGGGATGGTTTTATCATGCCGAGCAGGATGCACAGGTGCGTTCAAGCGATAATTTGATTGACCTGTGGTTCAATTCGTGTGGACGTGGCGCCGGCTTTTTGCTTAATTTACCTCCCGACAGACGTGGCTTAATTCACGAAAACGATGTGGCTTCTCTTTTGGAGTTCAATGATATTTTAACAAGAGTACTGTCAAACAATTTGGCACTTGGCGCCACGGTCAGCGCAAGCTCTGTACGAGATGGCTGTGATGCTCGTAGTATTCTAAGCAATGACGATATGATTTTTTACGCGCCAACAGATGCGGATTCTATACCCTGTATCGAGATTTCTTTTGAAAATGAAATTGAATTTAACGCATTTTCAATCGGCGAGGTAATCAAGCTTGGTCACAGAGTAACTAAAATAAAAATGAGCGTGCTTGTTGACGGTGTGTGGCGCATACTTGGCGAAAACGAATGTATTGGTATGCGGTGGGCGGAGCGAACCCCGCTAATTAAGACCAAGGCAATCAAAATCGATATAGCATCGGCTATTGACACGCCTGCTCTGCATGGCTTCGGTCTTTACAGATTTGAAGATTCAGTGGCAAAATGCGATACATCGGACAGTGGAAATCTTTTAGAGGCATCCTATGCCGAGGTGAAAATCAAGGAAAACACCATTGAAGCAAATCTTGGCGGAGTTTTCCCGTTTAATCAAATAAGGGCGCTTGGCATCGGAGCTTGCTCATGGGAGCTTTTGATTTTCAACGGCTCGTCATTTGAAAAGCTTTGCGAGGGCAAGTGCGAGAGTGAGGATTTGGTGTTGGATTTCGACTTGGTTGACCACTCCTATCGCTTCAAGCTTGTGCTTGACAAAAAAGCAGGCGATAATGTATGTGTTCAAGCATATAAAATTTGATTTTCAGACAGATAAAGGTCTGTTTTACAGGAGATTTTATGAAAATTTTTATTTTTGGAGAGCTTGATGCCTCAAGCATTTTGGAGTTGTGTCCCGATGCTACCCTCGTGTGCGAGGACTATGCGTTAAGCGGATATTCTATACACTACAGCTCGAATGGGCGCGCTTTTTTAACAAAGGACACGGGCGAGGTGCACGGAGCGCTAATCGAATGTGACAAATCTCAGGCGTGGATAATAGGTCAATGGAAGGGCGTTTTCCAGATTAGGATTTCTCAACTTTCGGACCTTGATGACGAAATTTACTCCTACCTCAGTGTTTATGAGTGCGAAAGCACAGAGTATACGGTAGCAGGCATTGATGAAATTCGAGCATTCAGGGAGCTTTTGAACTCAAATCAAAGTCTTAAAAGGGCTGATTTGCATTTGCTAATTCCCGGATATTTCACAAAGGGGACTCTCCCCTCCTCCTTTGAAAGATCATATTGGGGAAAAATGCTTCAGGAGCAAATTGATGCAAGCGCAAGCTCAGAGTTTAACAGCGACTTTTTAAAGAATACTCAAAGAGTATCGCTTGGAGAAATTGAGATAATATTAGATGACTATAATGGCAAAGAAGCATTTGTTCAAAAGGCATCCCTTACTCTTATGTGTCAAAATGACACGATGCTTTGCGTTGCCGACATATATATTCCTGCATGCGTCGGTAGTGCGCACAGGATTCTTTGTGAATACTGCGGTGCCTTCATAAAGCTACGCTATGGCGGTGAGAATATGTCGATTAACGAGCTTTGCGATAGGCTCAATATTATCCAGTACGGTGCAAGAAGAAGCATGGTTTTTGCACACGAGGAGCTAAACGATGAGCTTTTGCTCAACATTCTTGTAAATGAGGAAGCGCCGATGGGCAAAATTGTAAGCTCTCATTTCAGGGACATCATAAATAACAATGTGGCGCAATACGATACAGCAAGGGTTTATGTTTCCGAGTCAACAATGATTGAAATCACTTCAAACGGCAGTCCTCTGCTTGAGGAGCGAATCGAATCACAGGCGATAGAGATTTTCTTTGTTGAGATGCTACTTTTAGAGGATGCATCCGTTAGTAAAATCTATTCAAGAGTAAAGGAAGCAATAGCCGATGAACGCAAAAACGGTAGAACGAAGGCGAATGGCAAAGTAATCACCGAGATTATTGAGGAGTCCTCGTACACCACCTTCTTTGCTGATTATCAGCAATTTAACTTTCCTACTGTGCGAGTTTCCGCAAGAAAAATTGCAAAGGCGTTTGGAATTGACGAAATTCGAGAAAAATACGATAAGAGCAGACAAATTCTTGAGGATATGATTGAGCGTCACAACACGGAAATCGAGATGCACAACTCGGACATCTCCAAGCATCAGGAGCGAATCGAAAATTTACTTCTTCTATTGCTTGCGGTCTTGTCCGGTGTCGATCCGTTGCATATGGGCATTTCCTTGATTATAGAAAGCCCCGTATGGTCGTATCTTGTATCCATCGGGCTTTTAATAGGTCTTGGCACGTTTTTCATTTTAATAAAGCATATGATTGGTCTTAAAATGGCCAGACAAGAGAACGACGGGTACGAAAGGAAACAAGAAAAAAAGAAATGAGTAATGATTTGATTATAAAAAATGCCACTCTTTACTCAGATGATTTTTCCAAGAAAAGAGTGTCCTATATTGGCATAAGAAATGGCAAAATCGCACACATAGGTGATAATTCACCTGACTTTAGTGCGCCTGAGGTGGATTTTGGCTTTAGTATAATCTCCAAACCATTTTGCGACTATCACTACCATCTGCCCGCCTGCGCATTATATGACCTCTTTGGCATTAATCTGTCCAATTTGAGTGTTGAGCAATACAAGGACGCCCTTAGCGCTATGCCTGACGATTTGAAGGTAATTCGTGGCTTTGGTTGGGAGATTTCCTCGCTTGCCCAGTACTTTTCAAGCAGTGAAAGGACTCCGCTTGAGCTTTTAGATGAGCTTTTTCCAAGCAAGTGTGTGGTATTGTTTTCTCTTGATTTCCATTCGTGCTGGTGCAACTCTGTTGCGCTCTCCGTTTTAGAGCGTAATGGTATAGAATGTGCGTTTTCGGACTCTGAAATTCCAAATGGAGAAAAATGCATTTTGCACGAGGATATTGCTGAGGAAATTTTTGAATGCGACGAGCTTTGCTTTACCGATTCTGAAATTGAGCGCGCCATTCTAAGAGAACAGGAGCGGCTTATTGGCTTTGGCGTTTGCGAGGTATATTCGCTTATGTTTATTGGCGCATCATATCTGTCCGTGCTTAAGGCGGTCAACAGGCTTTTCGAGCGTGGCGAGTTGAAAATAAAAATCAATTACGCACATACGATAGCTCCTTCAACAGAGCCTTCCGTGATACAGAACGAGCTTAAGCAGATACGCGCGCTTTTGTGCGACAGACTTTCGCTTGTAGCGATAAAAATTTATGCAGACGGCGTAATAGATAATCACTCTGCTCTTCTGCTTGACAATTATAGCGATAAGAAAACGAAAGGCTTTCCTATATGGGATAACGCTTCGCTCGACCGGGCCATTGAGCTTGCGCTGAGCGAGGGCTTGCCTATTCATGCGCATGCGATTGGCGATGGAGCGGTTGAGCAAATTGTGTGCGCGCTTTCGCGCCATTCTGCACCGAAATCACGACACATAGTGGCACATCTTCAGCTTTGCTCAAGTCAAAGCGCATCTGTAATGGCGCAGGAAGACATTGTAGCATGTATGCAACCGTTTTGGTTTTATGATAAGAAAAATGCCCTTGATATTGACAAGGCACGCTTAGGAGATAGAGTCGAGAGAGCTTATCCTGTTAAAATGCTGCTTGACGCAGGAGTCAAGGTTCTGTTTTCAAGCGACTGCCCTGCTACATCATGCTGTAATCCGCTAACCGGAATTAGGGTAGCAACGGAGCTTTTAGGCGAGTGCTCAATTAGCAGACAGAGCGGTTATTATTCATACCTTGTCGGCTCATATTTCGATGCGCCTGTCACGATAAGCACAGGAGATTCTGCAAGCTTCATCGTCCTTGATGGCGATATTGTGAAGGGTGAGTGCACAATGGTTACCTCTGTTTACATTGACGGAAACTGTATTTTTTAGGAGAGCTTATGAAAAAATTTGAAGGCTTTGAGCGTGGCATGGGAATTGGCGGTTGGCTTACCAACTACAAGCGATTTAATGTTTTGCCGATGGATAAGCGTCTTGAGCTTACGATAGGCGACTACGAGCATTTTGATTCCTATATTACCGAATGGGATATTATCAACATTAAAAATATGGGCTTTGACCATATCCGTCTTGGCTTTGACCAAATTGTACTTGAGGAATCTCCTTTTACTTACAGGGAGCGCACAATGGCTCTTGTTGAGGGCTTTGTTGACCTTTGCGAGAAGCACGGTATGGGCATTGTGCTCAATTTACACAAGTGCATTGGCAACTATTGCGACATTGAAGAAAGCGTCACTCTTTTTGACTCCGATGAGCTTCAAAGCAGGTTTGTGGCGCTTTGGCTTGAGCTTGAAAGAAGATTTTCTCACAAGGAGGATGTTGCTTTTGAGCTTCTTAACGAGGTGCGTGACATTGAGCCTGAGCTATGGAACAATTTGGCAGAGCGCGCGATAAATGCGATAAGAGCCGTCAACAAAACGAGGAAAATTATAATCGGTCCAACCTGCTGGAACAATCCGAATATGCTACACGCCTTGAGGGTTTTTGATGACGAGAACGTAATTTACACCTTCCACGTGTATGATCCGTCGGAGTTTACGCATCAACGGGGTGTTTTGCATTGGACAAAGCTTTATTACAATCGCACCCTGACGTATCCGTGTGACGATATTGAAAGGTACCGTGACTATTACAGGTTGCTTTTTAACAATGATAATGCATACTCTCACATTGAGCGAATGGACATCAATTATATGAGAGAAATCCTTGAAAACGCACTTAGCTTTATACGGGCAAATCCCGATAAAATCTTATGGTGCGGAGAATTTGGAACTATTCGTCACGCAGATATGGCAAGCCGTGAGAATTGGATGCGTGATGTGATTAAAATTTTAAAGGAGAATGATATTCCCTACTCCGTTTGGAATTACCTTAGCACTCCGAATGACGGCAACAGGTTTAGCTTGGTTGACGACGATACAAGATGCATTTTGAGTGAGCGAATGCTCAAAATTATTCGAGGAGATGATGTAAAATGAAAAAAAGAGCGGAAAAAATAAAAAAGGAAAACAAAAAATTTTGGAACGATTTCAAAAAATTCATAGCCAAGGGTAATGTGCTTGACCTCGCAGTTGCGGTTGTTATTGCTACTGCGTTTAATGCTATTGTAAACGGACTTGTAGATTACATTATCACGCCGTTTATTACATTTATGACAAGCGGTGTAAGTATTCACGAGTGGGAATACATTTTGCGTCCCGAAGCTATAAATGCGGAAACGGGCGTGGTTGAAATTACCAAGATTTCAATACAGTACGGACTTTGGATTCAAACGATTGTTGATTTCATAATCATCGCACTCTCTATTTTCGTGGCGGTCAGAATAATTAAGAATATTCAAAACAAAATCAACGAGGACGAGCTTCGCGCAAAGGAAGAAAAGGCAAAGCGAGAAAGAGAGGAAGCAGAGGCAAGAGCTAACGCTGAAGCAGAAAGGCTTCGTCTTGAGGCAGAGGCAAGAGCAAGAGCTGAGGCGCAGCTACACGAGGATGTTAAGGCACAGGCAGATTTGCTTCGTGAAATTCGTGATATTTTGAGCAAGAGGAATAGTTGATAGCAAAAAATGCTTGGCAATTGCCAATCATTTTTTATTTTATTTCTTGCTCAAGGCTTGAAAACTCGGAAGTCCCAAAAAACTCTGCAAGGGAAATTCCAAACCCATCGCATAGCATTTTTATTGTTACAATACCGGGATTTTTGCTTTTTCCGTACAGGATATTTTTGATTGTTGAAGGTGCAACCGCAGATTCCATTGCCAGCTTGTGTATCGGCATATTTTTCTCCTCAAGAAGCTTGAGAAGCCTGTTTTTTACTGTTGTATAAGTATCCATAATTTTCTCCTATTTAAAATTTTATAGGCTAATTATAGACTTTTTCTATTGACATTATGGGCTATATATGATACAATTAGTCTATAAATAGCCCATAAAGGAGGGAGAAACATGAACAATGCAGAAAAAGGTGGTCTTACAGGACTTTTGGCAGGACTTGTTGCCGGAGCTAAAATAGGCGCAGGAATTGGCATTGCCGCAGGACCCCTTGGAGCTATCGCCGGAACCGTTCCTTGTGCAATTGTCGGCGCAATTATAGGCGGACTTGCTGGCGATAAAATAGGCACTGAAATTGACAAGAATGACAAAAAATAGGAGATAATTATGGGGGCGCTGTACTTAATTCTTATTATCGTAGTAGTGGCTTATATATACAAGCAGGTGACAGATGGAAATGCTTTTAGAGATAATTCACAGAAAATACAGGTTGGAATGTCCAAATATGAGGTCATTTCCATAATGGGTGAACCGAGTTTCCAAAAGAATCACCAAAACGGAAGCTATGAGCTAATGTATGAAAGAAGTGAATGGAAGGGATTTTGGCGTGGAGGCACAAAAACACGAAGAATGGAGCTCGTTTTTTCAAATGACGATATTCTGATTTCTATCGGTAAAAATCAAAATTGCGGCATGTCAGGCTGGTAACAAAAAACGAAAGCGTTATGCTTTCGTTTTTTTGTTGAATATTTCAAACATTACTATCATAAGGGCGGTTAGCACGCCTATGTAGAGCGGGAAATAGGCGATGCTTATATGGTTTGCGATAAGCCCAAAGACAGACGGCATAAGGCAGGTGCCCGTATAGGCGCTTGCCATTAGAATCCCGATTAAAGTCTGGGATTTATCTGCGCCGAAGCGCTCGGGGGTGGAGTGAATTATACAAGGGTAAATAGGCGCGCTACCTATGCCGAACACAACAAGTCCTATAAGGGAAAATATATTGGGAAGCGGGAGCAGCAAAAGCACGATGCCACCCACCATTATTCCCTCTCCCAATCGAATCATTTGCGTATCGTTAAGCTTCATTGTAATAAACCCACTGACTGCTCTGCCTGCGGTAATTCCAAGCACGTAAAGGCTACCCCAAAGAGCCGCCGTTTCTGCATCTATTCCCTTAAAAAGATTAAGATAGGAGCTTGCCCACAGGGTTGCCGTCACTTCGAGTGAGCAGTAGCAAAAGAAGGTTATCATCACAGGCATAGCCCCTTTTGATGAGATGGCAATTTTCAGACCTATTGGCTCGCCACGCACCTCGTCGGCTACTCCGTCACGGGTAGGGCGCTTCCAAATTGCCAGAGAGGCGAAAAGGATTATTGTAATTACGGACTGGATTATTCCTACGATAAGGTAGCCACGGTGCCAGCTTTGTCCGCCTGTGAGGACTGCTCCCATAATTGCAGGGCCTATTGCCGAGCCGATGCCCCACATACAGTGCAACCAGCTCATATGACGTGATGCAAAGTGCAAGGAAACATAGTTATTAAGTGCGGCATCAATGCTTCCCGCACCGAGTCCGTACGGGATGGCGAGCAGGCATATTTGCCAAAACTGCGTGCTAATTGAAAATCCAAGCAAAGCGAGTGCCGTTATAAGCGTGCTGATAGCGGTTGTTTTTGATGCGCCGAGTTTTCTTGTCACTCTGTCACTTGCAAGGCTTGAAATTACCGTGCCAAGAGCAATGATTGCAGATACAATTCCCGCATAAGATACAGGGACTCCAAAATCGACGAACATTGACGGCCACGCAGAGCCGAGCATTGAGTCGGGCAGACCAAGGCTAATAAATGCCAAATATATTATGGAAAGCAATAAAATTAACATTTTGAGTTTTCTCCTGTGAGAGCAAATTACAAATCATATTTTATCACATACAACTCGCTTTTTCAAGGTGTTTTCAGACAGTTTTAATTTTATTATATGCACATATGTAAATATAATGATGTATTTTGAGGGCGTTTCAAGCAAAAGCTCGGCAACAATGTCAGTATTAACGGACTATTATCTTAAATCCAAAAGCCAACGAGATGCTCTCGTTGGCTTTTTCTCAATTTATTCAAATAAAATCAAACACTGAAAAGAAGATCTCCATAGGTTGGAAGAGGCCAATATTCCTTTGCGGTCATTGTTTCCATTTCGTCAACAACAGCTCTGAGGGCTGCCATTTTTGTAAGAACCCTTTCGGCGTATGCCTTGGCTACTGCCTCGGCGCCTGTGGTCATTGCTCTTACCTCTTGGATTGTCGTCTCAAGCTCCTTGGTCAATCTGTACGCATCGGCGTTGAGAGTGGAAAGCTTGCTTGCAACCTCCCTTTCATAGCCTGCGTCTATACCAAGCTCAAGCTTGAATTTAATGGTTTTTGTAAGCTCCTTGGTGTACTTCGACACGGCGGGCATAATCAACTGATTTGCCATATCAACTGCGGTCAATGCTTCTATGTTGATAAGCTTCGAATAGGATTCAAGCATAATCTCGCATCTTGCACGAAGCTCCTTTTCGCTGAACACCCTGTTATCCGCAAAAAGCTTAACGTTTTTGGGATCGAGCAGGTGAGGAATTGCCTCGGGAGTTGTGCGAAGGTTAGAAAGACCTCTCCTTTCGGCCTCGGCTGTCCATCTTTCGTCATAGCCGTTACCGTTGAAGAGTATTCTCTTGTGATTTTTTATCGTATCTCTTACGAGCTCGTGAAGTGCCTCGGTAAAGTTTTCGGCCACGCAGAGAACCTCGTAAAATTCGTTGAGAACCTGAGTTACTGCGGTGTTGATTACCGTGTTTGCATCTGCAATCGAATCTGCCGAGCCAACCATTCGGAACTCGAATTTATTACCCGTGAAGGCAAAGGGGGAGGTACGGTTTCTGTCGGTTGTATCCTTGGGGAATTTTGGAAGAATGTGCACGCCGATACGCATTTGCTCCTTCTCCTTGGCATCATATCTTGCGCCGCTTTCGATAGCCTCAAGAATAGACATAAGCTCGTCGCCCAAGAAGATTGAAACAATAGCCGGCGGAGCCTCTGCCGCACCAAGACGGTGGTCGTTTCCTGCGCTTGCAACCGATATACGCAAAAGGTCCTGATATTCGTCAACAGCCTTGATAACTGCGCTTAAGAACAAGAGGAATTGTGCATTTTCGTACGGTGTTTCGCCCGGCTCAAGAAGGTTTACGCCTGTGTTCGTGGAGATTGACCAGTTGTTGTGCTTTCCGCTTCCGTTTACGCCCTCAAACGGCTTTTCGTGAAGCAAGCAAACAAGTCCGTGCTTTTTCGCAATCTTCTGCATAAGCTCCATTGTGAGCTGATTATGGTCAGTTGCGAGGTTTGTCGTTGTGAATACGGGAGCAAGCTCGTGCTGAGCCGGAGCCGCCTCGTTATGCTCTGTCTTTGCGAGCACTCCAAGCTTCCAAAGCTCTCTGTCAAGCTCCTTCATAAATGCCAAAACTCTTAGCTTGATTGAGCCGAAATAGTGGTCGTCAAGCTCCTGTCCCTTAGGTGGCTTTGCGCCGAAAAGCGTTCTGCCCGTGTAGATAAGGTCGGGGCGCTTGTCAAATACGGTTTTGTCTACCAAAAAATATTCCTGCTCTGCGCCGACGGTTGTACGAACGGAGGTGACATCCTCGTTTCCAAAGAGCTTGAGTATTTTCATTGTCGCCTTGCCGAGCACCTCCATAGAACGAAGAAGCGGTGTCTT
>JAZTXV010000003.1:0-1565 GCA_045636605.1 Eubacteriales bacterium | reverse complement strand
AAAGCAGAATATAAAAGTGTCCTGCATCGCTTCACGATGCGCTCACGGAGCAATCTGCGCTCGCTCTCTTGAATGTATACATTTAGACTCGGCTTCGTTTGATTATGTAACCTTCGGCTCAACCGGTCGGGCGAAGCTCGTGGATCATCAAAAATTTTGCCATAGGCAATATTCCTCGCCTTGCCGCTTACGAGCAAGCTCGACGCGCTCTGCGGCGGGAATGCGAACCTTTCGTGCTTCGCACGACAAGCTCGAGTCGGACTTGATGGCCCCGCCAAAACAAAAAAGAGATAACCGCGAGGGCTATCTCTTTTTTTGGTGGAGCAAGCTTTTCGAAAGTCGAACCGCTGTTATTTGTAAATCTTAAGCGATTTGACTATATGAACGTCTTCATCCTTGAAAAGATATTTGCGATAATTTATGTCTACCATAGTTCCTTTTGTCAAATCCTCTAAAGTTATCTCTTCGCCACAGCAATTTTCAAGCTTGCTTTTATCATCGATTCTAAAAAGAAACGGCCCTTCAATATCGCTTGCGGCAGAAAGTGTTACTATGCCGTCATCGGACACGGCAATTTTCAAAATCTCGCCTCTGAAATCAACCATGCGCGACGGTGTTGCATACTGAATTATTGCAACGCCCACAAGCAAGAGTACGACAACTCCAAATATAAATATATTCTTGAATTGCTTCATAAATCATTCCTCCGGAGTAAATATAAGATTTTCGCCATCAAAGCTTACTTTATAACGATAGGAATTGAAATCGATCTCACTATACTCACAAACAAGGTAAAGCGAGCCGTCCTTCTCCTCAAATTTGACATCATCGTATTTTGTGAAAGGAATGGTATTGTTTGCGAGAGTAAGACCCTGCGAGTGAACGAGATACCAAAGAGTACCGCTGTTTCCTATATTTACAGATATTAGCTCGTGATTTCCATCATTGTTAATATCAATCCATTTTGTGCAGCTTGAAGTAGCATATAACTGATAATATCCGTTAAAAGAAATTCCATCGGGGAACAAACCCGAAAGTCCCTTTACATCGGAATCACGTTCGGAATAAATGAGCGCATCGCCTACATTCATAAACACAAGAGTTAATTCAAAATCATCGGTAGTTGTGAATATCAATCTTGAATTCTCGTGCTTATACGTTCCGAGAGCCGTGTAGCTCGAATGCTCTCCGAATATGATGCGCCCCGTTCCATTACTTGAGTCAAGAATAAGCGTTGCGCCATTAACATCAGGAGAAGTATATTTTAGTGCATAAAGATACGTTGGCAAGGCTTCGTTAAACCTAAGCTCATAAAGCGTACCAATTTTGCCGTCATCAGCATAACCCATATAAAGCTCTTTTTCGGAGCGCAAGAGGTATACTTCCTTGTGGTCAACTCCAGAAGAAACAGAAGGGGTTATTCTCCATGCAGACTGGATGGCATTGTGGAAATATTCAGCATCGTAACCTTCGCGGAAAGTTACGCCTTCAAAAAGAGATTCGTACTCACCTTTTGATACGTAAGCGGAATTCATCTTACCAAGCCTGACGTAAGAAAGGTCGGC
>JAZTXV010000002.1:0-17225 GCA_045636605.1 Eubacteriales bacterium | reverse complement strand
ACCTTCAACAACCACTTCTCAACGATTGGTCTTGTAGGTATGAACGAGGCTTGCCTTAATGCTAAATGGATAAGAAAGGACCTCACCACAACCGAGGCTCAGGAATTCACAAAGGCAGTTCTCAATCATATGAGAGAGCGTCTTAGCGACTACCAGGAGAAATACGGCGACCTCTACAACCTCGAGGCAACACCGGCAGAAAGCACCTCGTACCGTCTTGCTAAGCACGACAAAAAGCACTATCCCAACATTATCACAGCTCCTTGCGTAAACGGAGATACACCGTACTATACCAACTCGTCACATCTTCCTGTTGGCTTCACACACGATATCTTCGAGGCGCTTGACATTCAGGACGAGCTTCAAACCCTTTACACCTCAGGAACCGTATTCCACGCATTCTTGGGTGAAAAGCTTCCCGACTGGAAGGCTGCGGCTACTCTCGTTCGTAAGATTGCAGAGAACTACAAGCTCCCATACTACACAATGTCACCGACATACTCTGTATGTAAGAACCACGGCTACATCTCAGGCGAGGTTTATACCTGCCCCGAGTGTGGAGAAACAACCGAGGTTTACAGCCGTATCACAGGCTACTACCGTCCTGTTCAGAACTGGAACGACGGAAAGAGCCAGGAGTACAGAGACAGAGCAGTTTACGACATTCCGGGCTCAAAGCTCAAGAGAGGCACTCAAGGCGCCCCCGTTGAGAGCGAATGTACCGATTGCGGATGCGACAGCACCACACAGGACGGCATCTTCCTTTTCAAGACTGCAACCTGCCCCAACTGTAAGGCGGCAATGATGTTCCTTGATAAGGCAGGCGTTAAGTACGAGCAAATTCTCGCAGATGCAGAGCATAAGGCTCTCGTTGATGCCTTCGGCGTAAAGCAGGCACCCACCCTCGTTATCGTAAAGGGCGGCGTTGTTGAAAAGTACGCAGGCGTTTCCGACATCAAAAAATATCTCGGCGTTTAAGCGCACCATAACTAAACACATTTTCGGCGACCTCTAAAGTCGCCGAAATTTGTCAAAGAAGAAACACAGAGGAAAATAAAATGTACGATATAGCAGTAATCGGCGCAGGTCCTGCGGGACTTACCGCTGCGATTTACGCTCGCAGAGCAAATAAAAGCGTAATTGTTCTTGAAAAAAGCGTATTTGGCGGACAAATTACATATTCGCCAAAGGTTGAAAACATTCCCGGCTTTGTTTCCTTGACGGGAAACGAGTTTGCGGAGAAGCTCTTTGACCAGGCTATGACACAGGGCGCAGAGATTGATATGTGCGAGGTTACCGAAATCAAGGATATGGGCACGCATAAGGTGGTTGTTACCGATAGCTCGGAGTACGAGGCAAGGGCAGTAATTATCGCCACAGGCGCAACGCATCGCCTGCCCGGACTTGAAAGAGAAGGGGAATTTATCGGAGAGGGAATCTCCTTCTGCGCAGTATGTGACGGCGCATTCTACGAGGGCAAAACGGTTGCCGTCCTCGGTGGCGGAAACAGTGCGCTCCAAGAGGCAATTTTGCTAAGCGACCTTGCAAAAAAGGTGTATGTAATCCAAAATCTTGATGTGCTCACAGGCGAAAAGAAGCTTCAGGAGCAGCTTTTCAAAAAGACCAATGTAGAAATTATAACAAGCGCAAAAATCACAAGGCTATTGGGCGAGGACAAGCTTGATGGCATTGAGGTTGTAAGTGCAAACGGCACAACGGAGCTTAAAATTGACGGACTTTTTGTCGCAATAGGACTAATTCCGCAAAATAAGCCCTTTGAAAATGTTATAGCCCTCGACACATACGGCTATGCCGATAGCGAGGAGTCCTGCACCACAAAAACAGCGGGCATATTCGTTGCCGGCGACTGTCGCAAAAAGAGAATAAGACAGGTTGCCACCGCGTGTGCGGACGGTGCGATTGCCGCACTTGCTGCTTGCGATTATATTGACCGTTGATAACTTTACTAAACAACAAAAACCACTCTTGCCACATTGGCGAGGGTGGTTTTCATTATTTGTCTTAAAAATGTTGAAAGAATTTGTCGTATGTGCTAAAATGAAATTAAAGAATAAAATGCGCACAACAAGACGAGCAGAAAAGGCGGTAATCTATGAGTGAGAATAAATTGACTGATTTTGAAATTGAAAACGACATTCTTGTTAAATATCTTGGCAATCAAGAAATTGTAATCGTACCCGATAGTGTAAGCTCCATTGGTGAAAAGGCATTTATGGGTTGTCAAAAAATTAAAAAAGTCATTCTTCCCGAAACGATAAAGGAGATTGGTGCACAAGCGTTTTCGAGGTGCGCAAATCTCGAGGAAATAAATATTCCAAGTGAAGTGCAAGAAATAGAACCTTATACATTTTGCGAATGCAAACGATTGAGAAATATACTATTGTCAGCAGGACTTAAGGTGATTGGTGCATATGCATTTGCTCGTTGTTTTTCTTTGAAACAACTCCACATTCCCTCAACAGTTGTAGTGTTCGCTCGAAATGCGTTTTTACAATGTAGAAAGCTCTTTAATGTAGTATATGATAATTCGTATCATATCTTAGAATATTATGAAAAACGCGGATTTCTTAGAGGGTTATGTTATGTTCGTTGCACTGACGGACTTTGGAAACATACCTATGAAAACCATTACGACGATTCTTGTGAACATTGCACATTTAGGCTTGGTTGTTGCTTGGGAAAACAGGAATGTGTTAAGAAAGCGTTTAGCGAGGTACTTGGAACACTTGAACCCATACAAGAAAAAATTCTTCGTCTCTCTTTTGGAATAGAATGTGAAAAATACACATTAGAACAAATTGCCGAAATGTTAAAAAATGACGGAGAGAAAGATTTTGATTATGATGGTGTCGAGAGAGCAAAGGGGCATAAAAAGAAAGGCTTACGGAAGCTTTGCCACCCCTCGCGATCTAAAAAGCTACGCGCGGTGGAGATTGTGGCAACTCTTTTCAGTTGTGACGAAACAAATTATTCAGAATTATGGCGTCAAATATTTTGCGATTCTGAAGACAGGGGTGCTATTCATCGAGAGTTTTTGGGCGCGGAACAGAGGAATCTGGAACGGGACAGAGATAACCTCGCTTGGTTGGAAAAGAAAAGATTATGTCAAGCGAAAATCACACTTGATACAACCTTGAGCGATTGTTGCTTTGGCGAAAGTGCTTATAGTGTCATTGAAGGAGAAATAACAATTAGAGAGTTAATTGAAATGGAAGGCTTCAAGGTGTATCGAGAATATGTTTGTGACATGGACATTTTTGAAGAAATGGTTTTTGTGCTTGCGTTTTACGGATTTTATTTTTCCGATTGTACCACAATGTTTCGCTCTAACTTGCATTCATATGTAAAATGTGTGGTAAGGGAAAATATTGACGGCATGACTATTGAGGAGCTTGACTTTTCAGTGCGTACATTTAATTGTCTAAAACGATCAGGAATCAATACGATAGATGACTTGCTCGGGAAAACGGAAGAAGAAATAATTGATATTAAATACATTAATCAAAAATGCATTGAAGAAATCATAAAAAAGCTTTCTAATCTTGGGCTCAAACTGAAATCGTAGTGGTTGTAGCAAACGATACTTTTTCTAAAGATATTGTTTCTTAATCGCTAATAGTTTTTGAAATTATAATAAACAAAAAAGGCAACCTATGGTTGCCTTTTTGTTTGTTTTATATCTTTTCATAGCTCTTTTCTTTTTGCTTACTTTTTCTTTTTAGCAAAGAAAAAGTAAAAGAAATCCTTGACATTAAATTTTTTATATGTTAGTATTGTCAAGGACTATTTTTAGGGGGTGAGCATATGGCGATAAAGCTTTACGAGCATTTTAGCTACAAAAAGCTGTTAAGATTTACAATTCCGTCGATTATTATGATGATTTTCACATCAATTTACGGCGTGGTTGACGGGCTTTTTGTGTCAAACATAGTTGGCGATACACCCTTTGCTGCGCTCAACTTTATAATGCCATATCTTATGATTCTCGGTGCGCCCGGCTTTATGCTTGGCACGGGTGGCTGTGCGCTTATCTCCAAAACGCTTGGCGAGGGCGACAGAAAAAGGGCAAACAGGCTCTTTTCGATGGTGATTTATGTTGGCATTGCCCTTGGTGTAGTGCTTGCCGTGCTTGGAGTATTCACTATGCGCGGTGTTGCCTCGCTTATGGGTGCGACAGGGCAAATGCTTGATGACTGCACCCTTTACGGAATAATCATTTCCCTATCGCTCCCTGCCTATATGCTTCAGCTTGCCTTCCAAAGCATATTTATCTGTGCGGAAAGGCCAACGCTCGGTCTTTATATGAGCATTCTCACGGGAGTGTGTAATATGGCGCTTGATGCTCTGCTTATGGCAGGGCTTGGCTGGGGGCTTGCAGGTGCGGCAATCGCCACAGGGCTTAGCCAATTTATTGGAGCAATAATACCCGTTATCTACTTTTCTTCAAAAAACACAAGCCTTTTGCGCCTTGGTAAAACGAGCCTCGAGTGGCATGCGCTTGCCAAAATCTGCACTAACGGCTCAAGCGAGCTTTTGGCAAATATGTCAATGTCGCTTGTTGGTATGCTTTATAACATTCAGCTAATGGCATACGCAGGCGAGGACGGAGTTAGCGCATATGGCGTTATGATGTATGTAAATTTCGTGTTCATTTCAATATTTATCGGTTACAGTGTGGGTGTTGCGCCCGTTATCGGCTACAATTTTGGCGCGCAAAATCACGACGAGCTGAAAAGCCTGCGTAAAAAAAGCGTGAAAATAATTGCGCTGTTTTCCGTGTCAATGCTCGCTCTTGGGCTTTTGCTTGCCCCCGTGTGCTCAAAAATCTTTGTGGGCTATGATGCCGAGCTGTATGCTCTTACCCTGAGAGGCTTTAGAATTTTCTGCTTTTCCTTTGTCTTTGCGGGAATGGCGATATTCGGCTCGTCCTTCTTTACCGCATTAAACGACGGGCTCACATCGGCTATAATATCGTTCCTTCGAACCCTGCTTTTCCAAACACTCTCGGTTATTTTGCTACCCCTCGTGCTTGATATTGACGGAATATGGCTATCAATTGTCATCGCCGAGGTAATGGCATTTGCAGTGACCGTATTCCTTATGGCAATCAAAAGAAAAAAGTACCATTATTAAATAATGCTATATTTATTAAATAATGCTATATTTAAGTCGATAAGAAAATATTTTTATTGACAAATAAGACACGGTATGCTAAAATAGATATAATCTACATATAAAAGTATAGATATTAAAGGAGAAATATATGGCTTTTTTAGACGAGTTGAAAATCATCGAGGCCACAAGTAAGCAAAGAGCGGAAGCACTCTCACTTTTACAGCTCCTTCTTAAAGATCACGAAAGAAAATTACTCGCAAGACATTTAGAAAAGGTATATCAAAGACTGACAGACGAGATAAGAGAGTTTGTAAATAGCGGAGATTTTGACGGAGAGCAAGGCAAAAGAGAGCTGACAGGCGCTTATAAAATGCCTGCATTCATATATACCGATTTTAATTTCGAGCCACCCTATCCTAACGATATAAGCGAGGAAAAAATCGCATTTGCTCTGCAATACAAGGACGAGCTAAGGGCAGGCTCAAGGATAAAAATTGAGCCAATCTTTGTGTTAAAAAATGAAAAAAGATGTATTTTCGGCAAGACCGTAAAGCATGAGGGCATAGTTGAATTCCAAGGAAATTCTCTTTGGTTCCTTGAGGAGCTTGAGAAAAAGATGAATGCCGACGGCATACAGCTAAGGTCGATTACCGCACCCGTTGCCAAAATAAACAGAATAATCACACTCTCAAGCTATAAGGCAAGCGTTGAGTGCTCATATACCACAAGTGCGGAGCAGGGCCTTGTGCTCGGCTACGAGGACTCAAGCTTTGTAACAATAAGATATAAGCTAATATTTTAAAAACGAACACACCCAAGCATGCTTGGGTGTGTTTTTTATTATTCTTGACTCTAAAAGCCTATTTTTTCTTGTAATCCTTCATCTCGTACTTGTCGCACAGAGCCTCGATCTGACTTGTAAATCGTGCCAAATCCTTATTTGCGCCCCCACGGTTCTGCTCAATTACCGCCATAAGACGCTTGCCGGCGCTCACGAGTCGGTCATAAACAACACCCGCGCGCTTCTTGGCGTTCACAATGCGTGGAGTCACCCGTGTGATAACACCTCTTTCGATGCACTCCCCGCTTCTCAGGTCATAAACATCACCGCTAAAGGGAGCGACCGCCTTGTAGCCGAGCGTCTCCCTTATTGTGCCGGCGAAGGCATCGCAAGTGCTGTCATCTCCGTGGTTTACAAATACACACCTTGGCGGAGCATCAAGCGCGCCAAGCCAATCAAGGAGCATGTCTTTGTCGGCGTGACCGCTAATGCCGTCGATTGCCTCAATTTGCGCTCGAATTACAATGTCCTCGCCAAAGAGAGTGACAATCCTTTCTCCGTCAACAATGGCACGTCCAAGCGTTCCCTGCGCCTGATAGCCCACAAAGAGAATAGTGCTCTCGCTTCTCCAAAGGTTGTGCTTCAGATGGTGGCGAATCCTGCCCGCCTCGCACATTCCCGATGCCGATATGATAACACACGGAGAGGGCGAATCGTTTATTGCTCGGGATTCGTCGCTCGAAACGGCAACCTTAAGCCCCTTGAAGCGAATGGGATCTATGCCCCCCTCAAGCAAGCGAAGCGTTTCGCTATCGTAGTAATCTACAAGCCCCGAGGAGTAAATCTGCGTTGCCTCAATGGCAAGCGGGCTATCGACAAATACGGGAAAATCTCCGTGCCCGACAATCAGATTTTCTTCCTTTATCTTTCTTAGAATATACAGAATTTCCTGCGTTCTGCCGATTGCAAATGACGGAATAACAACATTTCCGCCTCTGTCAAGGGTGCGCTGAATTATTTTTGTGAATTGCGACAGATAATCGGGACGCTCGCCGTGCGTACGGTCGCCGTAGGTCGATTCAACAATCACAAAATCCGCATGGCTCGGCTTTTCGGGGTTTCTTATAAGAGGTCTGTCGATATTTCCGACATCACCTGAGAACAAAAGCGTTGTTTCGTTTCCGTGCTCGTTTATTTTCACATAAATGCTTGCCGAGCCGAGAAGATGTCCTGCATCAAGAAAGGAAACAGTCACTCCGCTAAGAATAGGAATGTCAACTCCGTACGGATACGACTCGAACATAGCGAGCGTTTTTTCCGCATCTGCCATTGTGTAAATCGGCAAATATGAGTCGTCACCCGAGCGCTTAGCCCGTCTGTTGCGCCATTTTGCCTCAAACTCCTGAATATGAGCACTGTCACGAAGCATTATCTCGCAAAGACGATGCGTTGCCTCCGTCGAATAAATAGGGCCGTTGTAGCCGCTTGCCACCATAGCGGGAAGTCGTCCCGAATGGTCAATGTGCGCGTGAGTCAAAAGTATTGCGTCGATGTCGGCGGGAAGAACGGGAAGCTCGGCATTCTCGTAGATGTCCGCCCCTTGCTCCATACCGCAGTCAATAAGAATATTTTTGCCCGCAACACTCAAAAGAGTACACGAGCCTGTGACCTCGTGCGCTGCGCCGATAAAAGTAATTTTCATAAAATCCCTCCTTATCGTAAAGCCTTTCTCTAATTATATTTTACCACTATTTTGTGATTTTGTAAACAAAAAATGAGCCAAATGACCGAATTTTTTACTAAAATCAAGAGAATTTTCGAAAAAAATTTAAAAAATTTCGAAATCGCTTCCTTATATATAAGTATATATATATATTATAGATTTTCGTTTACTATGCACAAAAACAATCGCCGTTTTTGAGTCACTTTTATAAAAATTTCACAAAACCTCTTTACAAATCCGAAAAAGTGTGCTACAATAAAAGTACAAAGAGGAGCAAAGATTTACAATAGAGTTCCAAATTCGAGCGAGTTTCGGTAATGCGTTGTAAATCCGAGAATAAGCACTCTTGCAGGCTCGGCATTTTCCCCTGGTAGATATAGATTGTAGCGGAAATCCGAAGCACGCAAATAGGAGCAACCGTTATTTTGACTGACGAGAAAGGTCAAAGCGTAGCCGAAGCCATTTAATCTTAAGATAAGGAGGTACGGTCCAATGGCAACAGAGCAGGAAAATAGCATAATCAGCACCATTAAGGAGCGTGCCTTAATGGAAAAATAAAAAGCCAAGTAGCGAAAAGATTTGAAAATTATTTAAAAAGAGCGTAAACGGCGGCTTATAGCTTGATTGTGCAAGCAGGTACGGGATGACCGGTGAAAATCATTTCCCCCTGTCAAAAAAGAGGTAAGCACGGCAGACAAAAGGAAACAAGGCTAAAAATCAAAAACCGAATAAAAATTCAATAAAAACTGAATAAAAACTGAATAAATCAAACAAATATTTTGAATAGGCCCGATGGATTTCAACCAATAAAACGAGGTAATTATCTTCAAATAGTATTAAAAGTTAAAATATACCGATAGTAACTCAAAGGAAATTCAACGAATAGCAGGTGCGCCTGCCAATCCGAAATGGGAAAGGAATTTATCTTCAAGTAGCGAGATTTAATTCAATTCAAAATTCAATCAAGGAGTAAGGTCCAATGTACTGATTTACCTTAATTCATAGGCAACAGACAAACAAAAATAAGAGGACAGACCAATGTACTGAATAATCTAATCTAAAAAATCCAAAAAAGGAATTTAGACCAATGTACTAATTTAAAAACTCCCGAATAAATAAAATGAGCATAGCTTGCTATGCTCATTTTTGTTTTGACAAATTAAGGAATGCAAGCGCAGAGGTTGACTTTTTTTGCGAAAAATGTTAAAATACAGATAGTAATTTAAAAGAGGTAAGATATGAAAATTATGTTTGTCTGCCACGGAAATATTTGCAGGAGTCCAATGGCGGAATTTATATTCAAATCACTTGCTTCAAGGGCAAGCCTTGACGGCGAAATCGAGTGTGCCTCAAGCGCCACAAGCGACGAGGAAATTTCATATGGCGGCAAAGGAAATCCCGTTTACCCACCCGCTTACGAGGAGCTTCTTCTGCACGGCATAAGAGCCGACGGCAAAAGAGCGATACAGCTTGTCAGAGCCGATTACGAAAAATACGACCTTTTTATCGGTATGGATGGCGCAAATATAAGAAATATGCACCGCATCCTCGGGGGTGATCCCGACGGAAAAATCCGCAAGCTTAACGAAAAGGATGTTTACGATCCGTGGTATAGCGGAGATTTCAAAACAGCATATAACGAAATTTATGACGGCTGCGTGCGGCTTTTGAGAGAGCTTGCTCAAAAAGGAGAGGACAATGAAGATTAAGCGACTGCCGAGCTTTATTATAGTTACAATTATTTACATCTTAGCCACAGGCGTGGGCGTTTTTACATATCTTGCACTGCCACACGAGCCGTGGCTTTCGCTTTTGATAGCGGACATCGTCGCAACCTCATTCACCTTCGTATTCAGCGTTGCTTTCAAAAACGCCTCGGTTTACGATCCGTATTGGAGTGTTCAGCCGATAGTTATCGTGTGCGCCTTTGCTACTGACGGCATCTCACTGAGCGGAGCTATCGTGCTTGGCGTGATTGCTCTTTGGGCGCTTCGGTTGACTGCAAACTGGGCATATACCTTTCACGGCCTCGCCCACCAAGATTGGCGATATACCCTTCTTTGTGAAAGGACAGGCAGGTGCTACCCCATCATCAATTTTGTGGGAATTCACCTCGTGCCAACGCTTGTCGTTTACGCCTGCGTTCTTCCTGCCGTAATTCTTATTGAGAGCGCCCCCGCCCTCAATGCCGTGTCCTTGATTTTCACCCTTGCTTCGCTTTTGGGCGTTACCCTTCAGCTCTTTGCCGATTGTCAAATGCACGCATATCGCAAAAATCGAGCAACGCCCTTCATTCGCACGGGACTGTGGAAAAATTCACGTCACCCAAACTATCTCGGAGAAATACTTATGTGGTATGGAGTTGGTCTTTACTGCGCAATAAATATGATGTCGTGGTACCTTGTAATTGGCGCAATTTTAAACAATTTACTGTTTTTGTGCGTTAGTATTCCAATGGCAGACGGCAGACAAAGCAAAAAGGAAGGCTTTTCGGAATACAAAAGCCAAACACGTATGCTTTTCCCGATAAGAAAGGAAAGATAATATGGAAAACAAATCAAGCAAGAAAAAATTTTACACGGCCCTTGTGATTTTCAGCCTTATAGGACAAATTGCGTGGGTTGTGGAGAATATGTATTTCAACGTATTCATTTACGAGATGTTCAGCGCCTCGGCGGCTGATATTGCCGCAATGGTAATGGCAAGCGCTATTGCCGCAACCCTGACCACCGTGATTGTCGGTGCGTTCTCCGACAAAATCGGCAAAAGGCGCATCTTCATCTCGGGTGGCTACATTCTTTGGGGAATATCAATTCTGTCCTTTGCGTTCATTCGAGTTGATTTTATCGGTAAAATCTTCGGCATGGCAAGTGCGGCGGCAATTTGCATAACCCTCGTTATCGTAATGGACTGCGTTATGACCTTTTTCGGCTCAAGCGCAAACGATGCCTGCTTCAATGCCTGGCTCACCGACGTCACCGACGAAACGAACAGAGGCAAGGCAGAGGGAATAAACTCAATGATGCCTCTTGTCGCAATCCTTTGCGTATTCGGCGGATTTATGTCCTTTGATTTATCAAAAAGCGAGAGCTGGACGGCCATCTTTATCATAATAGGCGCTCTTGTCATAGCTATCGGCGCCTTGGGCTTCTTCCTTATAAACGAGCCCAAAATAGAAACGGACAAAAATAAAAGCTACCTCAAAAACATAATATACGGCTTCCGTCCGAGCGTGGTAAGAAAAAACCCCACCCTGTATGCACTTCTTATCGCCTTTGCCGTGTTTGGAATATCAATACAAATCTTTATGCCATATCTCATTCTCTACTACACAGAGGGGTTGAAAATGGCAGACTATGTGCTTATAATGGCGCCCGCAATCATTCTCGCATCTGTCTTTACGGCGCTCTTTGGCAGAGCCTACGATAAGCTTCGCTTCAAAAAATCAATAGCAATCTCGCTCGTTCTTTTGATGCTCGGATATGTCGTTTTGTTCTTCTTTAAGATAACGCCCCTCGTCTTTGTGGGCTCGCTTCTTATGATGTGCGGATATCTTTCGGGAATGGCGGCGTTTGGCGCTTCAATTCGAGATAACACTCCGAAAAACAAATCGGGAATGTTCCAGGGACTTAGAATATTTGCGCAGGTTTTAATTCCCGGAGTTGTCGGCCCTGCAATCGGCAAAACGATTTTGAGGGATGCCGAGATTATCATAAATAATGACGGCACGGAGTCCTTCGTTCCAAATGAAAAAATATTTATGGGAGCGCTTATTGCAGCAATCGCAACGGTAATCACTCTCTTTGTGGTGTTTTTCATTATAAAAAAGGCAAGAAAGCCTACCCTGTGTCGTTTAAGTACGCCGGAGAGCGATAGTGCAGACGGAAATGAGTGGAATAGCGTATATCCGCGCCCACAGCTTAAGCGCGATAGCTTTATCCCTCTTAACGGAGAATGGGATTTTAGTGCCGAGGGTACGGAAAAATCCAAAATCACCGTGCCGTTCCCACCCGAGAGCGATGCATCAGGCATCGGAGCGCGTGTAGGAAATGAGTTGAGCTATAAAAAGACCTTCACCCTACCGAAAATAGGCGAGGGCAAGCGCGTTATTCTCAACCTTGGCGCAGTTGACCAAAATGCGAAAATAGCCGTAAACGGAAAGCTAAAGCATTTTCAAAAAGGAGCGCTAACACCATTTAGCGTTGATATTACAGATGTGGCTCGAGAGGGAGAAAACGAGCTTCATATAATAGCCTATGACGACACTTCGAATGTGTTGTGTCCGTACGGAAAGCAAAGAAAAAGCCGTGGCGGAATGTGGTACACCACCGTCAGCGGAATATGGCAAAGTGTATGGCTTGAAATTGTACCCGAAAATCACATAAATGAAATAAAAATCACGCCAAATGAAAATGGCGCAAAAATAGAGCTTGAGGGCATAGGTGTTCAAAGCGGTAAAATTGCCGTGAGCGCACCCGAGGGCACATTGGAATATGAAATTGTGGACTCTGTGTGCGAAATCGTGCTTGAAAATCCGCGCAAATGGTCACCCGAGGATCCGTATTTGTACTATCTTGATATAATTTGCGGTGACGATAGAGTAAGCTCCTATTTTGCGGTGCGTACGCTTGAAATTAAGAAAATTGACGGAATTTCACGCATATGCCTGAATGGCGAGCCGTATTTCTTCCACGGTCTGCTTGACCAGGGCTACTACCCCGAGGGTATTTATACCCCGATTTCTCCAAAATGCATTGAAAACGATATTTTGCTTGCCAAGAGCCTTGGCTTTAATACCTTAAGAAAGCACATCAAGATAGAGCACGAGCTTTTCTATTACTACTGCGACCTTTACGGAATGATAGTTTTTCAGGATATGGTAAACAACGGAAAATACTCCTTTTTCCACGATACCGCCCTTCCGACAGTAGGATTTAAGAGCCTTAAGGAAAAGCGCGTCAATACGAAAACAAGGGAGCAAAGAGATGTCTTTGAGGGGCATATGATGCTTACCGCACGCGCCCTTTATAACCACCCCTGTATCGCATATTGGACAATTTTCAACGAGGGCTGGGGACAAATTGACTCTCAACATATGTACGAGCTTTTGAAGGGAATCGACAAAACGAGAATAGTCGATACCGCCTCGGGCTGGTTCAAGGGAGCAGATAGCGATGTCGAGAGCGAGCACGTGTACTTTAAAAGGGTAAAAATCACCCCGAGCGAAAAACCGATAATTTTAAGCGAGTTTGGTGGCTATTCATACAAGGTGGCAGAGCATTCCTTCAACCTTGACAGAACCTACGGCTACGGAAAATTCGACGATGCGAGCGAATTTGAAGATGCGCTCGTTGCCCTGTACGAAAACGAGATAATTCCGCTTATAAAGGACGGACTCTGTGCTGCGATTTACACGCAAATAAGCGATGTCGAGGACGAAACAAACGGACTTATCACCTATGACCGCCGTGTCTTGAAGGTTACCCCCGAAAAAATGCGTCAAATTGCAATCGTCTTGAAAACTCAATAAACAAAAAAACACCGACACGTGTCGGTGTTTTTTATTGCTTTTATTATTCCTCGTCCTTGCTTGGAACGATAGCATCTACGGGCTCTGCCGCAAGAGCACTCTTCGCAGTTGTGTAGTTTACTGTGTAAAGTGTTCCGTCCTCGAAATCGGTTGTTGTTACCTTGCAAGCAGTATTTTCCGCTTGAATGAATTCAACATCTTCGCCGTCAACATAAGCAAACGCCGTTACGATAAGCTCAAGATTTTGAAGCTCCTCGGTAACGAAGCCGCTGATGCTGAACTTAAATGACGAATAATCGGTTGAGATATCGTCAACGATAAGCGCGCCCTTCTTGCCGTCTGCAAGGTTTACGCTCATATCGTCACTAAATATTTTGTTTGATGCAAGATGCTTTGGATTTGCCATCAAAACGCCAAACTTAATGTCGTTCTCATTGTAGAGGTTGTAGAGGTTAAAGCTTGTAGCATTGAAGGTCCAACCGCCTGCAAGACCGCCGTCTGCGCTTATTGCGTAGCCGCCTGTTGTGCCGAAGATTGCATCAAGCGTGATTTCGTCGTCAAGTGCATTACAGCCCTCGTTGTCACACCAAATTGTGTGAAGTCCTGCGCTTGCAAAGCCGTCTGCATATGCTACTGCGTGCTTTTCGATATGTGCATTAGCTGCAGCCTCGAGGAATGCGCCACAGTTGGCAAATTCCTTACACTTGTTTTGTGTTGTGCAGTCGAAATCGTCAATATATGTGTGGTCAAGCTTAGTGCCGGGTATATCGCCGTTTGTTAAAACAGTCTTACAGAAGCACTGTGTTACACCCGTTGCATTGGAATAGCAGGTAGCGGGTTCAATTTTGGTAAGCCTTGGGTCTTCAAGGTGAGGAGTTTTCTTAACCTTTGAAAAGGATGAGTTAGTAGTTGTCTGAAGCTCCTCAAGTGTAAGCCAGGTTACGCCATTGTATCGAGCTCTGCCGACATAGCCAAGCTCAGTGTAATAATAAACATAAGTTTCTTTGCCTCCAACGGTAAGCACGCTCTTGTCGGTGGTGTTGGGGAAGTAGAAATGAATATATCCGCCACCGCTAATTGTTTCTGAAATTGAAAACCTTGTCATATTACCGAGGAATATAACATTTTTGTCACCGGAGGTGGAAGATGTCCAGTCTGTGAACATATGTCCTGACCAGCTTGTAAGGCTTGTTCCAAAGACAACAGTTGTGTTCGTATTGGGACAGCCTCTGAATGCGTGATCTGAAACAGTTGCCAAGGTATTGGGGAAAAAGTAAATTTCCGACTTTTCGGGCAGAGTGCCCTCGTATCCGTAATATTCAAACGGATTTTGAACGAAATAGAGGTTTTTACAGTTGTAGAACGCGCCTGCGTCGTAATTTCCGCCCGATGTGATTTCCTCAAGTGTTTCGCCAAGATAAAGTCCGCCGATAGACGCCTTGTTAAACGCATTATAAGCAATCTTCGTAACGCTTGACGGCAGAGAAACGCATTTAAGGCTTGAACAGTTTATTACAAAGTTGTTGCCGATAGTGCCTATTTTTGCGTCCTTTGCGAAAATTACCGCTTCAAGCGAGGTGCATCCTTGGAACACTCCGCCGTTTTGATAAGCTACGGTGTTTATCGTTGAGGGAAGGTAAATGTACTTAAGCGCCGTGCTACCCATGAATGTAGTGCTCTTTACCGCATCCATATCGAACGGGCCACCCGAGCCGCTTGAATAGTAAAGCCCTACTCCGTTTAGGTTGGCAATAACGATAGTTGACTTGCCGTCAAGTATTGTGCCGCTTGCCAAATGGATTTTAATGCCCTGAAGCTCGGCATAATCGCCACCTCTGTAAATGACCTGCTCAACGCTATTAACGGTGACATCTGCACCGTTTCCTCTTATGTTGTCGGCTCTAACGGACTCGAGTGCCGTTCCGTTATTGAACCAAATAAGCGGGTGATAAACGCCGTTTTCATCAAGCTCCCAAAGAGCATACTCATTGCCGTCAAGGTAAACCTTTTTGTCCCAATCGGGAATGCCGTCGTTTTCAACATTGACAATGTTTGTAGTAATTTGCGCACTTGCAGAAACGGCAAAAAGACATACCGCCATTACAGCAATGGCAATTAGGATAAATAATCTTTTTTTCATAATGTTGTTTTCCTTTCTGAATATAATTTTAAAGTATTTCACCATTTTAATTATATACTATATAAAGACAGTTGTCAAGTGATTTTGCACAAAAACGGGGAGGGGTGACTTATTTTTGTGCAGCTTGCACAAGCTTGTCGGAGCATGTTGATTTTCAAAGGGAGCGAACATGCTTTTTACTGTTTTTGTCCCAAGCCCCTCGGTATTTTTAAGGACGGCAAAAATACATACTAAAAAGCAAAAGAGCGCCACAGGGCGCTCTTTTTTGCTATATTAAATGTTAATTTGAGCTGTTTTTCGGCATTACCAAAACCCACTCGCTATTATCGTAATGAACTCCATCGCCGAGCGCTTGAATGTAAAAGATGTCGGTTGCGTTTATAAGAAATGCGTTTTCCTGAATGGCAACCGCACTGCCCGAATTCAAGCGATATTGGTACGAGGTGGCATTTTCGTCACGCACCCAGCTTATGAGAATTTGCTCTCCGAAGGGCTTTTGCGTCACAACAGGTACGCTTAGCTGTCTGATTCTCGATACAGGTACGCTCCAATCGCTTGAAATTTCATTTTCGCCCTCGCAAATTGCTCTTACCGAAATGCTTTCACCATTCAAAAGCCCGATTTTTAACACATCGGCGTCAACACGGACAGCCGCACGGTCATTGATTTTGTATTCGTAATGCGTTGCGCCCTCGCATGCTCCCCAGGTGGCAAGCTCTCCGTCTACTGTAACAACGGGAGTCTTAAGCTCACTTACGCTTGGATTGTCCGTGTCGTCCTTGCACGAGCAAAAAAGACACATAAGAGATAAAATTAAAGCAAAAAGTCTTTTCATATTAACCCTCACCCTCGAAGATAGAGCCATGACGCTCTATGTATTCTGAAATTGAGATTTTTCCCGTTTCAAGCACGAAAAAGTAGGGGGATGTGGGCGAATTTATGATTTTCACCTTCATTACACTGATTGCGTGACGGTCAATTTTGTTAAAAATTTCCTCGAGCGCAACACCCTCGGCATCGCCCTCTGCGTGACCGGGATAAATTGCCACGAGCAGAATGGATTTGGCATCAAGAAGCTCGATTGCGCCCATTACGGCGGGAAGAGTTGTCTCTCTCATCGTTGTAAGAGCCTTGTTTCCGCTACCGGGAAGGTAGCCGAGATTGAACATTCCCGCCTTGATTTTTTGGGGAATATATTTCTTTAAATTGCTATGGCTATCTAAAATCAAGGTGTAATTTTGGGGCGCGCCCTCGCTCTGAAGGCGTGCTCGGGTATTCTCAAGAGCGCTCGGTTGAATGTCAAAGGCATAAACCTCGCCACCCTCGCCGACGGTTTGGGAAAGAAAGAGTGTATCGTGACCGTTTCCCATAGTGAAATCCGCACACACATCGCCCTCTCTCAAATGTGATAAAATAAAGCTCTTTTGTAAGATCAGCAAATCCGTCATAGAGTACCCCCGTATTCTTTAATGCGCTCCAAGGCGCAGCTCATAGCTATTGTCCCTCTTGCAAGCCTGCTTGCTTGCCGAAAGGAATCCTGCACACGATAATAATATCATTTTTAAACGAATTTGTCAAGAGCACGAAAAATTTATCCCGCACAGATACGCCTGCTTCGAATAATCTTCCCCCACCACGAAAAAAGCACCCACTTTCGTGAGTGCTTCGTGGTGAAATGAAAAAAAGAGTGCTTTCACAAGCTGGATTCTCGCTTTGCGAGGCTTTTCTTCGAAAAGAGCGAACCAGGGCTTTGCAGCTTTGCTTTGCAAAAAAATGTTCAAGCAGGAAACGCAAAGCCTGCTTCGAACAATCTTCCCCCACCACGAAAAAAGCACCCACTTTCGTGAGTGCTTCGTGGTGAAATGAAAAAAAGAGTGCTTTCACAAGCTGGATTCTCGCTTTGCGAGGCTTTTCT
>JAZTXV010000001.1:0-15452 GCA_045636605.1 Eubacteriales bacterium | reverse complement strand
TATAATGAACCCCAAATATGTAGGTGAATCCTTCTTCGTTGACGGTGCAGCTAACTCCACACAGGGCTTTATTGTAGCAGACCTCAGTGACACAGAGTATTCAAACGTTAAGGTAATGATAGACGGCCTTGCAGCTCACGTTGACCTTGAGCTTGTAATTGCACTCTACGCATACACAGACGCAAGCGATGTTGAGTTCATTCAAAGCGCAGATACAAACAGCGCTTGCTCAAGCGTTGAAAAGGCAGATGCAACCCTCTATACCGTATCTCTTACCTCGGTTGTAGAGAAGCCAAATCAAAACCTCGATGCACTTCCACCCTACAATAAGAAAAATGCATAAATGAACAAAAATAAAGGAGTTGAGAAATCAACTCCTTTTTGCTCCTTTGCGCACTCTTGTATTGACAAACGGCGCTTGGATATGATAACATAACTATACGCAGTATATTCAAGACTAAGGAGAAGCTATGCCGAGATTTTTTATAAGAGCAACGCAAATAGAGGACAGTACGCCCAAAATCGTTAAAATAGAGGGTGACGATGCTCACCACATCGCAAGGTCACTCCGTATGGCTGTGGGCGAAAAAATTACCGTGTGCGATATGCAAAAGCGAGTGTACGAATGTACGCTAACCTTAATTACCGACACCGAGGTCAGAGCCACGGTTGATAGCGAAAGCGAAAGTGATACCGAGCCGAAAATCTTTATCAGACTCTATCAAGCAATCCCAAAGGGCGATAAGCTTGAGAGCATAATTCAAAAATCAATCGAATGCGGAGTGAGCGAAATAATTCCGTTTTCAAGCGAAAGATGTATTGCCAAAATAGATAAAAAGGATGCACCCAAAAAGGCGCTCCGTCATAATAAAATAGCAGAGAGCGCCGCAAAGCAAAGCGGCAGAGGAATAATTCCCGTCGTTTACGAGGCGCTAACCTTTACCGAGGCTATGCGAGATGCTCAAAAATCCGAGCTTGTAATCCTTTGCTATGAGGGTGACGGCACTCTCAGCCTAAAGGAAATTTTAAGAGAAAATCCGGGCGTAAAATCAATTTCGCTGATAATCGGCGCAGAGGGCGGCTTTAGCATAAACGAGGTGGAAAGAGCGAAATTGGCAGGTGCAAAAATTGCAGGACTTGGCAAAAGAATACTCAGATGCGAGACTGCGCCGACCTTCGCACTGTCGTGTATCGCTTACGAGAGCGAATTGTGATTTTTGTTCAAAATGTAGAAAAAATGTGCAAAATTCACAAAAAAATATTAAAAAAACCCTTGAAATCGGTACTAAAATAGTGTAAAATTAACATATCGAATGCACAAATTGCACAAAAATCACTTTTATGGAGGAAAAAGCATGTCGAACAGATTGTTCCAAGGAGTTATTCACCAAATGCACGATGCAGTGGACCGTGTTATCGGCGTAATTGATATCACAGGTGCTGTAATTGCATGCAGTGAGCTTTCCAAAATAGGCGAGGTCAGATTACAGGCAAAGGAGGAGCTTGCATTTACCACCGATACAACGGTAGTAGAGGGCTATACCTATCAGTACATAGGCACATCACCCAATGCGGAGTTTGCCGTATTTGTAGAGGGAGAGGATAAGATTGCGGAAAAGTATGCCGCTATTCTGTCTGTTTCGCTTGCAAATATCAAGAGCTATTATGATGAAAAATTTGATAAAAGCTCATTTATCAAGAACATCATTATGGACAATATTCTACCAAGTGATATTTATGCAAAGAGCAGAGAGCTTCATTTCGACTCAACGGAAAGCAGAGTGGTTCTTCTTGTAAGATTTTACACAAGAACCGAGCTTTTGCCGTTTGATATAATTCAAAATATGTTCCCCGATAAGATGAGGGATTATGTCATCGCAATCGGCGAGCAGGACATCGTAATCGTAAAGGAGCTTGTTGCAGATACAAGCACCGCATCAATTGAGGCGCTTGCGCAAAGCATTTCCGATACACTCAGCACAGAATTTTATTGCAGAGTAGGTATTGGTATTGGTACGGTTGTCGATAATATAAAGGACCTCGCAAGGTCTTATAAGGAAGCGCAAATTGCGATTGAGGTAGGCAAGGTATTCGAGAGCGAGAAGGAAATCGTAAGCTACGAGAACCTCGGCATCGGCAGACTTATCTATCAGCTTCCCACAACTCTTTGTGAAATCTTTTTGTCAGAGGTATTCAAGCACGGCTCTCTTGACACGCTTGATATAGAAACGCTTCAAACAATCCAGGTATTCTTTGAGAATAACCTCAACGTTTCCGAAACATCAAGAAAGCTTTTCGTACACAGAAATACTCTTGTGTACCGTCTTGAAAAAATAAAGAAGCTCACAGGTCTTGACCTTCGTGAGTTTGACCACGCCATTACCTTCAAGGTAGCGCTTATGGTCAGAAGATACCTTACGGCAAAGCCTATAAAATTCTGATTAAGGCAAAAACTCCGACAAGGAGTTTTTGTGCATAATATATCTTAACGGAGCTTGAAAATGCAAAAGAAAATTAGTGTTTTTTGGACAATAATTATATCTCTTGCCGTGATGCTCGTGACCTTTAATGTGACATATCTTGCAATGACAGAGATAAGGCGCACAACCGAGGCAGAGCTTGCACAAAGCTACAAGCAAAATTTAGCCGCAATAGAAAACGAATATTTGCAAAAATTCGCCTCGATAAACGAGATGTATAACGCACTCCCCGACGAGCAAAGAGGGCAAGATCTTTTTATGAAGCTTGCATATGCCGATACGTATTATCGTTCTCTTTATATCGGAGAAATCGACGAGGAGCGCTTAAGCTATTATCTTATGCGTGGATACATTGAGGGCGTGGGCGACAAATTCGGCGAATATTACACCGCAGACGACCTTAAGTCGCTCATACTCCAATCCAACGGAAAGCTTTACGGAATAGGCGTCAGCGTTATATTCAATGCCGAGTATAGCGGAATAGAAATTCTATCGGTTACACAGGGCGCTCCGGCAGATAAGGCAGGGCTTATTGCAGGCGATATTATCACCGCAGTTGACGGCGAGCGAGTAACTCTTGAAAATTACTACGCATCAATTGATAAGGTCAAGGGTGATAAGGGCACATCCGTTACGCTCACCTATGTTCGAAGCGGAAGCGAGAAAACGGTAACCGCAATAAGAGACGAGATAGCGATAGCAACCGTTTCATACAGTAAATATGTGTATGATAACTCGATAGGAGTCGTTCGTGTAAGTGAATTTAACGGCGAAACACCAAATCAATTCAAGCAGGCAATAGAGTCGCTGACCGCAGACGGCGCAAAATCAATCGTCATTGACGTAAGAAACAATCCGGGTGGCACGCTTGATTCGGTTCTGCAGGTGCTTGATTATCTGCTTCCCGAGGGCGATATATGCCATATCGTTGGTTCCGACGGAAAGCTTCAACGCATCTATAAATCCGATGCAAGCTGTCTTGATCCTCAAATAAAGCTTGCAGTCTTGATAAACAAAAATACCGCAAGTGCGGCAGAGCTGCTCACTGCAGCGCTAAGAGATTACAGCAGGGCCGAAATCGTCGGAGTCAAATCCTACGGCAAGGGCTCGATGCAAACAACATATATACTTCCCGATGGAGCAGGACTTAAGCTTTCAACGAACACCTATAACCCACCCTGTAACGAAAATTACGATGGAATAGGCATCACGCCAAGTACGGTTGTCGAGCTTAATGAGAGCTTAAAGGACAAGAGCTTCTATAAAATAACGCAAGAGGAGGACAATCAGCTCCTCGAGGCATGTAAGAGGCTCGGCTATACAGAAAAATAATAATTGAAATAAAACACGAAAGGTGCCATACGGCAACAGGTGAACAAAATGGAAGAGCAAAAGACCAAATATACCAAAGAAGGATACGCCAAGCTTGAAGAAGAATACAAATATCTTACTACGGTACGCCGTCAAGAGATAAAGGAAGCACTTAAAATCGCAAGAAGCTTCGGTGACCTTTCGGAGAACAGTGAATATGACGAGGCAAGAGATCAACAGGCTAAGGTAGAGGCAAGAATCAGAGAGCTTGAATATCTTATGAAGAATGCCGAAATCGTTGACACCGACGCATTCAAAAACGTAGTAGCGCTCGGTACAACAGTAGTTCTCAGATACTCCGACGGTAAAGAGGTAACCTACCACATCGTAAGCTCAAACGAGGTTGATCCTATCAACAAGAAAATCTCCGACCAATCACCTATCGGCCGTGCAGTCGTAGGACAGAAGAAGGGCGCAAAGATAACAATCGAAACTCCCGCAGGCGAAAAGGAAGCCGTAATCGTAGATTTCTACAAGACAAAATAAGGGTGAGGCTATGCAAGAAAACAATAACACAAACACAGTAAACGAAGAGGTAGAGCTTAGCGAAATTCTTCAAATCAGAAGAGATAAGCTCACCGCCCTTTGCGACGAGGGCAAGAACCCCTTTGAAATCACAAAGTTCGACGTAACAGCTCTCAGCGCAGATGCAGTAAACGCATTTGAGATAAGAGAGAGCGAGCTTGCCGAAAGCGGCGAGGAAATCGTCGTAAGAATAGCAGGAAGAATGATGAGCCGTCGTATTATGGGTAAGGCATCGTTTGCTCACCTAATGGATGAGGCAGGTCAAATCCAGCTATATGTATCGAGAAATGATATTGGCGACGAGGATTATGCCGCATTCAAAAAATGGGATATCGGTGACATAATCGGAGTTGAGGGCGTCGTTTTCCGTACAAGAACAGGAGAAATTTCCGTTCACGTAAAGCAAATAAGCCTTCTTGCAAAATCACTTTTGCCACTTCCCGAGAAATACCACGGACTTAAGGACCTCGAAACCAGATACAGACAAAGATATATCGACCTTATCGTAAACCCCGAGGTTAAGGACACCTTTATTAAGCGTTCACAAATCCTTAAGGAAATAAGAGCATATCTTGACGGAAAGGGCTTTTTGGAGGTTGATACCCCAATTCTCGTTCCGCTTGAAATCGGCGCAAGCGCAAGGCCGTTTGTTACACACCATAATACTCTCGATATGGATATGTATCTCCGTATCGAAACAGAGCTTTACCTAAAGCGTCTTATCGTTGGAGGTATGCACAAGGTTTATGAGGTGGGCAGAATCTTCAGAAATGAGGGTATGGACACAAAGCATAACCCCGAATTTACATCAATCGAGCTTTACCAGGCATTCACCGACTATAAGGGAATGATGGATCTCGTTGAGGAGCTTTATAAGCTTCTTGCCGAAAAGATTTGCGGCAGCACCAAGATTATGTATCAGGGCATCGAGATAGATATGGGCAACTGGGAAAGACTTACAATGGCAGAGGCTGTAAAGAAATATAGTGGCGCTGATTACTATGCGTGGACAAGCGACGAGGACGCAAGACGTGTCGCAAAGGAGCTTCACGTTGAGGTTGCCGACGATGCAACAAAGGGCAGAGTTCTAATTGAAATATTCGACGCATACGTTGAGGAGAAGCTCATTCAGCCAACCTTTATTTACGATTACCCCGTTGAAAACAGCCCTCTTGCAAAGAGAAAGCCGACAGAGCCCGCATTCACCGAGCGCTTTGAGTATTTCATTAACGCAACCGAATTCGGTAATGCATTCAGTGAGCTCAATGATCCTATTGACCAAAGAGAGCGCTTTGAAAGGCAGGTAGCTGCAAAGCTCGCAGAGGAGCCAAACTCCAAGGCAGAGGTAGATTACGACTACATCACCGCCCTTGAATATGGAATGCCCCCAACAGGAGGCCTCGGCTTCGGTATTGACCGCCTCGTAATGCTACTCACCGATAGCGCATCAATCCGTGATGTCCTCTTGTTCCCAACAATGAAGCCACTCGCAGATAACTAAAACCAAAAAGCCTTGCACCGCAAGGCTTTTTTATCTCACCAATTCCAAAACCCCCACTGTATGCAATTCGAAGGCAAAAACACACGAAAAAATTCAATAAAAATCAAGCCCATGTGGAACCAACCACACGGGCTTATTTTTTGTATGCCAAAACGAAGAAAATTTGGGTGGATTAAGCAAAAAATCAAGTTGTCCTATTGCATTTTTTAAAAATGTGTGTTACAATAGTAAAGTAGTTAGCTTATTTATTTACTTTTAGGAGGTGCAAGAGTGGCAAAAAAACAATATGTTGAAGGTAGCTTTGGTGCATATTTTGTAGAGCTTATAAAGGCACACGATTATTCGCAAGCCAAGTTTGCTGCTGATCTAAACGTTTCCAAAACGTATTTGTTTGATGTGTTTAATGGTAGAGTGAAACCGCCAACTCCAGATATGCAGGATCGAATAGTCGAGCTTTTGCATTTATCGGGTAATGAGAAAAACGAATTTTATAACAAAGCGGCTTTCGGAAGAAATGAGCTTCCCAAAGATATTGTGGATTACCTTACCCACAATCAAGCCGAAATTGATAACATTAGAGAAAGAATGAGGGTTTAACTATGTCAAACGAAGCTAAAACATATGCTATCTTTCGAAAAATGCTCACGAGCCAAGGCTATTATGATGATACGGATGTTGTTGTAGAGGAGCAGAAAAGCGACAACGCCAAAATAGACAAGCTGTTGAAAAACGCATCTAAAAAAGGCAATCATAAAGGTTATCCCGATTTCATTATATACTCAAAGGCATATCCGGAACTGCTGATTGTCGTAGAAGCAAAAGCAGATATTAACAAGCACGAGAGTGACACCAAAGACAATTACGCTGATTATGCTGTCGATGGAGCGTTATTGTATGCGTCGTTCCTATCAAAAGAATTTGATGTTCTGGCAATCGGAATAAGCGGCGAGGATGAAAACCGTTTTAGAATATCGCACTATCTGCATCTTAAGGAAGACAAGAAGTCTTATCCTTTATTTGATGACAAGATTTTGACGATCAAAGAATACTTTGAGGGCATAAACAAAAGTAATTATAAATTCAATCAAGATTATGGCAGGCTCATTGCGTACACAAAGACCTTGAATGAAACTCTCCACGCCAAGAAAATTAAAGAGTCGCAGAGGGCGTTATTGATTAGTGGTATCTTGATAGCTCTTAAAGATAGAGCGTTCAAGGATGGTTATAAGAAGTACGATAAGGTGACACAGCTTGTAAAAGCACTTTATACAGCTATTGAGGGGCAACTGGCAAGTGGTGAAATCCCCCAAAAGAAAATTGATGTTTTAACACAGGCGTTCTCTTTCGTTAAAACCAATCCTGCGTTGACGGATGCTAAAACTGGAAAGAAGTTTCTGGAAGACCTCATTGATGAGATCGACCGCGAGATTAACGGATTTATGGTAACTCATCAATATGTCGATACTGTCAGCCAGTTCTATATAGAGTTTTTGCGCTACGCTAACAATGACAAGGGTCTGGGAATTGTTTTAACTCCGCCTCATATAACGGAATTGTTTGCCGAGTTAGCAGGTGTTGACAAAAACAGCGTAGTTCTTGATAACTGTTGCGGTACTGGTGGATTTTTGATTAGTGCTATGAAGCGTATGCTTATAGATGCGAAAGGAGATCAAGCTAAAGAGCGAGATATTAAAGGCAAACAGTTAGTTGGAATTGAGTTCCAAGATGATATTTATACCTTGCTGATTTCCAATATGATTATTCATCGTGATGGTAGAACTAACATTTACTGGGGTGATTGTTTCACAGCGATTGAAGATGTAAAAAAGAACTTCAAGCCTACAGTTGGACTTCTGAACCCACCTTACAAAAGCAAAGCTTCCGATATAGAGGAGTTCGAATTTATCCTCAATAATCTGGATGCGTTGGAGTCTGGTGGAACGTGCATAGCCATTATTCCAATAAGCTGTGTGATTGAAAAAAGCGACGTCGCCAAAAACCTCAAAACTCGGTTGTTAGAAAAGCATACCTTGGAAGCGGTCTTGTCAATGCCGGAAGATTTATTTCACAATTCAAAAGTCAACACCGTAACGTGTGCGGTGGTTGTTACTGCACACAAACCTCACCCTAAAGGAAAGAAAACTTGGTTTGGTTATTGCCGAGATGATGGATTTGTAAAATTCAAAAACAAAGGTAGAATTGATGCAAATCACACTTGGGAAACAATCAAAAACCAGTGGGTCACTGCTTTTAGAAATCGCGAGGTTATTCCAGGCTTTAGTTTGATGAAAGAAGTTACAATAACAGATGAGTGGTGTGCAGAAGCATATTTTGAAACCTCCTATGATAATTTTTCAATTGATGATTATGCCGAAACAGTAAAAAATTATATTCTGTTTTCTATGCGGATGCAAAACAATGTAGATGAAGCCGAGGAGGAAGAAGAATGAATACCATACCGCTAATAGATTTATTTACTCCTTTGGTCGGGATAGCATCCTCACAAGTATCTCGTCATGCCAAGAGTAGCGAGTACGATGTTCCTTACATAAGACCATCTAAAACTCAAAATGGCAGTATTGATGCTTATGTTGATAAACGGCTTGTTCCAGATGATAAAATTTTTCCGCCTAATACGTTATATGTTTCGACAGATGGACAAGGTAGTCACACGTATTCTTATGTATCGGTGTTTGAATTCGTTCCCAACAGCAATGTTACGGTTTTAATACCTAAACGGCATATGAGTTTGGAAGAAAAGTTGTTTTATGCACATTGCATCACACGCAACAGATATAAGTTTTCTTATGGACGAAAACCTAAAGGCACAAGACTGGAAACCATCAAGATACCATCGAAGATGCCAGATTCAATAAAAGATGGATATGTTAGGGCAAATGGTGAACTGTTCATAAGACAAACCGATTTCCCAATAGACGATTCAAAATATCCTATTAGTATTAAAAATGTCCCACTTAGTAAGCTTTTTGATATTGAAAATGGTATTGCATCTTCCCAAGTAGTACGAAGTAATGTCAAAGAAAATGAAAATTGGATACCATATGTTAGACCGTCGTACAAGCAAGAAACCAGCATTGATGCATACGTTAATAAAAATCTTGTTCCGTGCGAAAAGGTGTTTCCTGCTGGAACACTATACGTTTCGACGGATGGGCAAGGAAGCCATACATTTTCCTATGTTTCGACATTTGAATTTGTCCCGAATAGCAATGTGTCAGTGTTGATTCCCAAACGAAAGATGAGTCTGCAAGAAAAACTATATTATGCTCATTGTATAACGAACAACAGATATAAGTTTTCTTACGGAAGAAAGCCAAAAGGTGAAAGACTGCAAACTGTACTAATTCCAGAATATCCACCTAAATACGTTACTGATTATAACATTGATAAGGTGGTAAACAGCTTCTCTGGCGTTTTGGATTTGGTGTAATTTTCTTTAACGAAGCAAAAAGGTTATCTCATATTAGAGATAGCCTTTTATGGTTAATCAAAATCTAAATTTGTTAACCCCAAAACAACCTAAAGAATCTTTTACTACTAAAATTCGCTTCAAAAAGCTTGTTTTTTGGCTTGGTTTGGTACAACTTGCGACAGCTTTCTTTTGGTACTCAAAAAACCACCCTTTACCGTGATTGGTATAAGGGTGGTTTTGTTTTATAAGGTTCAATTTGCTTGTGAGCACTTTGAACAACGGAATGGTTAAATAAATTTATGTTTGTGTTTGGGAAACAGATGAGAAATGTCCTTTTCACATGCTATTATGTCAATTTGGTCAAGACTACACAAATTGCTGATGCATGGTTCGCCTATTTTGTGGGAGTCAAGCATCAAAACAACGCGCTTCGCCTTTGAAATCATTGCTCTGCGAATTATATTTTCGGCAATTGAATTGTCGGTCAACTGACCATCGGCAGTTAGGTTGGAAACGGAAAAAAAGCAAATGTCGGCATTAAATGAGTTTACAAAGCTCTCTGCGTAGCTACCAACAAGCGCATATGCGTTTGTCGCAAGCTCACCGCCAGAACGTATTTGGCGTACAGCGTATATTGTGTATATATGATTGCGCGCACATTCTTCCGTTGGCGTTCACTCTATAAAGAACAGCAAGCCTTGAAAGAAAATGAAAATTC
This sequence comes from Eubacteriales bacterium, assembly GCA_045636605.1. Taxonomy (GTDB): domain Bacteria; phylum Bacillota; class Clostridia; order Oscillospirales; family CAG-272; genus RGIG2000. Next base: position 5,424 of record JAZTXV010000001.1, on the reverse strand, counting down.
AAACTGTCAACTTGTAAGCGAAAATGGATAAAAATAAAGCCACAGGGCGGCTCCTGTGGCTCTTTTCGTGCAAAAATCCACCTTCAGTAGATATGTGTGTGTCCAACACTACTGATTGTAGGTTGACAAATTATTGTAATCGAGATATAATTTAATCAAAGTAAAGATAATTCGGACTTTTTAAATCGAGAATATTTCGTATGTGCTTTGGAACTTCAAGGTCGAAAGTACAGTCTACGTTTAAAATTATTCTCAAAATTCAGAATGGAGATTTTTATGAACAGAATGGAGATTTTTATGAAAAAGAAGCTTTTACTTTTTGCGTTGTTGCTTATGGCCTTTGTTTGCCTGTTTTCTGTTTTAGTAAGCGCAAAAGACTTGGATGTTGAAGCAATTCCCGGCGATTTGCTCCATAACGACTCGGTAACTCACTTCGTGGTAATTGAGGGCGAGGAGTGGTTTGTTCAATCCAACGGAGTAATAACAAACTACAACGTCTCGGCTCTTGAAACAGCGATTGCTGCACTTGCTGCCGACGGCGGAGCGCTCCACGCACTTGGATATACTGCCGATGATATCGGAGTGAAATGGGACACAAAAATCATTTTGCCCAATACAATTGATGGCGTTACTATAACGTCATTTGCTTGGAATACCGACACAATAAGACACAGTAAATATTCCAAAAGCTGTGGATATTTTAATACGGGTAAGGTTCAGTCAAACTCTCCTAACGTAGGCTCTGCTTGGACGTTTATTCCGGAGCTTAGATGCTTTGAATACGACAAGAATACAGAGATTACCGCTATGCCTGCGGATATGCTTGCCGGCGCAAGTAAATTCAAAAAATTCATCAACTTGCCGCTTGAAAGATTTGAAACTATAGGCTCTAATGCATTCGGTGCAAATAAAACCATTTTGAGTGGAGTTCTTTACCTTAACGCCACAACGATCGGCGCTAATGCATTTAACAATGCATTGACCAACGTTACGGGAATCGTTTTTGGAGAAAACTTAACGAGCATCGGCAACCAAGCCTTTACCGTAAAAAGCTCTGAAACAGGACTTGGCGCACCGCTCCTTGAATTTGTGGAGTTTAAGTGCGATATTACAACGCTTCAATTCGTAGCAACTAACGATTCTTCAAATAAGGGCTCGTTCTATTTTGGCGGTGCCTATTCGAGAACGCCATATTCTAATCTTAAATGTATAATTCTTTCCAATCCTGCAAACGCATCTCTTATTACAGGCGAATCAGCCGCATTAAGCGATGTTGTCACAGGACTTAGATTCGATTCCGATGCAAGCGATAATTTGGTTTACAAATCGCACTCGATTGACGACACATCAACTGCAAGAATCGAATATCCTGACGGATATGCAAAGTCGGGCGCCTTGCTATCTGATTGCACAAGATGCGTTTATAAAGCATCAGAAAAAACAAATCCGTTGATAACGGCGCTTGGTTATTCGATAAGGATTGGCAAAAACGCGCTCGCCGGTGGATTCGAAATCAATTTGTCTGCATTGGAAGCATATGAGAAAATAAACAATACGAAGGTTAATCTCGGAATTTTGATTTTAAATCCTAAATATTTCACCGCCGAGTCGTTCTTTGATGAGAATGGAAACTTAATGGCTACAAGCGGAGCGGTAAACGTACAGCTTGAAGAAATAGAATATAGTAGAATCAATTATATGATTAGCGGATTCTCGTCTGAGCTTCAAGACGTTGAACTTGTAATTTGTGCATATATGTATGAAGATAAAAACGACGTACAAATAATACAAAAAGAATACGCGTATGAAAAAGAGGACGACGTTTCTCCAATGGTTAGCAAAATCACCAAGGGACAGCAAACGCTTTACTCTATAACCTTCGAGGCAGTGCTTCAACCCAAAACAACGGTTTTCAAAAACGATCTTGACGAATACACAAGTAAATAAAAGCAAAGCCGCAGGGAAATCCTGTGGCTTTGCTTTTACTTCAAAACTCTACCAAGAGCGGAGTTTTACATTATAATACTCCTATTTATCGGTTGACAAATGGGTAATTTTAGAGTATAATTAATGTAGATATATACTGTGAGTAGAAAAAGGAGTAAATATGCTGAGCAAAAACAGTTATGAAAAGGCTTTTTCAATTAACGTGCGTAAGCTACGCAAAAAGCTTAATATGACACAAAAATCGTTAGCAGATGCTATTGGATATTCTGAAAAAACAGTAAGCAAATGGGAAACTGAGGGAAGCGTTCCGCCAATCGAGATGCTTTTCAAAATGGCAAGTATATTCCGTGTGAATATAACCGATCTGTTCAGATGCGACGAGAGCGTGTATTATTTGGGTATTGATGGCGGTGGAACTAAGACGGAGTTTGCCTTGTCAGATTCCGATGGCAAAATAGTCAGTCGACTCTTTATGGACGGATGTAATCCCAATACTGTGGGTATTGAGCAAACGAAGTGCATAATAGAGCAAGGCGTTACTCAGGTGACCAAAGATATTCCTCTTTCGTCGGTAGTTGCATATGCCGGAATTGCCGGTTGCGCAACTGGAAGCTACGCAGATGAAATTAAGTCTATGCTGAAAAAAATGTCCTTTGCTGCCTATGATGTAGGCAGCGATAACAATAACCTTGTTGCCGCAGGACTTGGTGAGGGTGAGGGCATTACAATGATTCTCGGAACAGGAATTTGCTCCTATGTAGTAAAAAAGGAAGAAACAAGAAGAATTGCAGGCTGGGGATATTTATTCGATAATGGTGGAAGTGCGTTTCATATTGGCAGAGATGCTATAAATGCCTATTTTTCCGTGTGCGACGGCACAGGTGAGCAAACGAGCCTGGTGCAAAGAATAAACGAAAGCTCCGATTATTCGGGCTCGGAATTCACTAAATATCTATATAACGGTGGAAATAAGTTGGTGGCATCATACGCTACGTACGTTTTTGAGGAAGCTGAAAAGGGCGATAGGGTGTCTATTTCTATACTTAAAAAACACGTATCCGAAATTGCAAGACTTGTCCGTGCTTCACTTTCTCATTTTTCATCCTATGATAAAAAAATTCCCGTAATACTCGGCGGTGGACTAACAAAGCAAGCGTTACTTCTTAAATATCTTTTCGAGGAGCTTGGGGACGATATGCAAAAATGTAATATTAAGGTCTTGGACGTTCCACCCGTTGACGGAGCCTTGGAGCTTGCAAAATCTCTATGGAGGAAAAGAAACAACAATGAGTGAGCATAAAATATTAAAAACAGAGATGCGTAATCCAAATAGCACAAATATAGACCGTATGACAACTGCGGGGATGCTCGATATAATTCAAAGAGAAAACGAAAACGCCGTGCGCTCGATAAGAGCGGCGCTTGGCAAAATCGAAGCCGTGTGTGATATAATTGCCGAAAAGCTCTCACAGGGTGGTAGGCTAATCTATATCGGAGCGGGAACGTCGGGCAGACTTGGAGTTTTGGATGCGACTGAGTGTCCGCCTACCTTCGGAGTGCCAAGAGAAATGGTAATCGGCATTATTGCCGGGGGAGAAAGGTGTATGTTTCAAGCTGCCGAGGGAGAAGAGGACAACTACGAAGGCGGTATTAAGGATTTAAAGGACAAGCAGCTTACAAAAAACGATGTGGTTGTTGGAATATCCGCGTCCGGAAATGCACAGTACATAATAGGCGCTCTTAACTTTGCAAATGAGCTTGGCTGTGAAACGATAGGAATCACCTCAAATGAGGATACTTTAATAACTAAAAGTGCAAAAATTTCTATAATAACAGACACAGGGGCGGAGGTTATCACAGGCTCAACCCGTATGAAGGCGGGCACTGCTCAAAAAATAGTCTTGAATATGCTATCCACGGTTGCGATGATAAAGCTTGGCAACGTTTACGAAAATATGATGATAAACTTGCGCCCGACAAACGACAAGCTAAAGAAGCGTATGATAAGAATCGTCACCGAGATTGTCGGTGTAAACGCCCAAGAGGCAGAAGCGCTGCTTGAAAAGTCGAATTGGAATATAAGAGCGGCAGTTCAAAAGTAAGACGAAAAGAAAAATAGAAAAGAGAATTACTATGCAATTTTTAAAAGCCTTTAAGTTTAAAAACGGTTTTACCTTGAGCCTTGACCTCGAAAACGGTAATTTGTTTTATACTCTTACAAACGAAGAACACGAATATAGATTTTTCTCAAAGGATACTTTAAAAACCGTTGGATATTACAATATGCTCGGCTCGGATATAGTATTTGAGGAAAGTGAAAATTCTTTAACTATTCACGCTTGTCCAACCGATGAAAATAACACTCCCATAGGTCCTGTTAAGGTTCATTACAATTTTGAAGTTTGTGGTGACAATGCACTTCGTGTAAGTACATATTTTACATCAAAAATACAGCTACCTATTCATATGATGTCCTGGATGGATTTAAAATTTGAAAGAAGCAAATTTAATACCTTTCAAGGATTTGAGCCTGATTTTTCGGTTGGCGTCAACAATATAACGCACCAAGTTACGCTTACAAGCGGAGCTTTACGTGATAATTACGGATACGTCATGCTGTCAAATGCCGGTTGTACATCATTTGCACCCAAAAGCGTTAATGCAGTTGTTCCATATCTTTCGGGGGATGGAGAGGTCGAATTTTGTTCCTTAAAAAGTAATGTTGGCACAAAAATAGATTTCTTTTTAAATATGATAAGCGAACCTTATGCTTTGTGTTCGGTTATTTCCTTCGGAGAGGGTAAGCCTGTATTACCAACCGTTACGGATGAGAAGCACGTGCAGATTGTAAAAATAAGCGGCGACAGATACGATATTACAAGCGGTCGCCTTTCAAGTGCGATTTATGTCAGAAAAGACGGAGCTTCCCTTGCAAAAACCTCTCTTTTGGACTTTAAGCCTACTGATGAACCGTGTGTAAATCCCATGACAGCGCTTAAAATAAAAAATCTCAAAACAGGCGAGGTGGAAAGCTTTTCTTCCGAGCAAGGCTGGGATAATGTCAACGTATGGAGCGGTAAAAACGAGCTTCGCGTAGTTTTTGAATTCCCGCGTTCGTTGCCGATTCGCGTAATTATCACTGCAAGAGCTTACCGAAAGGATGAAATCACCTTTGGCGTACAGGTTATAAACGATTCGCCGGATTATACGGTTTTGTCGGCATCTGTTCCGTCAATTTCCTTTGTCGGATACGAAAAGCCAAATCTCTTCATACCGAATGCAAGCGGTCAAATTTTCGATAACGCATACGAAAAAGAGATACACTGGAACTCACATTATCCTAACGGATTCGGTTGCGTTTCCCCTGTGCTTGGAATTTACGAGCCTACAAAAGAAAAATCAAACGGACTTTATGTAGCCGTTCATTCGCCCAGCGCTGAAAGATGCGATATGAGATGCGATATGTTCAGGCGAGGA